>CACGZX010000001.1 GCA_902577625.1 uncultured Pelagibacteraceae bacterium
TGGTAATTTAGACTTTAGTTCAAAGAAAATTAATAATATTTCAAGATCTAAGTTAATAATCGATAATTTTAAGGTTCAAGAGGTTCCGGTACTTGCTAAATTGTTAACTCTAGCATCGCTCCAAGGCATTGCTGATCTTTTAACAGGCGAAGGTGTAAGATTTACTGATTTTGAAATGATTTATTCAAATAAAGACAGTTTAATGACAATTGATGAAATTTATGCAATTGGTCCAGCCATATCATTAATGATGGAGGGTTATGTAGAAAGTAATAAATTAATAAGTTTAAGAGGCACTTTAGTGCCAGCAACTACTATTAATAGAACTATTTCATCAATTCCAATACTTGGAGATTTCTTAGTAGGAAAAAAAGTAGGAGAAGGAGTTTTTGGGGTAAGTTTTAAAATTAAAGGTCCACCAAAAAATTTAAAAACAAGAGTAAATCCTATTAAAACTTTAACTCCAAGATTTATAACTAGAACTTTGGAAAAAATCAAAAAAAATTAAGACAAATTAATTTTTAAATGTTTTTTTTTACCAATTGATAGCTTTAAAAAACCATCCTTACCAAACAATTTTTTTTGTATTAAAAACTTATCATCAATAACTATTTCATTATTTATTTTTATACCTTGACCTTTTATGAGTCTTCTTATTTCACTTTTTTGAATTTTCAAGTTTAGATAGGACAATTAAATCAACTATATTTATGCTACTATTATTATCTTTTAAATTAATATCTATCGACGGTAGGTTTTCTCCTAAGGAATTTTCTTCAAAAGTTTTTTTTGCAGTTTTTTCTGCAGATAAAGCCTCATCTTTTCCATGAAGCATTGATGTAGCTTCATTTGCTAGTTTAATTTTTAATTGATTAATATTATCATTTTTTAATTTATTTATTTCATCAACAGTTAAGTCTGTAAACATTTTTAAAAATTTAATTACATCTCTATCATCTATATTTCTCCAAAACTGCCAGTAATCATATGGAGAAAATAATTTTTTATCTAACCAAATTGCACCAGCTTCTGTTTTTCCCATTTTGGCTCCCGAAGCTAATGTTATTAAAGGAGTTGTTAAACCAAAAGCTTGTCTGTTCGAATGTCTTTTTATTAGCTCTGTTCCATTAACAATATTACCCCATTGATCAGAACCACCAATTTGTAAAGCACAATTTTCTTTTTTATTTAATTCTAAAAAATCATATGCTTGCAAAATCATATAGTTAAATTCCATGTAGCTTAAAGACTGCTCTCTATCCAATCTAGTTTTAACACTTTCGAAAGTAAGCATTTTGTTTATTGTAAAATGTTTTCCTATATCTCTTAAAAAAGAAATATAATTTAATCCTTTAAGCCAAGAATAATTATTTACAAATATAGGTTTTGTCTTAGGATCGTTATTATCTAAATAATTTTTTAATATCCTTTCGATATTTTTAATATTTTTTTCTATTTCTTCTTCAGTTAAAATTTTTCTTGTTTTATCTTTACCTGACGGATCACCAATTCTAGTTGTTCCTCCCCCAATTAAAACTATTGGCCTGTGGCCATATTTTTGCATTAATCTTAAACACATTATTTGAAGCAAACTTCCCACATGAAGACTTTCAGCAGTGCAGTCAAAACCAATATAACCTTTGATTTTTTCCTTATCTAACAATTTAGATAATTCATCTTCACTTGTACATTGGTAGAAATACCCTCTATCTTTAAATTCTTTTAAAAATTTATTCATAGGTCTATAGTTCTACAATATACATTATTTAATAAAAAAAAATAAGAATGGGAAAAGTTTATTCTGCATTAGGTTTGATGAGTGGAACATCAGGAGATGGAGTAGATTCATCCATAATTCAATCAGATGGATCAGATAAGTTTTTGATAAAATCCAATAATTATGACCCTTACCCCTCCCATCTTTCTGATGAAATTCACAAAATTAAAGAAAAAGTGCAAAGTTCAAGCGATTTAGAGAAATTTGCAAATGAACTTGAATTTTTAGAAACTAAATTAACAAAATTTCATGCCGATGTTGCAGAAAAATGGATTAAAAATTTTCACATAGATCTCATCGGATTTCATGGTCAAACAATTTTCCATAATGCAGAAGAAAAAGTATCTAGACAATTGGGGTTAGGAGATAAACTCTCAAAACTTACAAAAAAAACTGTCATATTTAATTTTAGACAAAACGATTTAAAAAATGGTGGAGAGGGGGCGCCATTAGCGCCAATATACCACAAACTATTAGTTAAAGGTTTTAAAGATAAAAAAAAATTAAATCTTCCAGTTATAATTTTAAATATTGGAGGAATTGCAAACATAACAACTATAAATGATAGTTATGAAATGCATAGCATGGATATAGGTCCAGGAAATTGTTTAATAGACAAATGGATTAGATTAAATTCAAATAAAAAATTTGATGAAAATGGCAATATTTCTAGATCAGGGAAAATAGATAAATTTATTTTAGATCAAGCATTAGATAATTTTTACTATAATAAAATTAGTAAAAAAAAATCTTTAGACACTAATGATTTTGAATTATCATTTGCAAGAGGTTTGTCATTAGAGAACGGAGCTGCAACAATTACAGAGTTTACAGCAGATATTTTGTCAAAAAAATTATTAGATTTCGATGTTTATGTTTCAGGAGGAGGAAGAAAAAATAAATTTTTATTAGAGTTAATTGAAAAAAAAATTACTGGCAATCTAAGAATAATAGATTCACTTGGTATTGATGGTGGATATATAGAATCCCAAGCATTTGGTTATCTTGCTATAAGATCATTTTTGGGTTTACCAATTTCATTTCCAGAGACAACAGGATGTATACAACCTTGTACTGGTGGTGAAATATTTAAAACCACTTAGTATAAAGCAGATTCTTTTTTAATATATTTATTTAAAAATTTAATTAATGCTGGCTCAGCCTTTGAAAAAAAATGGTTTGCATCAGGAACAGCTTCAAAATCAACTTTAATACCTTTTTGAGCACTTAATCTTTTATTTAATTCATTTATATGTTCAACTGGTACAAGTTCATCTTTTTTTCCATAAATCATTAAACCTGACGAGGGGCATGGTGATAAAAATGAAAAATCATAAACGTTTGGTTGAGGAGATATGGCGATAAATCTATTTATTTCCGGTCTTCTCATTAGTAGTTGCATTGAAATCAAAGATCCAAAAGAAAATCCAGAAATCCAACATTGTGAATTATCAAAATTTTCTCTTTCTAACCAATCAAGAGCAGCCGCAGCATCAGCAAGCTCACCTTGTCCATTATCAAATTCTCCATCACTTTTTCCAACACCTCTAAAATTTACTCTACAAACAGAAAAATCATTTTCCATAAAAACATGAAAAGTATCTACTACAATTTTATTATTCATTGTTCCCCCATATTGTGGATGTGGGTGCAAGACCAGAGCAATAGGCGATGTACTTTTTTTACTTTTATAATATTTTGCCTCAAGCCTTCCTGCTGGTCCTGGTATAAATAATTCTACTATTTTGCTATCCATAAAAGATATTGATAATTATTCTCAAAAAAAAAATTACATTTTTCTATCAAAATAGAGCGACAAAATGCAAGTCTTTAAATATGTTATAATCTTGACTAAATTAGTCAGGTATATATAAAGCCCGTGGATTGCGGAAAATATGAAATTATCAAGTAAAGGTAGATATGCTGTAATGGCACTTGCGGATCTTGCAAAGTTTGATCCTAATGAGCCAGTTTCTCTTAGAGATATATCTTTAAGACAAGGAATATCATTAGTTTATTTAGAACAATTATTTTTAAAATTAAAAAAAAATAAAATTGTTAGTAGCGTAAGAGGAAAAAAAGGAGGCTACACACTAAATAAAAATGCATCTGAAATTAATATTTCAGAAGTACTTTCAGCAGTTGAAGAAAAAATAAAAACAGTTGGTTGTGAAAAGCATTCTAAAAAAGGATGTAATGGTAAAAGTGCAAAATGCATTACCCATAATTTATGGGATGAACTCGAAGATTACATTAATATTTTTTTTGAAAAAAAAAAATTAAGCGATCTAATAAACAAAAGAGATAATAGAATTTAAATGAGAGAAAAACAAATCGATAAATTAAAAGATTATAAATATGGATTTACAACTGATATTGAAAATATCAGAGCACCAAAAGGTCTGAATAAAGAAGTTATTGAATTCATATCCAAAGCTAAGAAAGAACCAAAATGGATGCTCGATTGGAGAATGAAAGCTTTTGAAAGATTAAAAAATTTAAAGGAGCCAAATTGGCAAAAACCAAAATATCCAAAAATTGATTACCAGGATATTTATTATTATTCAGCTCCCAAAAGTGCGAGTGAAAAACCTAAAAATATTGATGAACTTGATCCTAAACTTTTAGAAACTTATAAAAAACTAGGCATACCATTACAAGAACAACAAAGATTAAATGGTATTGCTGTAGATGCAGTGTTTGATTCAGTTTCTGTGGCCACAACTTTTAAAGATAAATTAAATGAAGTGGGAGTAATTTTTTGTTCAATTTCTGAAGCAATACAAAAGCATCCAGAACTTGTAAAAAAATATTTAGGCTCAGTAATTCCTTTAACGGATCACTATTTTGCTACTTTAAACTCAGCCGTTTTTACTGATGGATCTTTTGTTTATATTCCTCCAGGTGTTAAATGTCCGATGGAACTTTCAACATATTTTAGAATTAATGCATCCCAAACAGGACAATTTGAAAGAACATTAATAATTGCTGATAAAGGAAGTTATGTAAGTTATCTAGAGGGCTGTACTGCACCGATGAGAGATGAAAATCAACTTCATGCAGCTAACGTTGAGCTTGTCGCTTTAGATAATGCTGAAATTAAATATTCGACAGTGCAAAATTGGTACCCTGGAGATGAGAATGGAAAGGGTGGTATTTATAATTTTGTAACCAAAAGAGGTTTATGCAAAGGAACAAATTCTAAAATTTCTTGGACGCAAGTAGAAACTGGCTCAGCAATAACATGGAAATATCCAAGTTGTGTTTTACAAGGTGATAACTCTATTGGAGAATTTTATTCAATTGCAATTACTAACAACTATCAAAAAGCTGATACAGGAACGAAAATGATACATTTAGGAAAA
The DNA here is from genome assembly GCA_902577625.1 of uncultured Pelagibacteraceae bacterium. GTDB lineage: Bacteria > Pseudomonadota > Alphaproteobacteria > Pelagibacterales > Pelagibacteraceae > Pelagibacter. Next base: position 5,143 of record CACGZX010000001.1, read on the forward strand.
AATACCAAAAGTAAAATTATTTCAAAAGGAATTAGCGCAGGTTTTTCTGATATGACTTACAGAGGGCTAGTAGATATTTCTTCTAAAGCCAAACACTCTACAAATTATACTCAATGTGACTCTTTACTTATGGGTAATAAATGTGGAGCTCATACTGTTCCTTATATTAAAAATAAAAATCCAGAGTCTAATATTGCTCATGAAGCTACCACATCTAAAATTAGTGAAGAACAGCTTCATTATTGTCAGCAAAGAGGTTTAAATCCTGAAGAAGCTGTAGGATTAATTGTTAATGGCTTTTGCAAAGAAGTTTTACAACAATTGCCCATGGAGTTTGCCGTTGAAGCACAAAAACTTGTTGGAATAAGCTTGGAAGGAAGTGTTGGTTAAATGTTAAAAATAAAAAATTTAAAAGCTGATATAGACAGTAAATCAATTTTAAATAACTTTAATCTTGAAATAAAATCAGGCGAAGTGCATGCAATAATGGGTCCAAACGGATCAGGAAAAAGCACTTTATCTAATATTTTATCAGGAAAAAAAGGGTACGATGTTTCAGGAGAAATTTTATTTGAAAATAAAAATCTTTTTGAACTTGAAACTGAAGAAAGAGCTCACAAAGGAATATTTTTAGCTTTTCAATATCCTTTAGAAATACCAGGTGTAAATACAAATATTTTTTTAAAAACATCACTTAATGCAATTAGAAAAGCAAGAGGAGAAAAAGAACTTGATGCAATAGAATTTTTAAAATTAGTAAAAATAAAAGCAAAAGAATTAAAATTTGATGAAGAGAAATTAAACAGACAATTAAATGTAGGATTTTCTGGTGGTGAAAAAAAGAAAAATGAAATATTACAAATGTCTATTTTAAATCCAAAACTTTCAATTTTAGATGAGACCGACTCTGGTTTAGATATTGATGCACTTAAAATTGTTGCTGATGGAGTTAACTCATTAAGAAAAAAAGATAATTCATTTTTAATAATTACACACTACCAAAGATTATTAGATTATATAAAACCCGATTATGTTCATGTATTGATGAATGGTAAAATAATCAAATCTGGTGGTCCAGAACTAGCATTAGAATTAGAAAAGAAAGGATATGAAAATTTTAATTAAATGGAAGAACAATTAAAAATAGATTTTGAAAAGTTATTAGAAAATTCAAATTTTTCTAAAAATAATGTTGAGATTAAAAGAAAAAGTTTTAATAATTTTATTGAAAAAGGTTTTCCCAACAGAAGAGAGGAAAGTTGGAAATTTTCAGATCTTAATCAAATAATTTCTAAAAATATTAAAAATTTAAGTTTTTATAACGATTTATCAAAACCGAATAAAATAGATCAGTCGATTTTTATTGATGGTTTAGAACACAATAAACTTGTTTTTGTAAATGGTAGAATAGAAAAAATAGAGTTTGATTATGAAGAAAAAAATAAAATTGAAATATTGGATGATTTATTTTTAGAAAAACCTAAAAATGCAAATAATTCTTTGCTTTTTTTGAATAATGCATTTGTAAGTAAATATTTTAAACTAATTGTAAAAAAAAACTATTCACTTCAAAAACCCTTAGTTATTTACAATATTACCAATAAAGATTTAGTTTCAAAAAGTATTAATTTAAAGGTTGATATATTACTTGAAGAAAATAGTTCTCTAAAACTTATTGAGTTTTCTGATGATAAATCAACTACTAATTTTATAAATATTAATTATAACTTAGATCTTCAAAAAAATTCTTTCTTAAAAAATTATAAAATTGATAATAATTCAAATAGTAATATTAAATATTATTTCAATAATATTAGCCAGGATAACAATAGTATATCAGAAATATTCCTTCTATCATCTGGATCAGAATTTATAAAAAATGAGATAAATTGTAATCTTAATGGAAAATATGCTTCAGCATTTGTGAATGGAGTTTTTATCTTAAATAAAACAAAACATCATGAAATTAAAACTAATATAAATCATTTAGTCGAAAATACTAAAAGTTATCAATTAATCAAAGGTGTTTTAGAGGATACATCAAAAGCAGTTTATCAAGGCAAAATTTTTGTAGATTCAAAAGCTCAAAAAACAGACGGTTATCAATTAAGTAAAGCTATTTTATTAAATGATAATACCGAATTTAATGCCAAACCAGAACTAGAGATTTATGCTGATGACGTTAAATGTTCTCATGGTTCAGCATCAGGAAGTTTAAATGAAGATTCAATATTTTATCTAATGTCTAGAGGTTTAAACTATAAAGAAGCAAAAAAACTTTTAATTAATGGTTTCCTGTTAGATGTCGTTGAAAAAATTACAGATTTTGAAATAAAAAACTTAATAAAAAATATTATGAGCTTAAAACAATGAACATTAGTAATATAAAAAAGGAGTTTCCTATATTTGATAATAAAGTTCATAATAATGATCTTGTATATTTAGATAGTGCTAATTCTTCTCAAAAGCCAAGAGTAGTTGTTGATAGAATTTATGATTTTTATACAAAAGAGTTTTCTAATGTTGGAAGAAGTGTTCATTACCTTGCGGTTGCAGCAACTAATTTATATGAAAATACAAGAAAATCAGTTCAAAAATTTATTAATGCAAAAGATGCAAATGAAATTGTTTTTACTAAAGGAGCTACAGAAGCGATAAATTTGGTGGCAAGCACTTTTGGACAAAATCATTTAGAAGAAGGTGACGAAGTTTTATTAACTGAGCTTGAACATCATTCAAACTATGTTCCTTGGCATTATTTGAGAAAATCAAAAGGTATTAAAATAGAGTTTGCTGAGATAAATGAAGATGGAGAAGTTACTTTAGAAAGTATAGAAAAAAAAATTACGCCAAAAACAAAAATCATTGGAGTAACTCATTTATCAAACGTTACTGGAGCTATTTTACCAATTAAAGAAATAGTTCAACTAGCTCATTCAAAAAATATACCTGTATTGGTAGATGGTTGTCAGGGAGCTCCACATTTAAAATTAGATATGCAAGACTTAGATTGTGATTTTTATGCCATCTCTTGTCATAAAATGTATGGACCAACAGGTTTGGGTATTCTTTATGCAAAAAAAAAATGGTTAGAGGAATTACCACCATATCAAGGTGGCGGCGGAATGATTGGTGAGGTTAAAAAGGATGGCATAACATATGGAGATTTACCAAATAAATATGAGGCTGGAACGATGGCAACCGCACAAGTAATAGCATTTGATGAGTCTATTAAATTTTTAAACAAAATAGGAATGGATAATATTATTAAACATGAAAAAGAACTTATTGAATACGGTCAAGAGATATTGAGAAAAAATAATTCTGTTAAATTAATTGGAAATCCAAAATCAAAAGGATCTGTTCTATCTTTTACGATTGATGGAATACATCCTCATGATATAGCAACAATTTTAGATGAAGATGGTGTTGCAATAAGAGCTGGTCATCACTGTTGTCAAATATTACATGACAAACTTGATATAGCTGCTTCCGCAAGAGCATCATTAGGAGTTTACAATACCAAAGATGATCTTGATAAACTAAATTCATCAATAAATAAGTGCAAAAAAATATTTGAATTAAAATGAACTTAAAAGAGCTTTATCAAGAAATTATTTTAGATCATGGAAAGAATCCAAGAAATCTAAGAAAAACAGAAAATTTTAATAAAGATGCTAAAGGACATAACCCATTATGTGGTGACAAAGTGCATATATATTTAAAATTAAATGAAAATAAAAAAGTAGAAGATATTTCATTTGAAGGTGAAGGTTGTGCAATTTCCATGGCTTCAGCATCTATAATGACTGATTTGCTTAGAGGAAAAGAAGAAAATGATGTAAAAGAAATAGTAAACGATTTTTTAGAAATGATTAAAGAAAAAGATGAAATTAAAACAAATCTTTTAAAAGATGATGAAAAAACTAAATTGATGTGTTTGTCAGGGGTAAAACAGTATCCAATGAGAGTTAAATGTGCGACTCTATCATGGCATACATTAACATCTGCTATTGATAATTTTCAAAATGAAATTAATACTGAAAATATGGAGACTTAATGGAATTAAAAGATAAAGTTATTGCAGAAATTAAAAAGATTTATGACCCAGAAATACCAGTTAATATTTATGAACTTGGTTTAATTTACGATATAAATGTTGATAAAGATAATAATGTAAAAATAGACATGACTTTAACTTCTCCAAATTGTCCAGTTGCTGAAAGTTTACCAAATGAAGTAAAAAATAGTGTTAAAGAAATAAAAGAAGTTAAAGATGTTGATTTAAACTTAGTTTGGGAACCACCATGGGATAAATCAATGATGACAGAGTCTGCGAAACTAGAATTAAATTTATGATGAAGCAAGTAATTACACTAAGCGATAAAGCTGCTCAAAAGATAAAAGAAATTATGTCAAAAGCGGAAAGCAGCGCTGTTGGGGTAAGGGTGGGCGTTAAGTCTGGTGGTTGTGCAGGTATGTCTTATATAATGGAATATACAAAGGAAATTAATCCAAATGATGAAATAATTGAAGAAAAAGGGGTAAAACTTTTTGTAGATCCGGGTGCAATTATGTATCTTTTAGGCACCGAAATGGACTACAAAAAAGAGGAATTTTCCTCATCTTTTGTCTTTAAAAACCCTAACGAAACTGAAAGATGTGGATGTGGAGAATCATTTAAGATATAATAGTTGTTAATGAGAGATACTAAACATTTAGAAAAACATGCTAACAAATTAGCGGAAAGCAAAAAAGAAAAAGAACTATTCAGAACTCAGCGTAAAGCAGTAGAAGCGGGTGCTCATGGTACGCTGGAATACACTATAAAAGAGGGTGTAAATAAAAATAAAATTGCTGACGATAAAATATTAAAAAGTAAAAAATAATTTTAAGAGCTGTAGTACATTTCAAACTCCATAGGGTGTGGAGTATGTTCAAGGTTATAAATTTCTTCAAATTTTAATGCAATAAATGCATCAATTTGGTCATCAGTAAATACACCACCTTGTTTTAAAAAACCTCTATCTCTATCTAAACTTTCCATAGCTTCTCTTAGCGATCCACAAACAGTTGGAATATTTTTTACTTTATCTTCTGGTAATGCATATAAATCTTCATCAAGAGGTTTACCTGGACTAATTTTATTTTTAATACCATCTAATCCTGCCATTAACATTGCTGAAAAAGTTAAATAAGGGTTTCCTGCAGCATCAGGAAATCTAATTTCACATCTTGCACCCTTTTTACTTAATGTAATTGGAATCCTACATGAAGCAGATCTGTTTCTTGCTGAGTAAGCTAATAAAACCGGAGCTTCGAAGCCTGGAATTAATCTTTTGTAACTATTTGTTGTAGCATTTGAAAAAGCATTAATAGCTTTAGCGTGTTTTAATATACCTCCGATATAATGAAGTGCAGTTTCTGATAAACCTGCATATTTGTTTCCAGAAAATATTGGATTTTTCCCTTTCCAAATTGATTGGTGTGTATGCATTCCTGAACCATTATCACCTTTTACAGGTTTAGGCATAAAGGTTGCAGTTTTTCCAAAAGAGTGAGAAACCATTTGAACTACATATTTATATAACTGAACGTTATCTGCTTGTGTTACTAAAGTATTATATAACATTCCAAGTTCATGTTGACTTGGAGCCACTTCGTGATGGTGCTTTTCAACTGTAATACCAACTTCTCTTAAACCTTTTAAATACTCACCTCTCATGTCTTGAGCACTGTCAACTGGTGGTACTGGAAAATATCCACCTTTTACTCCAGGTCTATGCCCCATGTTTCCATTTTCATAATTTTTACCAGAATTGTAAGGACCTTCTGAACTATCAATCTTAAATCCTATTTCATTCATTTCATTTTTTATTTTTACATCATCAAAGACAAAAAATTCTGGCTCAGGACCAAAATAAGCTTTATCACCAACGCCAGATTTTTTTAAATATGCTTCAGCTTTTTTAGCTATTCCTCTTGGATCTCTTTCATAAGGAGTTTTTTTGACTGCATCTAAGATATCGCAGAAAATAATAAGAGTATTATGTGAAGTATAAGGATCAATTACTTGTCTACTTAAATCAGGTTTTAAAATCATGTCTGACTCATTTATAGCCTTCCAACCAGCTATTGATGATCCATCAAAAAATACACCATCGTTAAGCATATCGTCATCAACAATTGTTGAGTCCATGGTTAAATGTTGTAATTTACCTCTAGGATCAGTGAATCTTAAGTCGACAAATTCAATCTCTTTGTCTTTCATTAATTTTAGTACTTTGTTTGAACTCATAATTTCTTTAATTAATATGATCTTATTATCAAAAAATGCGATAATAAGAAGATAATATAATAAGATATCACCTATGCATTTCTTACATGGATAAATGGTTATTAATATGAAATTATCAATTCACAAATTGTTACAATTATTAGTTGAATGGAAGATTTATTAAATAAAGAATCGGTAAAGAGGGTATTAAAGGTTTTGAATGATTTTGATCAATCAATAAAAGTCCAAAACTTAGATACAACAGCTAGAACAGCAAAAGATGCTGCAGAAAGTTTAAAAACTGAAATTGGCTCTATCGTAAAAAGCTTATTACTTAGAAGACAAAGCTCATTCTTGTTATGTTTAGTTGCGGGTGATAAGAGGTGTTCCTTAAATAAAATAAAAAAATTGCTAAATGAAAAAGATGTAAGTATGGCTAACGCTGATCAAGTAAAAGAAATAACAGGCTTTACAATTGGAGGAGTTTCTCCAGTTGGTCATTTAAATAAAGTTGATATTTTTATAGACGATTCATTATCAAGATTTACAAATTTATTTGCGGCCGCAGGCCATCCTTATAGTATTTTCAAAATTAATTTTGATAATCTTTGTAAAATTACAAAAGGATCAGTCAAAGATATATCTGAATGAGAAATCCAAAACCCCTAGATTATTTACTTCTAGGAACCTTATCTTTGATTTGGGCATCTGCATTTTTTAATATTAAAATTGCAACATATTCTTTTGGACCTGTAACAATCGCATTTTTTAGAATTTTTCTTGGTGCAATACCAGTTGTACTTTTATGTTTAGCAAAAAGAATAAAGATTGAAGCATTTTCAAAAGACTGGCTGTGGTTTGCATCGATTGGATTCATAAATCTAGTAATACCATTTTTTTTAATCGCTTATGGTGTTCAAAAAGTACAAAGTAATCTTGCAGCAATTCTTATGGCTACTACTCCTTTAAGTGCAACTATACTTGCTCATTTTTTTACTGAAAATGAAAAATTTAATTGGTTTAAGAGTGTTGGAATATTAATTGGATTTTCAGGAATAGTTTTTTTATTTTCAGACAAGTTATTAATTAATCCAGAAAATATACTTTATGCACTCTCAATTTTATTGGGTTCTACATGTTATGTTATTGGGGGGATTTTAACTTTAAAAATAAGTAAAAAGAAAAATGAAAATGTTACAGCATCAATATTAATTTGGGGATCAATAATTGTATTTCCGATCTCAATGTATTTTGAACAACCTTGGAATCTATCTCCAAGCGTAGATTCAATGATTGCATTATTGTACCTTGGAGTTTTCCCTACTGGAGTTGCATGGTTATTAAGATTTAATATTTTAAAAAATAATGGTTTAGTTTTCCAATCTCAAGTTGCTTATTTAATTCCAATATTTGGAGTTATTCTTGGATATATATTTTTAAATGAACTTATAACTTCAAAAGTTATTGTTTCACTACTGTTAGTTATTTTAGGAATTTATTTAGTTAAAACATCAAATAAAATAAAAGTTACTTCAGTTTAGATAATTCTTTAATATGAGATGAATCAGTCTCACAACAACCTCCTAAAATTGTTGCACCTTTTTTGCTAATTTTTTTTGCGAATTGACAGAAAACTTTACCCGTAATTTCTCTTTTTCCTAAAGTAATATTTGGATTTTTTCCAATCTCATTGTATCCAGCTGTATTAAATCTGTGCACAGGCAAGGGTTCTTCCACAGCCCATAAATTTGCTTTAAAACCAAATGGTATATCTAAGCTTTTTAATTCATCCACCGTTTGTTCTATTATTTCTAATGATACGCATGCAGAAACTACTCCTAACCATTTAGTATTTTTATATTTTTTTACTATTTCTGTAATTGTTTCACCAGATGGAAGCATACCATTTTTTTTTAAATGTAAGCCAACTAGAACTGGTTTATTTAATTTATCAATAACATTTAATGCTACCTCCACTTCTCTTCCGCTAGAAATTACATCTAAATAAAAAAAATCAATATAAGGATTAATTATACTGGCTTGATCAAAAAAATCTTTTTCAATTATATTTTGATCTCTTTTATCAGCCTGATATGTATCGTTTTGAGCAGGAAGACTGCCTGCGATTAAAATATTTTTTTTTGATAATTCTCTTGCTTTTATAGCAAGCTCACAAGCTTTTTGGTTTGCAAATTGAAAAAGGTCCCCAACTTGATTTTGAACCATTCTTACTCTTCTTGTAGTAAAAGTATTTGTTAATATTACATCGGCTCCTGCTCTAATAGAAGATAGATGAGTATCAACTACTAAGCTATTAAACTTCTCATCTATTAATGAAGTAGCCGACCAAAGAGTTCCTTTGGTTATAAGTCCTCTTGCAAGTAATTCTTGACCCATACCAGCGTCTAAAATTCTAGTTTTTTTAAAGAAACTTAAATCCATATTATAAAAATAATTTAATACCTATCCTAATAGCAACAAATAATACCAGGACGGATGTTATTAACGCAAGAAATCTTGTTGGAAATATTTTTAAATTTAAATAATTTCCAATATGACCACCAATAATAACAACTAAAAATAAATACCAATAATTTGATATATCATTTAAAACTATATTTTTAGTTAATTGACCAATAACACCAGATATAGAGTTGATAAAAATAAACAAAGATGCTGCAGTAACAATGTGTTTAGGTTTAGCTGCTTTAATCAAAAAAAGGATAGGGCTTAAAAATATTCCTCCACCAACACCAACCACACCAGAGACAAAACCTAATATTGCCCCAATTAAGATTGAGATAAAAATTGGAACATTTCTATAAGTTGTTTCATTATCATCATAAGATTTAAAATTTATAAAAAGTAGAGTTCCAGCAAGCATCAAAACTATAAATAAAAAAATTTCGAACAGGTTTTTATCTATTTGTAAAGAGCCCCCAAAAAATGCCAAAGGTATTGATCCTATTAGATATGGTAATAATAATTTTAAATTAAGATTTCCTGCTTTTATATAATTAAAGCTATTACCTGAAACAACAAATATATTACATATCAAAGCTATTACTGGAAAAATATGGTAGGGCAAACCCCATATTAGGAGCAGCGCTAGATAAGTTGACCCACCACCAAAACCAACACTGGCATATAATATAGCAGTTACAAAAAATAAAATTGATAATATAATCATTTAAATTTTATGAATGTAAATATAGCATTATTAACAGTTACCGATACAAGAACTTTAAAAACCGATAAGTCAGGAAATATTTTAGTAGATAAAATAAGTAAGGCTAATCATAATTTAGTAGATAGGAAAATTTGTAAAGATAGCAAAAAAGCAATTAAAAAAATATTAAAAGACTGGACCAAGAAAAAAAAGATTGATGTAATAATAACAACAGGTGGTACTGGATTAACTGGAAGAGATATTACACCTGAGGCATTAGATGAAATAGCAGATAAACACATACCAGGATTTGGTGAGATATTTAGAACAATAAGTTTAAAAACTGTTGGAACTTCTTCTATTCAATCAAGAGCTTGTGCAATATTAGCTAATGGCAAATATATATTTGCATTACCTGGATCTTCTGGGGGAGTAACTGATGCGTGGGATGAAATTTTGGTACATCAGTTAGACATTAATCATAAACCTTGTAATTTTGTAGAATTATTCCCAAGACTTAAAGAAAAATAAAATTTTAATTTTTTTCTCTTGTTGCAATATAAACCCCAAAGGTTGCAATTAAAAATCCAAATATATCAATTAAATTCAAATTTTCTCCTAAAAAAACAAAAGCCATAATAGCTGAAGTAGGAGGTATTAGAAAAAATACAGAAACAGTTTTGCTTGCTGAGTTTTTTTTTATTAAATACATTAAAATAGTAAACGCTCCAAAAGAAACCAAAAATATTTGATGGCTTATTGCGATTACAAAAGTTTTTGAAAAATTTATAAATGGTTTTTGGATAAAAAAAATAATTACAAATAAATGAAATAAAAAACCTCCCAGGGCCTGATACATATTACTAACCGATAAAGGCAAATTATTACTGATCTTTTTTTGCCACAGTGTTGCAGAGGTAACCGCAACTAAAGAAATAATTACAGCAACAACTCCAAAAGTTGGTAATGATTTTCCTATGTCAAAACCAATAACTAAAGCTGCACCAATAAATCCTAATAAAACTCCCAGCCATTTGTTCAATGTCACTTTTTCATTTAAAACAGGACCAGCTAAAGCATTTGTTAGCACAGGTTGAAGCGTTACTATTAAAGCTGCAATTCCAGTTGGAAGACCAATAGAAATTGAATAAAAAACACCACCAAGATAAAAACCATGAAACAATACTCCTGTAGAAATTGATGGTAAAATATTTTTTGAATGAACTAAAATTTTATTCTTTGAAAATAATGAAAAACAATAAAATCCTATAGCAACTATTAAAAATCTAAAACTTAAAGCTGCGAAGGGATCACTGTAATCAACTATAGGTTTTGTTGTTATAAAAGCTGAAGACCAAAGTAAAATAAATATTAAAGGAAGAAATTTTATCACTAATTAAGAAATTACTTTTGATATTTTTCTTTCCATTCAGAATAAGGCATACCATATACATGTTCTCTTGCATCAGGATCTGATATTGAAATACCTTTTTTTTCTGCTTCTTCTCTATACCATTTTGATAAGCAATTTCTGCAAAATCCAGCCAAATTCATTAAATCTAAATTTTGCACATCTTTTCTTTCTCTAAGATGTTTAATTAATCTTTCGAATGCTGCTGATTGTAATTCCTTTTTTGTATTATCATCCATAATTATTTGTGTTAAAGTTTTATTGTATTAATGAAACTTTCTGGATCATATCAAATAAACTTAGAAAAACAAAAAGTTTGGGAAGCATTAAACGATCCTAAAATTTTACAAAAAACAATACCAGGATGTGAAGAATTTATAAAAAAATCCGAAACAGAATTTACCGCAACGGCAACTAACAAAATTGGACCATTTAATGCTAGTTTTACTGGAGATATTGAGCTTACGGATTTAAATCCTCCCCATAGTTATAAAATTACTGGTTCAGGAAACTCACCAGTAGGTTTTGCAAATGGAGAAGCCACAGTTAGCTTAGAGGATGAAGATAATGGCACTAAACTTACTTATACAGTTGAAGCTAATGTTGGAGGAAAAATTGCTCAGATTGGCTCTCGTTTAATTGATATGACTGCAAAAAAAATGGCTGATATTTTTTTTGGAAAATTTTCTGAATTAGTTTCAAATGACCAGGGTGATAAAAAAACTATAAAGGAAAGTGTTGAAAAAATTGAAGTACCTACTGAAAAAAAATCACAAAACAAAACACTAATTTATATATCTATTGTATTATTCGCAGCTATAGTGATTTATTTAATTAGTTGAATCGCGTAATACTAGAATCTTTATATTTTTTAAAGTTGAGTGTGACATTATTGTATGTTTAACTTAAGACAATTAATAAGGAGCAGAGCCTTATGAAAAAAATTGCAATAGAAGTTAACGGTAAGAAAGTTTCAAAAGAAATACAAGATCACACAACATTATCAGGTTTACTAAGAGATATTTTGAATTTAACAGGAACTCATATTGGTTGTGATACAAGCCAATGTGGTGCGTGCGTAGTTCATGTTGATGGAAAATCAATAAAAAGCTGTACAGCATTAGCAGCAGACCTTGATGGTTCAAAAGTTACAACAATTGAAGGTTTAGCTTCAAATGGAAAATTACATCCAATGCAAGAAGCATTTAAAAAAATGCACGGATTGCAGTGTGGATTTTGTACACCTGGCATGGTCATGAGTGCGGTTGATCTTTTAAAAAATAAAAAAAATCCAAGCGATCAAGAAATAAGAGATTGGTTGGAAGGTAATATCTGTAGATGTACAGGATACCATAATATAGTTGCAGCTGTTAAAGAAGCTGCTTCAAAAATGTAGGAGTTAAAATGGCAAGTTTAGTAGGATCGAGAGTTGAAAGAAAAGAAGACAAAAGATTTTTGACAGGTAAGGGTAGATACACTTCTGATATTAATATTGCTAACCAAACATATGCTATATTTATTAGATCGCCACACGCAAGAGCAAAAATAAAAAAAATTGATACCTCTAAAGCACTTAAATCTTCAGGAGTAGTAGAAATTTTAACAGGAGAGCATATAGCGCAAGATAAAATTGGAGGTTTGATCGCTGGATGGGCTATTAGAAGTGAAGACGGTTCAGAAATGAAATGTCCAGCAAACCCACCATTAGCAAAAGATAGTGTAAATTTTGTTGGAGATCCTGTAGCTGTAGTTTTTGCTGAAACCTTAGATGAGGCTAGAGCAGCAGCTGATTTAGTAAAAGTTGATTACAAAGTTTTAAAGGCAGTTTCCAATTTAGGTGAAGCAATGAATAGCGAAGCTATACACGATGGTATAGATAAAAATCTTTGTTATGACTGGTTACTTGGTGACAGACAAAAAGTTAAAGAAGCATTTGAGAAAGCAGATAGAATTATAAAACTAGACATTACTAATAATAGACTTATACCAAATGCAATGGAACCTAGAGCTTGCGTAATAGACTACAATACAGCTTCAGAGGAAATAACTTGTTACACCACAAGTCAAAATCCACACTTATCAAGATTGATTATGTCAGCTTTTGGTGGTGTTGCTCCTGAAAACAAATTAAGAGTTGTTGCACCAGATGTGGGTGGAGGATTTGGATCAAAAATTAATCTTTATAATGAAGAAATAGTTTGTAGTTGGGCTTCAAAAAAAATAGAGAGACCTATTAAATGGGTAGCTGAAAGAACAGAGTCTTTTTTAACAGATACTCATGGAAGAGACCATATTACTCATGCAGAATTAGCGGTCACTAACGATGGTAAATTTTTAGGATTTAAAAATGAAACAATTGCAAACCTTGGAGCATACGCAAGAGTATTCGGAACTGTAACTCCAACATATTTATTTGGGCCTTGTGCAACAGGTGTATATATAATGCCAGCCGCGTATTCTAATGTTAAAGCAGTTTATACAAATACTGCACCAGTAGATGCATATAGAGGAGCAGGGAGACCAGAAGCTACTTACACAATTGAAAGAATTGTAGATAAAGCTGCAATGGAATTAGGTATGGATCCAATTGAAATAAGAATGAAAAATTTTCCTACAGAATTTCCATTTAAACAAACTTTAGTTCACCAAATAGATTCAGGTGATTATGTTGCAGGATTAAATAAAGCAAAAGAAATGGCAGATTATGATGGTTTCGCTGCTAGAAAAAAAGAATCTGAGTCAAAAGGTAAACTTAGAGGTATAGGAGTTACTTCTTATTTTGAAGCATGTGGTATTGCACCGTCACCTGTAGTGATGATGTTAGGTTGCGGAGTAGGTTTATGGGAGTCTGCCGAAGTAAGATTTAATCCAACAGGACAAGTTACTGTTTATACTGGCTCTCATAGTCATGGACAAAGTCACCAAACTACATTTGCACAAATTGCTGCTGATGAATTGGGTGTTCCAATTGAAAATATTGATGTTGTTCATGGAGATACTGACAAAGGCACATTTGGTATGGGAACATATGGTTCAAGATCTTTAACGGTCGGAGGAATAGCAATAGTTAATGCTTGCAAAAAAATAGTTAATAAAGGAAAAAGAATTGCTGCCAAAATGTTAGAGGCAAGTCCTGATGAAGTTGATTTTAAAAATGGAGAATTTGTTGTTGCAAAATCAAATAAAAAGAAAACAATTGGGGAAGTTGCTTTTGCAAGTTATCTTCCTGGAGTAAGAGACGAAGTTAAATCACCTTTACCAGAAGGAGATGAACCAGGTTTGATAGAATCTTCTTTTTTTGATCCAGCTAATTTCTCTTTTCCAGCAGGATCACATATTTGTGAAGTTGAAATAGACCCTGAAACAGGTCATGTAAAACTTGATAAATACACAGCAGTTGATGATTTTGGAACTATAGTGAACCCATTAATTGTTGAAGGACAAGTTCATGGTGGATTGGCTCAAGGAATTGGTCAAGCTTTATATGAGAATGCTCAATATGATGATTCTGGTCAATTAATTACTGCTTCTTATATGGATTATACAATGCCAAGAGCAGATGATCTTCCTGACTTTAATTTAGGATTTACTTGCACAAAGGCTACTACCAATCCATTGGGAGTTAAAGGATGTGGAGAAGCGGGAACTATAGCTGCAACACCAACAGTAATGAATGCAGTTATAAATGCACTTGGTGGAAAAGAAATTTCTTTACCAGCAACAGCAGAAAAAGTTTGGAAAGCATGTAAAGAAATGAAAAAATCTAATGCTAAGGCGGCTTAAAGGAATCTATGAAAACATTTAATTATCATTCCGCAAAAGATGTAAAAGAAGCATCAAAGTTAGCATCTTCTAATTCAGCTTTTTTAGCAGGAGGGATGACAACTATACCTTCAATGAAATTAGGCTTAGCTTCTTATAAAGATATTATAGATATTAAAAGAATAAAAAAATTATCAGGAATTAAAGTATCTGGAAAAAAAGTTACAATAGGAGCAACAACAAAGCATTCTGAAGTAGCAAGTTCAAAAGATGTTAAAAAAGCAATTCCTTCACTAGCAGCTCTTGCAGAAGGTATTGGTGATCCACAAGTAAGAAATAGAGGTACAATTGGTGGTTCAATAGCAAACAATGATCCTGCTGCAGATTATCCTTCAGCATGTATTGCTTTAAATGCAACCATACATACTAATAACCGTTCAATTGTTGCAGAAAAATTTTTTACAGGGATGTTTGAAACTTGTCTTAAGAGCAATGAGGTTATAGAGGCAATTGAATTTTCAATACCAGAAAAATCGAGTTATCAAAAATTACCAAATCCAGCTTCGCGATATGCTATAATAGGCGTTTATGTTGCAAAACATAAAACAGGAATAAACGTTGGAGTAACTGGAGCTAAGTCATGTGTATATAATGATAAAGATTTAGCAGGGGCATTAACTAAGAATTTTTCTTCATCAGCCATAGATAATGTTAAAATATCTTCATCAGGAATGAACTCTGATATACATGCCTCTTCAGATTACAGAGCAAATATGGTGAAAGCTTTTGCTAAAAAAGCTGTTGATGCTTGCTAAATATTTCTTTCAGTAATACCTTTACATCTAATGAAAAATTCATTTGATGAAAAAATATTAGAAGAAGCAAATGATTGGTTAAATGCTAACCAAAAAGTTGTTCTTGCTACAGTAATTCAAACCTGGGGTTCATCACCTAGGCAAGTCGGAAGCAGAATGATTGTTAATGAAACTGGAGATTTTTCAGGCTCTGTTTCTGGTGGATGTGTAGAGTCCGCAGTAGTAAGAGAATGCATTGGTTTAATTAAAGACAATAAACCATGTAAAAAAATTGAATTTAAAGTTTCTAATGAAAGTGCTTGGGAGGTGGGACTTGCATGTGGTGGTGAAATAGCAGTTTATTTGGAGCAGATAAATTAAATTTATGATTGAGATGCATAAAAAATATATAGACTGGTGGAAAAAAAATCTTAACCTTTCCGATTATGTGGTACTTTGGATAACGTTTATTAAAGGCTTAATCATTGGACTTTTAATCTACCATTTTTTTATTATTTAAATGAAACACTCCCAACTTAAGGAAATAATCAAAAAAAAGGCTTCAAAGATAGAATTTGCAATTGTAACTAATCTTGAAAATGGTTTGAGTGAAATATATGAACCTGGAAAATCATTAAGTAAAGAATTTGTAATTCATAAAGAGCAAATTGACAATTTTTTTAAATTAAAAAAAAATGGAGTAATAGAAAATACTGAAATTTTTATTGAAACATATATTAGACCTATAAAAGTTATTATTGTAGGTGCAGTTCATATAGCTCAATATCTGGTAGATTTTGCAAAAAGCTTGAACTTTGAAATTTCCATTATAGATCCTCGTGGCTATTTTGCATCGGAACAAAGATTTCCTGATATGAAAATTATCAATAAATGGCCACATGAAGCTTTTAAAGAAATAGAAACAAATGAAAACTCTGCACTAATTGCGTTAACTCACGATCCCAAAATAGACGATCCAGCATTACAACATGCTCTTATTAAAAAATTTTATTATATAGGTGCATTAGGTAGTAAGAAAACTCATGAAAATAGATGTCAAAGATTAAAAGACGCAGGATTTAATAACAACCAAATTAATTCAATACACGGTCCAATTGGTATCAAACTAGGAGGAAGATCGGCCCCAGAGATAGCACTATCTATTATTGCTCAATTAATATCAGAAACTTATAAAAAATAAATGCAACAAGTATTTGAAGAAATAAAAATTAATACCGAAGGGCAAGGCTTTTATAATTTTACTGAAAATACTTTAGATTGGATTGATAAACAAAAAATTAAAAATGGTATTTTAAATATTAATATATTACACACTAGCGCTTCATTAGTTATTCAGGAAAATGCAGATCCAGATGTATTATATGACCTTAAAAATTTTTTTCATAAACTAGTACCAATGGATCAAAAATTATACAAACATACCACTGAAGGAAAAGATGATATGCCAGCCCATATAAAATCTGCACTTACTAATAATCAATTAACTTTAAGTTTAAAAAATAAAAAATTAATTCTTGGAACTTGGCAAGGTCTTTATTTGTTTGAACATAGGCTTGAAAATCAAACAAGAATTTTATCCCATCATTTAATTGGAGATTAAAAAATGATTAAAGCTATTCTGTTAGCTGCAGGACAATCTAAAAGGCTTGTGAGTGAAAATAAATTAATTAAAAAGTTTAAAAATAAAGCTTTAATTAATCATTCACTACAAGCATTATTTAAGAGTAAAGTAGATAAAATTGTCATTGTTCTTGGTTATCAAAATAATGAAGTAAGAAAAGTGATCAAGAAGAATAAAAAAAATATTTTTGTATTAAACAAAAAATTTAGATTAGGAATGTCATCTTCAATTAATGCAGGTTTAAAAAAAATTTCAAAAAAAGACAAAGGGTTTATAATTGTTCAGTCTGATATGCCATTTATAAAGACTTCAGATATTAATAAAATCTATAATTCAATATCTAAAAAAAGATATTTAGTTCACGCATTAAAATTTAAAAATAAAATTGGTAATCCAATAGGTTTTGATAGCTCGGTATTAACAAAATTTAAAAGAATGAAAGGCGATTTTGGTGCTAAGTTTATGGTTAAAAGATTAAAAAATAATACTAATTTTATAAAAGTTATAAGTAAAAGAGTTTTTAAAGATTTAGATTTAAGAAAAGATTTTAATTAGCTTGGATAGGATTTCCTTTTAACCATTCACTTTCTTCATTTTCATAATGTTCTTTTTTCCAAATTGGAGATCTTTTCTTAATTTCTTCAATTATGTATCTAGAAAGAATATATGTCTCTGCTCTATGAGGGCAAGCAACTGCAATAATAATGCTTATTTCTCCTAATCCCAAATATCCTTTTACATGTTCTATATAAACTGCTTTATCTTTAATTTTTAATTTTTGGTCAACATCATTATAAATTTCCTCAAAACTTTTAATCACCATTTCATTATGACTATCGTAAGTAATTCCTGTTACTTTTTTATTATCATTATTTTCTCTAACAGTTCCTTTAAAAATCAATGAAGCTCCAAATTTAGATGAAGATATAAAATCTTCAGCTTTATTAACTTCTATTTTTTCTTTTTTAATATCTATTATTTTTGCATGAAGCATTAACCACCTCCAATAGGAGGAATAATTCCAATTTTTTGATCTTTTGTAATTTTATAATTTTCTGAAACAATATTATTATCTTCTGAACAAAAAGCTGAGGTTTCAATTATTTTTTTATAATTTTCATTTCCTTTAAACTTTTCATCAACATAATTAATAATTTTTTTTTTTAAATCTTTAATGGAAGTCTTTTTTTCAATATTAAATTCTAAAAAATCTTTATCACTTAAATCTCTACTTGCTCCAAATAGCTCAAGTTTAACTTTCATAATTAAAAAATATTTTCTAAAAATTTAGGAAGTCCATCTGGATTTGTCCACAATCCACTCTTCCCACCTTCCTTAATTAATAATTTAACATTATCAATTTTTAGATGTGGATTTACAATTTTACTTAGGTCGTAAATTGTAATCAGTGCAGCATTAACTCCCATAATTGCTTCCATCTCAACACCTGTTTTTGCAACTGCTGAAACAACACAAAATACTTCTAAAGAATAATCTTCTTCGTGCGTAATAATTTTAGTTGCAGTGTGATCTATTGGAAGAGGATGACATAATGGAATTAATTCACTTGTTTTTTTCACACCCAATACAGCCGAAACTTCTGCTAGAGTTATAGGATCTCCCTTGGGCATTTCTTTATTCTTGATCATGTTAAAAACTTCTTTCCCTACATAAATTTTCCCTGATGCAAGAGCTCTTCTAAATGTTTCTTTTTTTGAGGAAACATCAACCATATTAAATGAATTTTTTTTAAAAATTTCTTTAGCCCAATCCTCTAAAGTTTTTTGATTAACTATTTTTAATTTTGTCATATTAACATCTTACATTCTAACAACTTTTTTTAGATCCAAATTTTAAATTAAAAAATAAAAATTATAAACATAAGTGTAATATTTTATTCAATTTAGATATACAACCTATAGTTTAATTTTTTTTTTAATTTATGAATTTCTCTTTGTTTTCTTGAATATTTAATCATTTATTTAAAGTAAAGATGATTATATGGTTAATTAATACTTGTTTAAATGAGCGGACATTTTGGCAAAGAAATTAAAAAAAACATAAATGATGTTAAAGGAAAAGTTAACAGCATGTGTGCTGAATCTGACTTTTCCCAGTTTTCACAAAGATTGCTGGATTTAGCTACAAAAGGAAGAAATAAATCTAAAGTACTAAAATACTTTATGCATAGCACCGATACTTGGGTGATATTACTAAATGTAATGAAATCTCACTACGACAATAAAAAAATTTCTATAAGTGACTGCTTAAAAGGAACATATTTTACTAAAGAGAGTGGATTGTCATTTATAAAAAAAACTTCTGATGGAGAAAATACTTATTTTTCTATAGTTGATGATTTTATTGATAAAAGAAAAAAAGTAGTAAAAGTAAGTGATAAAGTAATTAATGAGTTTGAATATTATTGTAATAAAATCTCAATTTGCGTAGATGATCCTGTAAATAAAGACTCATGTCACAAGATAATTTAACTTTAAATCAAAGGTTGTATAGTATTTTACTATAAGTTTTTTCATTAAACTTTTAGTATAAGTTTTTTCATTAAACTTTTAGTATAAATTTTTTCATGAATAATATCTTTTATAAGTCCTAGATAGAAAACTTTATTTTAGTAAGATCAATTTAATTTTTAGAAAATGTATTGGAGAAAACAATTATGAAAAAGACTGGTAAAAGATGTCAAAGACTAGTTGATGAAGGAAGAAGATCTTTTTTAAGAGGATCAGCTGCATCAGTGGGGACTATAGCTGCCGCAACAATTTTACAAACAAAAAAAGTTGAAGCTTCAAATTTTCCTTCAAATAAATTAGCAAATGTAAAAGATTTAAAAACAAATGTTCCTTTAGATATAAATTATCCTGACGAAGACTCACCTGGTGTTTTATTGAAATTAGGATCAAAAGTTGAAGGTGGAGTAGGCCCTGATGGAGATATTGTAGCATATTCAGTTTTGTGTCCTCACAAAGGCTATCCATTGAATTATAACGATGCAGACAAAGTTTTTAATTGTCCTGGTCATTATTCTGTTTTTGATGCAGAAAAAGGTGGTTTACAAGTTTGGGGTCAAGCTACTCAAAATTTACCCCAATTTAAATTAAAAGTTTCTAGTGGAGGAGATATATTCGCTGAAGGAGTTGACGAGTTAATTTATGGTCGACTTAGTAATGTTCTATAGGAGGGAAATATGGCATATAAAAGAAATATAAATAAATTACCAATAATACCGAAAGGTGCGAAAAAACATAACGTAGTTTGTAATTACTGCATAGTTGGGTGTGGCTATCATGCTTATACCTGGAATGTAGGAGCAGATGGAACTACTACAAACAATATTTTTGGAGAAAATCTATCTGTTCAACAAGGAGCAGACTCTGATGCTTGGTATTCTCCATCAATGTGGAATATAGTTAAGCAAAATGGAAAAGATGTAAATATAGTAATAAAACCTGACAAAAATTGTGTGGTAAATAGTGGCTTAGGTTCTCCTAGAGGAGCAAGACAAGGTGAATTAAATTATTCACAATCAACTAGTACACAATTACAAAGATTAACTGATCCTCTTGTTTATAGATATGGTCAACTCCAACCAACTTCGTGGGACGATGCTATCGGTTTAGTAGCAGATGTAACTAAAGCTGTAATTGATGACCAAGGGGAAGATGGTCTTTTTGTATCAGCTTTTGACCACGGTGGAGCCGGTGGTGGATATGAAAATACATGGGGAACAGGAAAATTATATTTAGAATCAATGAAAATTAAAAATATAAGAATCCATAATAGACCTGCATATAACTCTGAAGTTCATGGAACAAGAGATATGGGAGTAGGTGAGTTAAATTATTGTTATGAGGATACTGAGCTTGCTGACACAATAGTTTCAGTAGGAGCTAATTCATTAGAGACTCAAACAAATGTTTATTTAAATCACTGGGTTCCAAACATGCGTGGAACATCAATGGATAAAAAGAAGAAACAATTACCAGGAGAAGACCATGCTCCAGCTAGAATGATTTTTGTTGATCCTAGAAGAACGGTGACAATAAATTCAGCAGAAGCAGAAGCGGGAAAAGAAAATGTAATGCATTTAGCGATTAATTCTGGAACAGATTTAGCGTTGTTCAATGCTTGGATGACTTATATCGACTCAAAAGGTTGGGTTGATAAAGATTTTATTAAGGCAAGCACAATGGATTACGATAAAATGGTTAAAGGAAACAAAACTTCATTATCTGAAGCTGCAAAAATTACTGGATTAACTACAAAACAAATCCAACAGTCAGCTGAATGGATTGCAAAACCAAAAGGTAACAAAAGACGAAGAACGTGCTTCGTTTACGAAAAAGGTCTGATTTGGGGTAATGATAATTACAGAACTAATTGTTCTCTAACTAACGTTGCAGCAGCAACCGGAAATATTGGAAGACCAGGTGGAGGATGTTGTAGAATGGGAGGACACCAGGAAGGATACTTTAGACCAGCAGATGGTTTTATATGGGAAGGAAATCCTGCTAAACCCCCATATGTTGATAAGTTGCTTATAGAAGGAAAAGGTGGAGTGCACCATGTTTGGGCATGTGACCATTACAAAACAACTTTAAACGCTCATGAATTTAAGCGTGTATACAAAAAAAGAACTGACATAGTTAAAGATGCTATGAATGAAGTACCGCATGGTGATCGTAAAGCATTAGTTAAAGCTATTATGGGTGCTATTAAAAAAGGTGGTTTATTTTCAGTAGATGTAGATATTATCAAAGCAGACATTGCTGAAGCAGCTCATGTTATTTTACCAGCAGCAACATCTGGAGAAATGAACTTAACGTCTATGAATGGAGAAAGAAGAATGAGATTGACGGAAAGATATATGGATCCTCCAGGTCAAGCATTGCCTGACTGCATCATTGCTTCAAAACTTGGAGAAGCAATGGGTTTCAGTGGTTATGGCTGGAAGACCGAAGAAGATGCTTTTATGGATGGCTACCACAATGGTACTGGAAAAATTGTAACTTATGATAGATTAAGAGCTATGGGCAATAATGGTGTTCAAGAACCAGTTATTGATTATAAGGACGGCAAGTTAGTTGGTGTTAAACGTTTATACGCCGATGGAAAATTCGACCGTCATGGCAAAGATCATAAAAAACTAATCTTTAAGGAGTCAAAATGGAGAGGTTTACAAGCTCCTGGAAAAGAAGCTCAGAAGAAGAAGTTTAAATATCTGATCAATAATGGAAGAGCTAACCATGTATGGCAAAATGCTTATCTAGATAGAAAGAACCAATTTGTTACAGATAGATGGCCTTACCCATTCATTGAAATGAATCCATCTGATATGAAGAATATTGGAGTATCCGAAGGTGATTTAGTAGAAGTGTTTAATGACGATGGTTCAACACAGGCAATGGTTTATCCTACGCCAACTGCAAAAAAGAAAGAAACATTTATGCTTTTCGCTTATCCTACAGGTGTTGTTGGAAACGTAGTAAACGATGGAGTAAACGAAGTAATTATTCCAAACTATAAACAAACTTGGGCAAATATAAGAAAATTAGCTAACAAACCATCTGGTGTTAACCACGTTAGCTTTAAGTCAAAGGAATACAAAATATAAAAAAATATTAGAGGCTAGAAATAAAATTCTAGCCTCTTTTCCTTTTTTTATGATAAAAAAAACTCTATTAGCTATTCTTTTATTTGTCTCAAATATAAACTTTTCAATAGCTGATATAGAATCTGGAAAAAAAGTATTCAATAAATGTAAAAGTTGTCATTCAATAAAGCAGGAAAAAAATAAACTTGGACCTCATTTAGTAAAAATTTTTGGAAGAAAAGCAGGGTCTATAGAAAATTTTAAATACTCTTCTGCTTTAAAAGATTCAGGAATAATTTGGAGCGAAGAAACTTTAAAAGGATATTTAGCAAATCCAAGAAAATATATACCAGGAACTAAAATGAGTTTCGCTGGAATCAAAAATACCGACCAATTGAATCACTTAATTGAGTATTTAAAAAAAGATAGTAATTGAATAAAAAAAACTTTTATGATTAAATTAAACTATGTTAATTGATCCTTTTAAACGAAAAATTTCATACATAAGAATTTCAGTTACAGATAGGTGTGATTTTAGATGTACTTATTGTATGCCTGAAAAAATGCAATTTTTACCCAAGAAAGATTTACTTACATTAGAGGAATTAGAAAGACTAGGTAATGTCTTTATAGACCTTGGAGTTAAAAAATTAAGAATTACAGGAGGAGAGCCTCTTGTTAGAAAAGATATTATGAATTTATTTAAAGGTATTGGAAAAAGAATTGGAAATGGTTTAGAAGAACTAACATTAACTACTAACGGATCACAGTTAGAAGACTATGCAGATGAACTTTTTGAAATTGGAGTAAGAAGAATAAATATTTCATTAGACACTCTAGAAAAAAATAAATTTAAACTTATTACTAGATTAGGTAATTTTGAAAAAGTAATGAGAGGAATTATGAGAGCAAAAAAGGCGGGAATGAAAGTAAAGATTAATACAGTTGCACTTAAAGGGGTTAATGATATGGAGATTATAAAGTTAGTAAAATGGTGTGGTGAAAATCAGTTTAATTTAACTTTTATTGAAGTGATGCCAATGGGAGAAATTGGAGAAAAAAGAATTAATCAATTTATGCCTTTGACAGAAGTCAAAGAGTTACTCGGTAGTCATTTTACATTAAATAATGATCCAATGAAAACTGGTGGACCTGCTACTTATATGCATTGCGAAGAAACAAAACAAAAAATTGGTTTTATAACTCCACTGACACATAATTTTTGTGAATCTTGTAATAGAGTAAGAATTACCTGCACAGGAAATATGTACATGTGTTTAGGTCAAGAGGATAAAGAAGATTTAAAAAAACCTCTAAGAGAAAGCAAAAATGATAATGTTTTAAAAGATGTAATTTATAAAGCAATTTTAAGAAAACCAAAAGGACACGACTTTGTAATAGATAGAGAAGAAAAAGAAAAGCATGTTCCAAGACATATGAGTGTCACTGGTGGATAAATCAGAAATTCATAACCTTCATTTAAATATAAAATAATATGTATTTTTCTTATGGATAAAATTTTAAGTGAAAGTGAAGTAGAGAATTTTAAAAAGGATGGGGCAGTATTTTTAAAAGGAAAATTTGATACTAGCTGGATAAAAAAACTTCAGACTGGAATAGAAAAAGATATAAAAAATCCAAGTCCAAGATTTAAATCTCATACTTTAGAAAAAGGTGTTCCTGCTTATTTAGAAGATTATTGGACTTGGCATTTAGTGCCTGAATTTAAAGATTTTGTATTCAATTCACCTTATGCAAAAATAGCATCAGAGTTAATGTCAGCAAAAAAAATAAATCTTGTTATGGATAATTGGTTTTTAAGAGAAGGTGGGTCTAAATCTAAAACTCCCTTCCATCATGATGTTAGCTACTTCGATATGGAAGGTACGATGTGCGTACTTTGGCTACCGCTCCAACCAAGTAAAAAGGATGAAGGTGTTGCTTGGGTAAAAGGATCACATTTATGGAACAAATTGTTTTTAAGGGTTCTTTTTAAAGATGGTCACAAGATAGAAGGTGATGAATGCATAATTAATGGAAAAAAATATGAAACACCTCCAGATATTTTAGGAAATAAAGAGAAATATGAATTTTTAAATTGGGATTGTGATTTGGGAGACTGTGTAATTTTTGATATGAGAACACTTCATGGTGCTCTTAGTCTATCTATACCAAACAAAACATTAAGTCGTTATACTCTAAGAGTAGCAAAAGAAGATGCAAAGATAAGTTATATTGGTGATTGGACTAGTTATAATTATAGAAAAGCTATGCAAGACGCTGGATATAAAAATGGCGATCCCCTAGGTGGTGAAATGTTTCCAACTTTATATGAAACTAATTAACTTCTAGCCCTTAAGACTAGAAGTTAAATTTCTAAAAATTTATCCTGCAGGTTTATAAAGACCCATTGCTTTTCCAGCCATCTCAGCTGTTTTACTCATATCCATTTCTTCTAATATAGTAAAATTGCTAATAGCTCCAGAAGCCTCAACTGCTAATTTAACTGCAGCCATCGACTCAAAGTCTTTTCCGCTAACACATCCAACAAAATCATAAGATCCTCTTGTTATCGCAAATGATTCCATTTTAGCATCCAATGCTGTTGCCAATGCATTTGCAGCAGCAGCTCTATCTTGTTTGGGATCTTTTATAAATCCTTTAAACGCTTGGGCAGTGTAGTTTCCGATTATATAAAATTTAGCCATAATATTCTCCTTTCTTTAATATTTTAGAATATCATTATTACAAAAATGTTATAATGAGTAAATTGCATAGTAGACACAATCTAAAGTAATGTTAAATTGAAGCTTATGTACGAAAAATTTGGACAATTTATTGATGGTAAGTGGCAACAGTCATCTGACAAATCAACATATGAAGTTATTAATCCAGCTAATGAAGAAGTTATAGGGCATGCATCAAAAGCAACACCTGCTGATGTTGATAAAGCATTAAAGTCTGCCGCTAAAGGTTTAGAAGTTTGGAAAAAAACACCACCTTGGCAAAGATCTTATATTATAAGAAAAATTGCAGATAAGATGAGAGAAAAACAAGATGTGCTAGCTAAATGGATGACACTTGAAGTAGGAAAACCATTTGCAGAAGCTAAAGGTGAGGTTGGTGGGGCTGCAGATATATTTGAATGGAATGCTGAAGAAACAAAAAGAATTTATGGACAAACAGTTGAAAGTAGATTTGCAGATACAAGAGTACATGTTTATTATCAGCCAATAGGAGTTGTTGCGGCTCTAACACCTTGGAATTTTCCATTAGTTTTGTCTTCAAGAAAAATTTCTACAGCTTTAGCAGCAGGATGTTCAGTAATAGTTAAGCCAGATGTTATAACGCCAGGTACAGTGATGGAGCTTATTGATATATGTAGAGAATGTGGAGTTCCTCCTGGAGTAGTAAATTTATTATCTGGAGACCCACCAAGTATTGCACAACAATTAATTTCATCAGATATAATTAAAAAAATTTCAGTAACTGGATCAACAAGAGTTGGAAAATTAATTCTTAAACAAGCAGCTGATAAAGTACAAAGAGTTACAATGGAACTTAGTGGCCATTCTCCATTTATTGTTTTTGATGATGCAAATATAGAAAAAGCTACTGATATGGCAATTTCTGCAAAATATAGAAATAATGGACAAGTTTGTATTTCACCCAATAGATTTTATATCCAAGAAAAGAAAAAAGATGAATTTGTTAATTTATTTATTGAAAAAACAAAAAAATTAAAAATAGGTGATGGCATGGACCCAAATGTTCAACTTGGTCCTTTAACAACAAAAAAAAGATTAAATGAAATAGAAGAATTAGTTGAAACAACGAAAAAAGAAGGTGCAAAAGTATTATTAGGTGGAAAAAGACCCGCTGGATTTAATAAAGGTTTTTATTATGAACCAACAATTTTTGATAATGTAAAAGATGACTTTACAATTATGAAAGTTGAGCCATTTGGTCCACTGGTACCAATGTTATCTTTTAAATCATTTGATGAAGTAATTGAAAGAGCAAATAATAATGATTTAGGTCTTAGTAGCTACATATGTACAAACTCAATGGAACAAGCGCATAGAGCATCAGAACTAATGGAAACAGGTACTGTTGCTGTAAACACTCCTTTAGTAGCCATAGCAGAAGCACCGTTTGGAGGAATAAAACAAACCGGATATGGAAGAGAAGGTGGTTCAATGGCGATTAAAGATTATTTGAATGTTAAATACACACACCTTGGTATCAAAGGTTAGTTAAATTGAGAAAAAATAAGCTTAAAAAATTATTCAAAGATGGAAAAGCAGCCATCAATGGGTGGATAGAAATACCTAGTTCATATTCCGCAGAAGCAATGGCCCATCAGGGTTGGGATTCCTTAACTATAGACTTACAACATGGAGCTATTAGTCAATCAGATATTTTACAAATCTTTCAAGCAATCTCAACAACTGAGGTTGTTCCAATGGCTCGATTAAACTGGAATGAACCAGATCAAATAATGAAAGCTCTTGATTATGGAGCTTACGGGATAATTTGTCCAATGGTGAGCAATAGAAACCAAGCGGAAAAGTTTGTTCAAGCATGCATGTATCCACCAAAAGGTTACAGAAGCTTTGGTCCCACGAGAGGCTTTATGTATGGAGGAAATGATTATGTAGATCATGCAAATGATGAAATTTTAAAAATTGCAATGATAGAAACAAAAGAAGCATTAAACGAATTAGATAAAATAATGAAAACCCCAGATCTTGATGGTGTTTATATTGGTCCTTCAGATTTAAGTTTATCGATCGGAGAAAAAGCTGGTTTTGACAAGCCAGAAGGACATCCAACTTATGAACAAACTTTAAATATTCTAAACCATGCAAAAAAAAATAATATAGTTGCTGGGATTCATAATGCTACTCCAGATTACGCAAAAAAAATGATTAATATTGGATTTCAGCTAGTATCAGTTGGTAGTGACAAAATATTTATGAGCGATGGAGCTAAATCAATTGTAAACAAGATTAAAAATTAATGCAAATAGGAATAGATTTAGGAGCTAGCAAAATAGAGAGTGTTGTATTGTCTGATGATGGAAAGGAACATTTAAGAGAAAGAGAGTATACGCCACAAAGTTACAATGAGACAATAAACCTTATAAAAAAAATAGTAATAGAGATTGAAAGAAAATTTAACAAAGAATTAAATGTTGGTTTATGTCATCCAGGTGCAATAATTCCTTCAACTGGTAAACATAAAAATGCAAACAATACTTTATGGTTAAATAATAGAACATTACAAAAAGATATATCTAAAGAACTTAATAAAAATGTTTATTGTGAAAACGATGCAAATTGCCTTGCTTTATCCGAAGCTATTGATGGATCTGCGAAAAATTATAAGACAGTTTTTGGTGTAATACTTGGCTCAGGATGTGGAGGCGGGTTAGTTATTAATAAAAAAATTGTTTCAGGATCAAATAATAATGCAGGTGAATGGGGCCATAACCCTTTACCATATTTTGGATTAATCGAAGATGAAGTTTCTCCATTATCGAAAGATAGTGTCTTTGTACCCAATATTTCTATTGAAAAATATGTTTCCGGCAAAGGATTGGAAGATTTATATTTTGAAAAATTTAAAAAAAAAACTTCATCAGAAGAAATATTTAAAAACCAAAAGGAAAATCAAAAATTTATAGATAATTTCTATAATAGACTCTCAAGAAGTTTATCTACATTAATAAACACTATCGATCCAGACGTTATAGTGTTCGGTGGAGGGCTATCAAATGAAATTAATGATTTGAATTTACTTAAAGAAATGACAGGAAATTTCGCCAGTTCTTCGGATTTAAACACGGAATTCGTTAAGCCTATGTATGGAGATGCAAGCGGAGTTAGAGGAGCGGCTAGACTAGGAAAAACAATTAATTATTGATACTATAAAATACAATGAAATTTTTACGAATAGGAATCAAAGGAAAAGAAAAACCAGCAGTGTTGGACAAAGATGGAAAAATTAGAGATCTAAGTTCAAAAATAAAAGATTTTAGTCCTGAATTTTTAGACAATTCATCAATAAATAATCTTAAAAATTTAAATTTAGCTGATCTCCCCGAACTATCCAAAAGTGAAAGAGTTGGTGCTTGCATAGTAAAACCAGGAAAATTTGTTGCAATAGGATTAAATTATTCTGATCATGCAAAAGAAACAGGAGCTAAAACACCAACAGAACCAATAGTCTTCATGAAAGCAACTAGCAGCATTTCAGGACCATATGATGATATAGAAATGCCAAAAGATTCATCTAAATTAGATTGGGAAGTTGAGTTAGCAGTAGTTATTGGAAAAGAAACAAAAAATATTTCTGAGAAAGAAGTTTCAGATCATATATTAGGTTATTGTATTGTTAATGATGTCAGCGAAAGAGAATGGCAACTTGAGAAATCAGGTCAATGGGTCAAAGGAAAGTCAGCTGATACATTTGGACCTACGGGACCTTATTTAGTAACTCAAGACGAAATTCCTGATATTAATAATTTAAATTTAATATTAGAAGTTAATGGAAAAACAATGCAATCTGGCAATACAAAGAATATGATTTTTAATGTAAATTTTTTAATTTCTTATTTGAGCAAGTTTATGTCTTTACAACCAGGTGATTTAATTACTACAGGAACCCCTGCAGGAGTTGGAATGGGAATGAAGCCACAAGTATTTTTAAAATCAGGCGATAATATTAAATTGAGTATAGATTTTTTGGGCGAACAAAATTCAAAAGTTGTAGTTAAATAAAATAAACTATGTTTGAATTATTTATTGCTTTGGGCGCAGGATTAATTAGTTTTTTATCACCCTGTGTTTTGCCTCTTATTCCAGGCTATATTTCTTATATTTCTGGAAGTTCACTTAATGAATTAGTTGAGAAAAAAAATATTAATTTAATACCAATCATTTTATTTACCGTTGGTTTTTCTATTGTTTTTATAATTTTTGGAGCAGCATCAACTTTCTTGGGTCAATTATTACTTCAAAATTCTTTCGAATTAAGAATACTAGCTGGAGTTATTATTATTATTTTTTCACTCCATATAATCGGCGTAATAAATTTAAAGTTTTTGAATTATGAAAAAAGAATTCAAACAAATACTAATAAAAATATATTTAGCCCTATACTTATTGGAGCTGCTTTTGGTTTTGGATGGACTCCTTGCATTGGTCCAATTTTGGGTTCTATTTTAGCTTTAGCAGCAACAGAAGAGAGCATTAATAAAGGAATATTACTATTATTTTTTTACTCATTAGGCTTAGCTATTCCATTTATTCTATCAGGATACTTAATACAGAGATTTTTGATATTTTCTAAAAACTTTAAAAAGAATATTAATTTAGTATCAAAAATCGGTGGAATAATTTTGCTTATCACAGGTATTTTGATTTTAACTAATCAACTACAGACTTTGGGTTATTATATTTTAAATATCTTTCCATTTTTGCAAAATTTTGGATAAAACTTAATTATGAAAATTTACCAAATTGACTGTAGTGCTAGAAAAAAAGGATCTGCTTCAAGAGAATTAGCAAAAAAACTTCTTGAGAAAATTAAAAAAACAGAAGACGAAGTGATTTATAGAGATTTAGATGATGAGATGCTTTTTGTGGCTGGTCTTACAGAATCTGGAATGTCTATACCTGAGAATGAAAGAACGGACCAACATAAAAAAATGTTTGAACTATCTGACAAATTAGTAAAGGAATTAAAAGAAAGTGATATTATAATAATTTCAACACCAATATATAATTTTGGTCCACCTGCAACTCTAAAAGCTTGGTCTGATCTTGCTGCAAGAGTAAAATCAACTTTTAAATATTCTCAAGAAGGAAAACAAATAGGACTTTTAGAAAGCAAAAAAGTCTACCTAGTAATTACTTCTGGTGGAACAAGAGTAGGGAGTAAAGATGATTATTTAACTCCTTGGCTTAAACACGTACTAAATTTTTTTGGAATTAAAAATATTCAAACGATTTCAGCAGATCAAATGTCAATCGATTATGAAGGATCAATCAAAAAAGCTGAAGAACAAATAAGCAAAATAACTTAAAGTTATTTTTTTTTTGGTTTAGTAAATACTATTAAGATCACTCCAATTATAATTACCACCCCGCCAATAAATAATTCTTTAGTAGGTTCTTCACCTAAAAGAAAAATTGCAGCTAATAATCCGGTAGGTGGTATACCCATAGTGACTATAGGTAAAACTTTGTATAAAGGATTTCTTTTTAAAACATAATAGAAACAACCATAAGTTATTGGTTGCATAATAAATCCAAGGTAAATAGCTATCATCCAACTTTCAAAACTTGCATTTTTAAAATAGTTGATTGTGTTCCCATCGAATATAGCAGAAAGTCCAATTAATATTGGTCCAGAAAATAAGCCTAACCAAGCAACAAGTGCTAATGGATTTATTTCTTTACTTAATGGTTTTACTAAAACTTGCCCTAATGCCCAAACACCAGATCCTATAATAGTTAATGATACACCAAGAACTTTACCATCTAAATTAGGTGATCCAGTTAAAATATATACACCAACAAATGCAATAGCTATTCCTATTAGAGCCTTCACTGTTGGTTTTTCTTTAAGCATGAAGTACGCAAACAAAACACCAAAAGGAACTTCAGTTTGAACAAGCAAAACTGCTGCTGAAGCGTCAATCAAATCTAAACCAGTGTAAGTGATACTATACTGTATTGTATTTGCTATTAGAGAAGCGAAAAAAATTTTCTTAAGATAACCTCTTGGTATTGGAAACCACCAAACTAAAAGTAATGCTACAAAAGTAAATCGCAATCCCATCAATAGAAATGGAGGTAAATACTCCATAGCAGGTTTTGCAATAACAAAACCAAATCCTAAAAAAATTGGAACTAAGGCAGCAATTAAAGAATCTCGAAGCGTCAAAGCTTAAATTTTCTTTTTAAATGTCTTAATTTACCCTCTGTACTATCAAAATCTATGTAACAACCTTGTAGAAATCTTTTTCCTTCTTTTGGATCAAATTTAGTTCTTCCGTGTAAAACCCTATAATTATCCATCATCATAAGATCTTTTGGAGTTAATTTAAATTCTATTCTATTTTTTTCAGAGTTATATAAATCAGATAATTTTTTTCTTGCTTTATAATATAAATCCAATTTATTTTTTTCTAATACTGGCACATAGTCTAATCTTGGACTAAATCTTACTTGCTTAAATTCTTTATTATCATCTAAATGAATTAATTCAGACCAATCTTCTAACATTACGCTTTTATCAGTAAATTTAAATCTAACTTTTACTTCTGAAAGAATTTTATAAAATTCAGGATTATCTTTTTTAAGATTTTCAGTTACAGTATACCCATCCACAAGCGTTGAAAAACCTCCTTTAACTTCATTTTCAATACAATGCAATAGCTGAATACAAGGCACTGGATTTCTATAAGGATTATCAGTATGAGGACTTAAATGTAATGTTGTATAAGCTAGATCATTTGGATTTGATTTAGATTTAACGTTGAAATGTTCTCCAAAGTTAGTCCTTCTTACGCTACCAATTGAATTTGCAAATTTAACAATATAATTATTTTCTGTAGGGACATTTTTTATAACAACAAAACCAAATTCATAAAATGAAACTAATAAATCATACATTTCTCTTGATTCAAAAAAACCTTCTTTGTATTCAAAATTTTTTATATTTTTTAAAGAAGAGTCCCATTTTTTTTTGGGAATTGATTTAATTACGGTATCTTTATTTGAGAACTCAGTTTCGAGTTTAGTTATATCAAGCTTAGAGTTTACTCCATCATTAAAATCAACTTCAAGAAAACCATTTTTTATCTGAGCTTTTTTTATAATTATTTCTCCATTCATTGTTGATGGATCAAACAATCTTTGTTGTGTGCCTTTGTCTAAAAATTCATCTCCATCAACTCTTTCCCTCAACCAAAAAGGGTGAATCTCTTGAACTGATTCGCCATTATTAAAGAAAACTTTATTTTCGTTTAGTTCAATTTTCATAAGATTTTTTGAGGATTATTTAAAATTTAGCTTTAATCAAGATAAATAAGATAGTATGTGATTGTTGCCATGGATCAATTAAGCAAAAAAGAATTCAGATATTATGCTAATTTTTTAAATCGATTAGCAAGGGACATGACTAAGTTTTATAATTTAAAGCTAAACAAGCCCTTTAAACCTATAAATAAAAGTAGAGGAAAAGGTTACGACCCAGTGACCAAAGCAGACAGAGCCTTTGAGAAATTTATAAGATCTAAAATTCAAAAGAAATTTCCCAAACATGAGATTATAGGCGAGGAATTTGGTCGAAAAAAATCTAAAAGTGATTTTACATGGGTAATAGATCCAATTGATGGAACTAGATCATTTGTAATTGGTAATCCAACTTGGAGCAATTTAATTGCATTAAATTATAAAGGAAACCCAGTTGTAGGATTAGCTAATTTTCCAAAATTAAATAAGTATTATTTAAATATTTCAAAAAATAATGCTTACGTAATTGAGGGAGGAAAAAAAAGAAAACTCTCAGTAAATAAAAAAGTTACTTTTAAAAATATTAAAGTTGCAGGAGCGTTTCATGGTTGGCTTTCATTAAAGAAGCAAAGCAAAATTTCTAAAGTTTTAAAACTTATGCAGTTTCCATGTTTTGATGCATTGAGCTATGCTCACTTTTGTGAAGGAAAAATTGATATAGTCCTTCAATGTCAAAATAAAATATGGGATGTGCATGCTCTCATTCCTATAATTTCTGCAGCAGGCGGAATAGCAACTAACTGGAAGAATGGAGAAGCTAAACATGGAGGAAGCATTTTAGTTTCAGCAAACAAAACTATACACAAAAAAATGTTAAAACTTTTAAAGCCAGCGCTTTAAATAATGAAAGTAATTATTTTACAACATATAAACATAGAAGATCCTGGATACATTAAAGATTTAATGATTAAGGATGGAGTTGAATTAACTACTATAGAGTTAGATGAAGGTCAAAAAATACCATCTGATCTATCAAAATTTGATGCAATGTTTTGTATGGGTGGCCCTATGGATACCTGGATGGAAAAAGATTATCCATGGTTAATTGAAGAAAAAAAAGCAATTAATGAATTTGTTGTTTTTTTAAAAAAACCTTACCTAGGATTTTGTTTAGGATGTCAATTGTTAGGAGAAGTCACAGGAGGTAAAGTTGTAAAATCTAAAAATCCTGAAATTGGAATGTTAGATATAAATTTTTCTGAAAATAAAAATAATGATTTATTGTTTTCTAAATTTCCAGAAAAAATTAAATCACTTCAGTGGCACTCTTATGAGGTTCAAGAATTAGAAAAAAATAAAGACATAACATTAATTGCTTCATCTCCAGAAACAAAATATCAAATCTTTAGGTATAAAAATCATGCTTATGGAATCCAATTTCATATAGAAATTAAAAAAACCACAGTTGGCGAATGGGGATGTGTTCCTGAATATAAATCTGCTTTAGAAAAACAGCTTGGAGAAGGAGCATTAGATAAATTTGATAAGGACTCTCAAATTCATATGCCCAGTATGAACGAATATTCTAAAATATTGTACGAAAATTTCAAAAAATTGGTGCAATAATTCTTCTTTAGTTTCTCTGATTATTAAGCTAGATTTTTGAATTAAATAATTAGGAGGGGAAATGAAAACTAAAAATTTGGTCAAATTTTTGATAGCTATTTTATTTGTTTTTTCGTCTACACAATCCTTTGCAAAAACAATTAAATGGTCAATGCAGGGTGATAGTTTAACACTTGATCCACATGCTCAAAATGAAGGACCGACAACAATGGTATCAAGACAGATATATGAAGCCTTAGTTACCAGAGGTTTAGATATGTCTATTGGACCACAACTAGCAGAAAGCTGGGAAGCCACAACACCTAAGACTTGGAAATTTAATCTTAGGAAAGATGTAAAGTTTAGCGACGGAACACCTATGACATCTGAAGATGTTGTATTTAGTATCTTAAGAGCTCAACAACGTACATCAGACTTTAAAGAATATATTAGTACTATTACATCTGTAAAAGCAACTGATGCTTATACAGTTGAAATTCAAACAAGAGAACCAAACCCAATTCTTTTGAACCAATTGTCGAATATATTCGTAATGTCTAAAAAATGGTGTGAAGAAAATTTTGCTATGGCTCCACAAAACTGGGATGCAGGACAAGAAACATTCTCTGCAACCAATTCAATGGGAACTGGTCCATTTAAAATTACTTTAAGAGAACCTAATACAAAAACTGTTTTTAAAAAGAATAGTAAATGGTGGGGTGATGTTGAACATAACTTAACTGAGATACACTTACTTCCAATTAAGAATGCTGCTACTAGAGTTGCTGCGTTGTTATCTGGAGAGTTAGATGTTGTTACAGATGCTCCAGTTCAAGACTTAGATCGTATTAGAGCTTCTGGTGCACATAAAGTTCAAAGTACACCACAAATGCGTACAATCTTTTTAGGAATGGATCAAGCTGCTGACCAACTTAGAACTGGAAATACTGGTGATAACCCATTTAAGAAAAAAGAGGTTAGACAAGCTCTTTATCAAGCAATTGATATAGAGGCTATAAAGAAAAAAGTTATGAGAGGTTTAAGTGAACCTGCAGGAATAATTACTTTCCCAGGTGTTACTGGATACACTAAAGAACTTGATGAAAGATTACCTTATGATGTTGATGCTGCAAAACAGTTATTAGCAGACGCAGGTTATCCTGACGGTTTTGAAGTAGAACTTAGATGTCCTAATGACAGATATGTAAACGACGAAGCAATTTGCACAGCTGTTGTTGGAATGTTAGGAAAAATTGGTGTTAAAGTAAATTTATTTGCTCAAACTAAAAGTAAACACTTTAAGGAACTTAAAGACAACCAAGGAGACTTTTATATGTTAGGTTGGGGTGTTCCTACTTTAGATAGTCACTATGTGTTTCATTACCTATATGAAACTGGCGCAAGCTGGAACAAAGTTAACTTTAGCGATGCTGAAGTTGATGCCGCAATTAGAGTAATGGAAGGTGAAGTTAATCTAGATAAAAGAAATGCTGCGATAGCTAATGCTTGGAAAATTGTAAAAGATAACATTGCTTATCTACCTTTACACCACCAAGTAATTTCTTGGGCATCAAAAAGAAGTGTTGATGTTCCTATAAGACCGAATAATGAACCATTATTCCGTTTTTCTAACGTAAGATAAATTAATCTTTTACAAGCCCTTTTTTATAAAAGGGCTTGTAAGTAAAATTTTCATAAGTTGATTAAATATTTTTTTAAGCGTCTGATACAATCTGCCATGGTGATGCTTGTTGTCGCCTTTGTTTCTTTTTCACTATTTAATTTTGTAGGTGATCCAATCAATAATATGGTTGGCGAGGAAACGTCAGACGAAGAAAGAGCAGAACTTAGAGAAACTTTAGGATTAACAGATCCTATATATGTTCAATTTACAAGATTTGTAGGAAACGCTGCTAAAGGAAATTTTGGCATATCATATCAATTAAAGAGACCAGTTTCTGAATTAATTTCTGAAAGACTACCAGCAACAATCGAGCTTGTTTTAATCTCAGCTTTAATAGCTCTAGTATCCGGGACTTTATTAGGCGTTTATACTGGTATAAATAGAAAAGGTTTTTTGAGTGATATAATATTAGCTATTTCTTTGTTGGGTGTCTCACTCCCCACATTTGTAATAGGTATATTATTTATTTATCTTTTTGCAGTAATTTTAGGAATACTACCATCATTTGGTAGAGGAGAAGTTGTTAGCCTTGGCTATTGGACCACAGGTTTTTTAACTTTATCTGGATTGAAAGCTATAATTCTTCCTTCCGTAACTCTAAGCCTTTTTCAAATGACTTATATCATTAGACTTGTACGTGCTGAGATGATGGAAATATTGCAAACCGATTATATTAAATTTGCAAGAGCAAGAGGTATTAGTGAAAAAAGCATTCATTATAAGCATGCATTAAAAAATGGATTAATACCTGTAATAACAATTGCAGGAATAAATATTGGTACCTTAATTGCGTTTTCAATAATTACAGAAACAGTTTTTCAATGGCCAGGTATGGGATTTTTATTCATCCAAGCTGTTCAATTCGTAGATATACCAATTATGTCTGCGTACTTAGTTTTTATAGCTTTTGTTTTTGTAATGATTAATTTCATAGTAGATATTTTGTACTACTTCATTGACCCAAGAATAAGAGTTAAAGCGGAGGCAGTGAGTGGATAACAAAAATTTAACATTATTAAATAGAATTAAAGACAGTGATATTTATTTTAGCTTTATTAAATCTCCTACGGCTATAGTTTCTACTTTAATATTAATTATAATTTTCTTTTGTTCTTTTTTTGTTGAACTGGTAACTCCATATAATCCATTTGATCCATCATCATTATCTTTAATGGATGCATTCACTCCACCCTCGTGGACTGAAGAAGGTCTTGCTAAATTTATTTTAGGAACTGATGGCCAAGGCAGAGATATGTTAGCGACAATTCTTTATGGATCAAGAATTTCTTTAATTGTAGGTTTTTCTGCAGTTATATTTGCTTTAGTTTTAGGAGTAGGATTAGGTTTAAGTGCCGGATATTTTGGTGGAAAGTATGAAATGATTGTTATGAGGTTAACAGATGTGCAGTTAACAGTGCCAAGTATTTTAATGGCCCTTTTAGTTGATGGAATTGCACGTGGTATTATTTCAAGAGAATTACACGATGAAATGGCAATTTATGTTTTAATTTTTGCAATTGGAATTTCTGAGTGGCCTCAGTTCGCTAGAGTATCAAGAGCTGCAACTTTGGTAGAAAAAAATAAAGATTATGTTTCTGCTTCAACAATTATTGGTGTTTCAAATATAATTATTATGTTTAAACATATTTTACCAAATATAATGAGACCAGTTCTAGTAATCGGAACAATAGGACTTGCTCTTGCAATAATAGCTGAAGCAACTTTAAGCTTTTTAGGAGTAGGTGTTCCTCCAACAACACCTTCGCTAGGTACGTTAATTAGATTAGGTAATGATTTTTTATTTTCTGGTGAATGGTGGATTACTTTTTTTCCAGCAATATTTTTAGTGATATTAGCATTTTCAATTAATCTTTTGGGAGATTGGATGAGAGATACTCTTAATCCAAAACTTAACTAATGACATTTTTAAAAATAAACAATTTAAGTGTTAACTATGAAATGAGAAGAGAAACAGTTTATGCTGCAAAAAAAGTAAATATAAATGTTGAAAAAGGTGAAATACTAGGTTTGGTTGGAGAATCTGGATCAGGAAAAAGCACAGTTGGTAATGCAATAATTAATCTTATAGATGAACCAGGAAAAGTATCTGGTGGATCAATTATATTAGATGGAACTGATATTTATGAAAATCCAGAGAATATTCTTAAGTTAAGAGGAAAAAAAATAGGTCTTATTTTCCAAGATCCTCAAACTTCTTTAAATCCTATACTTACAATAGGTGAACAATTAATTGAAACAATTCAAACTCATTTAAAATTAACCACTGAAGAAGCAAAAAATAAAGCTGTAAGCTTATTAAAGGAAGTTGGAATAAAAGATGCCGAAACTAGATTTAATAACTATCCACATCAATTTTCAGGTGGAATGAGACAAAGAGTTGTGATTTCATTGGCTCTTTGTTGTGAACCTGAGCTACTTATTGCTGATGAACCAACTACTGCACTAGATGTTTCAATACAATCTCAAATTTTAGATTTAATTAAAAGATTAACCAAAGAAAGAAATTTAGCAGTTATATTAATTACACACGATATGGGTGTTATATCTGAAACTACAAGCAGAGTGGCAGTTATGAAAAATGGAGATTTAGTTGAAATTGGACCAACTAAAGAAATACTAACCAAACCGAAAGAGATTTATACAAAAGCACTTGTAAGCTCAGTTCCTCCTACAAATAAAAAAATAAATAGATTTAAAATTATTGAAAAGGAAAATAAAGCTCAAGGCGAAACAAATATTAAAATTTTAAATAGATGGACAAAAAAAGAAATTATTGATCAGGATCTAGTTAAGATTAAAAATTTAAGCAAAACATTTCATGATAATTTTTTTACAGAAAGTACTAAAAACTCTGTAATGGCCGTAGATGATGTATCATTTAATATAAAAGAAGGAGAATCATTTGGTTTAGTGGGAGAAAGTGGTAGTGGAAAATCAACAATCGCAAAAATGATAGTAAATTTATATAGCCCGAGTGCAGGAGATATTGATTTTGATAATGTTTGTATAACAAAAATTAAAAGTAATAAAGAAATGATGAAATTTAGAAAACAAATACAAATGATATTTCAAGATCCATACTCTTCATTAAATGGTAGATTAAAAGTTAAAGATATAGTTGCTGAACCAATTAAACTTCACAATCCCTCAATAAGTACAAAAGATATAGATAGTTATATTTATGATTTATTAGAGTCAGTTGAACTAACTCAACAATCAGCTGAAAGATATCCTCATGAATTTTCAGGAGGTCAAAGACAAAGAATATCTATTGCAAGAGCTCTTGCTACTCAACCTAGACTTCTTGTTTGTGATGAACCAACCTCAGCTTTAGATGTAAGTATCCAAGCACAAATATTAAATTTATTGAAAGATTTACAAGAACAATTAAATTTGACAATATTATTCATTAGTCATGATTTGCCAGTGGTCAGACAAATGTGTGATCGAATAGCTGTTTTAAAAAATGGAAAACTTTGTGAGATATCAAAAACTGAAGAGTTATTTAAAAACCCATCACACGATTATACAAAAGAATTACTTACGTTAATGCCAAAAATAGAATCAATTTACAATTAAGGAGGAAAAATGCCAATGTTTAAGCCAATCTCAGAAAACGAAGCTAAAGGAAAAGTTAAAGAAGTTTTCGATGAGATAAAAAGTACAAGAAAAATTACTGAAGTTCCAAATTTTTGGAAATATATTGCAAACAGCCCAGAAACTTTGGAAAGAACCTGGAAATCAACTTCACAAGTCATGAAACCAGGTGCATTAGATGCTGTAACGAAAGAATTAATTTATGTCGCTGTTTCAATGACAAACAGTTGTGAGTATTGCACTAAATCTCATTCAGCTGCTGCAAAGAAAAAAGGTGCAACAGAAGAGATGATCAGAGAAATGATCGATGTTATGGGTATCGCCAATCAGAATAATAAATTAGTAGAAGCTTACGGTGTTGAAGTCGATGAAATTTACAAGTAATTAATCTATTGGATAGTTCCAAGCATCTCCACCAACAACTTTTGATATCGCAGAAAAATCTTTTGTATCATTTCCTTCTTCACAAAATTTATCATAAATTTCCAAAGCCATTTTTGCAAGTGGAGTAGAGGCATTGACTTGTTTTGCACATTCATTTGCTAATTTTAAATCTTTATTCATCATACCTGCAGAAAACCCTGGACGATAATTATTATTTGATGGCGTTCCATCGATTAAACCAGGCAAGGGTGGATAAACAGAAATAGGCCAACTATTTCCTGAAGCATTTTTCATAATTTCATGAACTTTTTTAATATCTATGTTTAATCTTTTAGCAAGCATTAGAGATTCAGAGGCTGCAATCATTGTAATTCCTAAAGACATGTTGTTACAAATTTTTGCTCCATTACCACTACCGAGATCTCCGGCATGGAATATATTTTTTCCCATTATTTTTAATAAAGGTAAAGCAATATCAAAGGCTTCTTTAGTTCCACCTACCATAATATTTAAAGTTGCTTTTTCAGCACCCATGATACCTCCACTAACTGGAGCATCTATCATTTTAATACCTTTTTCGTTAGCCTTTTTACCTATCTCAATTGATGTTTGAATATCAATTGTAGAACAATCAATAAGAAGACAATTTTTAGAAACTTTATTAATTATACCTTTGTCTCCTAAATAAACTTCTTTTGAGTTTTTGCCTTCAGGCAACATTGTTATTACAGTGGTTACTTCGTTTGTAATTAAATCATCTAAATTTTCTACAATATCTAATTTTTTTTCTTTTGCTTTTTCAATCATCTTTTTTGAAACATCAAAAACTTTCACTTTTTTTCCTGCTTTAACTAAATTATTTGCCATTGGGTTTCCCATATTACCAACTCCAATGAACGCTATTAGTTCAGACATATTTTTCTCCCTTTATTAAATTTAATTTACTTTACCTAGTAAATTTACAATTAAGACTCCTGCTATGATTAAAATAATTCCAATTAAACCATATGCGTTAGGCATTTGATTATATTTAACAATCCCAAAAATTAGTATTGACGCAACTGTAACCGCACTGTAAGTGGCATATGCAAAACCTACTGGGATCGCAGACATTCCTTTTGCAAGAGAAAACATAGTTACACACATTAAAAGTATGCAAGCCACAGAAGGTGTAAGTTTTGTAAATCCATCAGAAATTTTTGCAAAACTGTTTGCAGTTATTCCACAAGATATTGCTATAAATAAAAAAATATATCCTGTGAATGGCTTCATTTAATTCGCTTTTCCTAACAAGTTAACAATTAAAACACCAGCTATAATTAAAGCAAGACCTATCATAGTATAAAGATCTGGAATTTGTTTAAATTTATACATTCCTACAATTGTTGTTGCTATGATACAAAGTCCTGCGAATGAAGCATAAGTTATTCCAACAGGAATTGTTTTCATAACAAGTGACAATGTATACATACAACCAACAATAGTTACTGCAGTAATAACACTAGGCAACAATAGTGTGAAACCTTGCGCACCCTTAGCAAAACCATTTGATGCAGTCCCCAAAACAACCGCTACAATTAAAATTATATAAGCAGATATATTAGTCACAACTGAAGATTATTATTAATTGGTAATTTTATCTACAAATTTTTTTGTTGGTGGACCCACAACTAGAGATGTAATTATTGCTATTGGTAAACTTACTGACCATGCTTTAAAAAATCTTTGAGCATATTCACTATCCATTCCAGTATTAATATATGTAATAATTAAGGTCATAAACAAACTCATTCCAAAACCCATAATTAAAATAAAAATAAAATTAGAATATTTTTTTTTTAACATTATTTTTTAGACCAAATTATAGCATCTTCCATTCTATCGTCTCCCCAAAAGATCTCATTATTAACTATAAATGATGGACTGCCAAAAACTTTATTGTTACGTGCGCTATCTGTATTTGCCAAAAATTCTTTTTCTATTCCTTCTGAATTTGCATTTAAAATGACTTTATCTTTATCTAGTTTTAGTTCGGAACATATTTCAGAAATATTAGGTTCTACTGCAGGCTCTTTATTTTCTTGAAACCATCTTTTGTAAGTGAGCCTTACATAATCAACTCCCCAACCTTCTTTTAAACCAA
This sequence comes from uncultured Pelagibacteraceae bacterium, assembly GCA_902577625.1. Taxonomy (GTDB): domain Bacteria; phylum Pseudomonadota; class Alphaproteobacteria; order Pelagibacterales; family Pelagibacteraceae; genus Pelagibacter. Next base: position 47,271 of record CACGZX010000001.1, read on the forward strand.
GTATTGCAAGTTTATTTGCTAGGTCAAATTGAGTTAACGGGTAAGGAACAGGAGTTTTTGCAGAAAAACCATAACCTTCTGCTCTTCTTTCAATATCTCTCCACATGTAATCAACTTTACTTTTTTTATCATCTGGAAAAGGATGGTTATTCATTTCATTCATTATTATTCTTACACTGAATGGTTTCCAATTAAATTTTACGCCATGTTTTTTTTCAACATCTAAAATTCTTGTTACAGAAAGATATGTGTATGTACTTCCAATGGAAAAATAAAAATCAATATTATTCATTTAACTTAAAACGCATCTAGCTGTAATTTTATTACCGTCATGGTCACGGACATAACCATAATAATTTCCATCTGATCTTAATCCTGGAGCTCCTTCATCAACAGCACCGTTTTCAAGTGCTGTTTTATGAAATTTATCTACAGCCTCTTTCGTTTGAGCTGCTAAAGCAACCATTGTACCGTTTCCCGCGTTAGCATTTTCTTTATTGTGAGGTTTTGTAATATAAAACTTTGCTCCATCATCTTCACTAAAACCATATCCAATATATCTTTCTGTTACGGTAACTCTTTTCATTTTAAGATGAGCTAATATAGAATCGTAAAACTTACTTGATTTTTCAAGATCATTAGTCCCAACCATTACAAAACCAATTGCTTTATTCATTAACAATCTTTATTTAGGCATTGGAGTTGCACCAGTTTCCAAAGCAATTATCTTACCATCTTTATATTTATAAACTGCCATTACAGCCTCAACATTTCCATCATCAAATGTTACAAATGCATGGTGTATACCGACTTCATTATTTTCATAAACAATTCTTGTTTTATCTTGTTTAATGTCACCGCTCATCGCCCATTTGATTACATCAGCTTTACTTAAAGAATTACCTGATTTGTGCATTGTAAATTTAAAATCATCATGCAAAAGTTCATTCATAGCTGCTTCATCTTTATTTGTCATTGCAGCACTATATTTTTCTAAAATAGACATATTATTTTGCTCCTTTAATTATTATTACATTTCCGACAGAGTTATCTAGCCGTATCTGTCTTACCGGTTTGTATTCTTCAGAATTATAAAACTCTAAAGCTTTTTCATAAGAGGGAAATTTAACAACGACTGTTCTAGGAAGTTTCCATTCACCCTCAACACATTCGTAATCACCACCTCTTACTAAATATTCTCCTCCATATTTAGCAACTAGCCCTGAAGCTTTTGCTACATAATTTTTATATTCTTCAGGGTTAGTTATTTCGATTTGAAATATTGCATATCCAGTCATTTTTATATTTCCATTTTAGTACATTCCCAAACATGCATTTTGTTTACACACTCATCATAAATTGGTTTTCCAATTGGATTTTTTCCAGACACCATCTCTTTCATTTTTTCCATATTATGAACAAATACCTTAAACATAACACCACTTTTATCTGGCTTTACTGCTCCAATAGTTTTTTCTGGATGAGCTGCTGATTTTCTTACGCTCATTCCTTCATCTGATTGCATCCATCCCATAAATTTTTCAAGCTTTCCTTCTTTTAAATCTACGATCACTAATACTTCTTTTTCCATTATTTCCTCCTTTCTTTTTTATATTAAAAATTATTTTATTAATTTTAATTTAACAATGTAACAACTTTGTTACATAACAGGTATGCATTAATTATATCCAGTTAGGAAATGGTAGGCCTTTTTCTTCTAAAAATTTTTTATTAAACATCTTTGAGTTGTATTTATCTGATTTATCGCAAAGAATAGTGACAATAGTTTTTCCTGGCCCGAGTTCTTTTCCTAATCTTATTGCTCCTGCAATATTAACTCCACAACTTGTACCAAGACTTAAACCTTCATTTTGAATTAAGTCATACAGAATAGGTAAAGACTCATGGTCACTTATTGAAAATGCTCCATCTATTTTAGCTTCAGCAAAATTAGCTGTTACTCTACTTGAGCCAATACCTTCAGTGATTGATCCTCCTTCACTTTTTAACTCTCCATTCTTTATATAATTATAAAGAGCCGAACCTGTTGGATCAGATAAATAAATTTTTATATCTTTATTTTTTTCTTTTAAATAACTACTCACACCACCAATTGTTCCACCAGTTCCAGATGAACATACAAACCCATCTACTTTTCCATCTGTTTGTTCCCAAATTTCTGGTCCAGTTGTTTCATAGTGTCCTTTAGCATTAGCAGTGTTATCAAATTGATTAGCCCAAACTACTCCATGATTATTTGTACTCTTTAATTCTTCAGCTACTCTTTTTGCAACTTTTACATAGTTCCCGTCGTCCTTGTAAGGTTTTGGCGGTACAAGTTTTAAATCAGCACCTATGTTTCTTAACATATCTTTTTTTTCTTGTGTTTGATTGTCGTTCATTACAATTATTGTTTTATAACCAATTGAATTTCCAATAAGACAAAGACCAATTCCAGTATTACCTGCAGTACCTTCAACTATTATTCCACCTTTTGAGATTAATTTTTTCTCCTGTGCATCCCTTATTAATGCTAAAGCTGCTCTATCTTTAACTGATCCTCCAGGATTTAAATATTCTGCTTTACCATAAATATTACAGCCTGTTACTTCTGATGCAGCTTTGAGTTTAATTAATGGAGTGTTTCCTATTCCTTCAACAAAACTAGTTTGAGAATTTTTCATTTATTATCTCCATTAGCAATACCGTAAGGTTTAAATTCTTCGGTAGCTGTTCCAACATTTTTTGCAGGGATGCCAACCATAACTGCATTTTCAGGAACATCTTTTGTTACAACAGCATTTGCGCCAATTTTTGCATTTTTACCAACTACAACAGGTCCTAAAACTTGTGCTCCAGAACCCACAACCACATTATCCATTAATGTTGGATGTCTTTTAGAGTTTCTTTGATCATCTGAATTTATACTTGGAGAAATTCCACCTAAAGTAACCATATGATATATCGTTACGTTTTTTCCAATCTCAGATGTTTCACCAATAACAACTCCCATTCCATGATCGATAAATAAATTTTCACCTATTTTCGCTTTAGGGTGAATTTCTATTCCAGTTAAAAATCTTGAAAATTGTGAAATAATTCTTGCGATTAAATCTAACTTAGCAATTGAAAAAAAATTAGCTATTCGATGAAAAAAAACAGCTTTAACACCTGGGTAAGTTAATATTACACTTAGCTTGGATTTTGCAGCTGGATCTCTATTAATTATGGATTCTAAAAAACTATTCATGATATTTAAATTATTATGATTATTTAAATGATCAGTTAGTTGTTACAACAACAACTACCTGAGTCAGGTTTGCATGAGCACTCTTTAATTCCGTCACAAGTGCATCTATCGCTAATATAATTTGTACATTTACATTTTGAGTTATTGCATGCCATACTATTGATATAATATGTGTTGATATTTAAAATACAAGGTCAAATTTGTCTCTAATTATAATCTATCTAAAGTAAGCCCTTTAACATTTGCTGGTACAGCAATATCCATCATTTTGGGATTTGCTAAGTTTAGATTATTCATTATTTCTGCGTACTGTTCTTTTGAACTTACTTGAAGTCTTGGGTTATTATTTTTTTCGTTTTCAATAGTCGAATATTTTTTTCCATTATAATCATGTGCTGGGTACACCAAAGTGTCTTTTGGTAATTTTAATAACTTGTTGAACAAAGATTCGTAAGCATCTTCTGCACTTCCATTTTGAAAATCTGTTCTTCCAGTTCCATTTATTAAAAGAGTGTCACCAGTAAAAACTCTATCATTCATTAAATAACTATAAGAACAATCTGTATGGCCCGGAGTATAAATTGCTTTAAGTTCTATGTTTTCTACATTTATTTTTTCACTATCTTTTATTCTTAAATCAATTACTTCAGATTTAGATTTTTCTCCCATAATTCTAGTACAGTTAGTTCTTTTATTTAGTTCGTTTAACCCAGTTACATGATCAGCATGGATATGTGTGTCAATTACTTTAACTAATTTTAATTCTAAATTTTTTAATACCTCTATGTATTTATCTGTATGTTCAATTACAGGATCAATTATTAAGGCCTCTCTACCTTTTCCACTTGATATAATGTAAGTATAAGTTGAAGATTTAGTGTCAAAGAGCTGTTCAAAAATCATAAGCAATAAGGACACTATAAAAAATTGCATAGCAAATCAATCTTGTTTATAATTGTTCTAAAAATACTAATGAGAGGAAAAAAATGACATTAAAAATTAATAGTTTGGCTCCAGATTTCACGGCTGAAACTTCAGAGGGAAAATTATCTTTGCATGAGTGGCTAGGGGATAGTTGGGGTGTTTTATTTTCACATCCAAAAGATTTTACACCAGTTTGCACAACTGAACTTGGTGCATTAGCTAAAATGAAGCCAGAGTTTGAAAAAAGAAATGTAAAAGTTATGGGCTTAAGTGTAGATCCAGTATCAGACCATGTTAAATGGTTAGAAGATATTAAAGATGTTTGTGGATTAAAACCAAATTATCCAATTGTTGCAGATGAAGACCTAGCAGTTGCTAAGCTTTACAATATGTTAGAAGGTGATGCAGGAACAACATCAATGGGCCGTACAGCTGTAGACAATGAAACAGTGAGAACGGTTTATGTTATTAGACCAGACAAAAGAATTGGTTTATTTTTAACTTATCCAATGACCACTGGTAGAAACTTTGATGAAATATTAAGAACAATTGATTCAATGCAACGTACAGCGAAGCACAAAATAGCTACACCTGCTAATTGGAAACCAGGTGAAGATGTTATTATTGTACCTAAAGTTACAAATGATGAGGCAAAAAAAATCTATCCTGATGGATGGGAAACAATAAAACCTTATCTTCGTAAAGTACCAGATCCTAATAAGTAAAATTTGGATCAAAACGAATTAGACCAACAATCTCAGCATTGGGAAAAAAATTTCTCAAATAAGCCTGAGATGTTTGGTCTTGAACCAAGTATCTCAGCCAAAAAAGCTTTAAACTTTTTTAAAGAAAAAAAAATAAATAATATTATAGAACTAGGGGCAGGATTAGGAAGGGATAGTATTTTTTTTGCAAAAAATAATATTAAAATTCAAGCTTTAGATTATAGCTCTTCTGGAATTAAAATAATAAATCATAAAATCAAGAAGGATAATTTATCAAATTATATTTCAACAAAACTATTTGATGTAAGAGAAAAACTTCCATTTCAAGACAACTCAGTAGACGCATGTTATTCCCATATGCTTTACTGTATGGCCTTAACAATAGATGATTTACAAAAATTAAATAACGAAATTCACAGAATTTTAAAACCAAATGGTTTGAATATCTATACTGTTCGTCACACAAATGATGGTGATTATAAAAATGGAAAACATATAGGTGAAGATCTATATGAAAATGATGGATTTATTGTTCATTATTTTTCAGAAGTAAAAGTTAATTCTTTATTAAATGGATTTAAAAATATTACTTTAGAAAAATTTGAAGAAGGTACTTTTCCAAGAAAATTATTTTTTATTGTAAATGAAAAAAAATAATTTATTTTTTGTATTTTTTCATACAAACTTCAGCTAATAACAAGTTTGGATCAATAAATAGTTTAGATTCTTTAGCTTTTCTAAATGATTTATAAGCAAAAATAGCTATTGGTAGTTCAGTGCATCCTAAAATAATTTTTTTACATTTTTTCCTTATTAAATATTTTACAGCAGCTCTTAATGCTATTTCAGCTTCTTTAACTTTACCCATTTTAACAAGTTTAATTGCTTTATTTACAGAATTTTTTTGTAAGTTTTTTTCAGGACTAATTAGTTTAAAATTTTTATCAAAATAATCATTATAAATATTTGTTTTTAAAGTTGCCTCAGTACACAAAATACCGATAGTAGAATTTTTTTTACATTTTTTTTTCGTAAATAAATAAACTTCTTTTGGCATACTTAATAAAGGAATTTTGATTTTCTTTTGAATATCTTTATGCCAATAATGTGCAGTATTGCATGGCATAACAATAAATTTACACTTGTTTTTTTGTAACATTTTACAACCATCAACAAGGGCTTTTAAAACATTATAGTATTTTTTTAAGTTCTCAGGTCTTTTTGGAGTATTAGATTTGTTGTAAAGAACAAACATTGGGTACTGCTGATCTAACTTCCCTCGGTTTAATTTTGCTAATTTGTTACAAAAATCTAAACCTGCTTGTGTTCCCATTCCTCCTAATATTCCGATCATAAAGATTATTTAAATATTGATTTTTGTTTTTAACATTTATGTATACAACTATATTTTAAATATAATTATGCAAGACATATATATTGATGATATTGGATCAGGTTTCCCTTTAGTTTTAGTTCACGGGTACTTAGGTTCTTCAGAAATGTGGAATTTGCAAAAAAAATTCTTAAGTAAGCATTTTAGAATAATTACACCCGCTTTACCTGGTTTTGGAGAAAGTTATAAAGCTCAATCTTTGGACAATATTAATTCAATTGCAAAATTTTTATTAAAATGTCTAGATGAAAAAAAAATAAATGAATTTCATTTAATGGGACACTCAATGGGAGGAATGGTAGTTCAAGAAATGGTAAAAATTTCTGAAAATAGAATTAAAAAGTTAATTTGTTTTGCAACTGGTTCAATTGGGGATATCCCAGGAAGATTTGAACCAATAGAAACTACAAGAGAAAAATTAAAAAAAGATGGATTAAAAGAAACAATAAATAGAGTTCCACAAAAATGGTTTGCTAAAGGTGATAAGGCTAAATATTATTATTTTTGCGAAAATGCAGTTAAAAATATTTCTATAGAAACGGCAGATAACGCTCTTATAGCTATGAAAAATTGGAGAGGATATGAAAATTTAAAAAATATCAAGCAAGATACCCTGATAATTTGGGGTGATAAAGATGTTTCATATAATTTTGATCAAGTTCATATCTTAAAAAAAAATATATCTAGTAGTCAATTAGAGATCTTTGAAGGTTGTGGTCATAATGTTCATCTTGAAGAACCTCAAAAGTTCAATGAAACAGTAAAAAATTTCTTATCATGAATAGAAATCTTTCATTACTTGTTTCAAGTCAAGTATTTGCCTTTACTGCTGCTACTGTAACTGTTTTTATAAGTGGTATTATTGGATCACAATTAACTCCTATAAAAACACTGTCTACACTTCCTCCATCAATATATGTAGTTGGAACTGCAGCGGCTACAATATTTGCTGCTAAAATAATGAGCATAATCGGAAGAAGACTTGGATTTGTGTTTTCTTCTGTTGCTGGTTCAATTGCTTGTTTGATCGGTGCTTATTCAATAATGATAGAAAGTTTTTTTATCTTTTGTATCGCTAAATTTATTTTAGGTGCCACAATGGCTTTCACCCATCAATATCGTTTTGCTGCAGCTGAAAGTGTAGAAAAAGATAAAGCTCCCAAGGCTATTTCATCACTATTATTAGCCGGTATCGTTGCTGCTTTTCTTGGTATAAGTTTATCAAATTATACAAAAAATTTTGTAAGCGATTATTTATATGTAGGTTCTTATTTAACATTAGCAATTTTAACATTAATACCTTCATTTTTATTATTTTTTTTTAGAGACACTAAAGAAGTTTCTTTCGAGTCTAATGAGGAAAATAAATCTAAAAATTATTTAGAATTCCTTTCTGATGCAAAATTTTTACAAGCAATTACCTCAGCAGCTTTTGCTTATGCAGTGATGTCTTTTTTAATGACAGCAACACCAATAAGTATGCATATTGTGCATCATTTAAGTTTAGAAAAGACAGGTATAGTTCTTCAATTTCATGTTTTAGCAATGTTTTTACCATCATTATTTACTGGAAATTTAATCAAAAAGTTTGGTTATAGTTATATGATGTATGCGGGTGTTTTATTTTATATTTTAACAATCTTAATGAGTTTTTTCGAACCATCTTTTTTAAATTATTTTATCAGCTTAATTTTTTTAGGTATTGGATGGAATTTTTTATTTATATCTGGAACTAGTTTGTTGGTTACAACTTATAAACCTGAAGAAAAGTTTAAAGCTCAAGGATTTAACGATTTATTAGTTTTTTCTTCTATGGCAATTGCAAGTTTATCCGCTGGTGTTTTAATTTCTCTTGCTAGCTGGAAAACTGTTAACTTATTTTGTATACCTTTTTTGATCTTAATTGTTCTATCAATAATAAATGCAGATCGTAAAACTAGATGAGTTTTTTAATACTTGGTTTCATTACAGGTTTGAGTTTAATTTTTGCAATTGGGGCTCAAAATATTTTTGTAATTGAACAAGGTTTAAAGAAACAATATGTTTTTTTAGTTTGTTTAATTTGTTCAATATCAGACTTAATTTTAATTTTTTTAGGAATATTTTTATTTGAATATTTTAAAATTTACTTCACAAAAAATGTTGAATTAATTTTTAATATATTGCTTTTTATCTTCTTAATTTACTTTATTTATAGCAAAGTGAGGTCTTTATATAAAAGATCAGAAATAAACTTTGAAGGCAGTAATTTATCCCTTAAAAATATAATAATTAAAACTCTAGGATTTACATATTTAAATCCACATGTTTATTCAGATACAGTATTTTTTTTAGGAAATTTTTCAAAGAATTTCTTAATTTCACATAAATTTTTTTTTGGAATAGGTGCAGCTATTGCATCATTTTTATTTTTTTTCTCATTAGGTTATTTAGCTAAATTTTTTTCAAACTATTTAATAGATTCAAGAGCTTGGAAAATTATAAATTTTTTTATAATTATATTTATGACTGTTTTATCAAGTTATGTATTTATAGAAATTATAGATTTAGTTTGACATCTATATATTAAAATTAATATTATAAATTAATTATGTCTAATATTAAATTTTCAAATGTTCATAAGTCATTTGGTCAAAATAAAATTATTAATAATTTTAATCTTGAAGGCAAAGAGGATGAATTTTTAGTTCTAGTTGGACCATCAGGATGTGGTAAGTCTACTTTATTGAGAATGATCGCAGGTTTAGAAAAAGTCGATAAAGGAAAAATTCAAATCAATGATAAAATTATCAACGAATTACATCCCTCGAAAAGAGAAACAGCGATGGTTTTCCAATCTTATGCTTTGTATCCTCATATGAATGTCTATGAGAATATGTCTTTTGGACTCAAAATTGAAAAACAAAGCAAAGAGGAAATTCAAACAAAAGTTTTAAGAGCAGCAAAAATACTTAAAATTGAAGAACTTTTAGAAAGAAGACCTAAACAGTTATCTGGAGGTCAAAGACAAAGAGTGGCTATTGGAAGAGCAATTACCAGAAATCCTAAAATATTTTTATTTGATGAACCATTGTCAAATCTAGACGCGGCATTGAGGGCGGAAATGAGAGTTGAGATTTCAAAGCTACATCAACAAATCAAGACAAATATGATTTATGTTACCCATGATCAAGTTGAGGCAATGACTTTAGCAGATAGAATAGTTATTTTAAATGAAGGCAATATAGAACAAGTAGGTACACCAGAAGAAATTTATAGTGATCCAGCTAACATTTTTGTTGCACAATTTATAGGTACTCCAAAAATGAATATTTTAGAAATTGATGAAAAAGATATTAAATCAGAAAAAATAATAAAAGTATTAGGCAACGAACTTACTATAAAAAATGTAAAATTAGAAAAAAGAAAACATTTTATTGGAATTAGACCAGAACATTTAAAAATAAGCAATGAAACAAAATTTAAATTTTCACCTGAAATAGATATTATTGAGAATTTAGGAAACGAAAAAATTGTTTATATGAAAAAAGATAACCATCAATTAAGTGCCAAAATATCTAGTGGATCTGAAATTGGAAATTCATTCGGTTTTGATCTTCAAAACATTTTTATTTTTAATGAAAATGGAAAAAGGATCAAAAGTTAACTCAACTTATAATTGATATTTTTTTATAAAATTTGATATTTTATAACAAAAAATTGTATGCACTAATTGCATAGCTGACCATTAGAACTACCGATTGAGACAATTTGTCATTAACTTAATATCCGAAACAATTAAAACAAGGAGATGTTATGAAAAACATATTTAAACTTATCTGCATCTTAACTTTGTTTTATTCAAATATAGTTTATGCAGATATTAAATTTTGGACCACGGAAGTCCAACCAGACAGAATGGCTAAACAGGAAGAGATGGCAAAATCTTTTGAAGCTAAAACTGGAATTAAAGTTGAAGTAATTCCAATTGAAGAAAAAGATTTAGGAACTCGAGCAACAGCCGCAGCAGCATCTGGAAATCTTCCGGATGTAATCTATCATACTTTGCAATATGTTCTGCCATGGGCTGAAGCAGGTATCTTAGATGTTGATGCTAATAATGATGTAGTTAAGGCACTTGGTAAAAAAACTTTTGCACCTGGAGCACTTAATATGGCTAAATCAGGTTCTAAAATAGCAGCAGTACCAGTGGACGGATGGACTCAAATGGTAGTCTATAGAAAAGATCTATTTGAAAAAGCTGGACTAGATGCACCAACAAATTATGCAAATATTACTAAAGCAATAAAAGCTTTATCAGGTGATAATATGTATGGTTTCGTTGCAGCAACAAAAACTGACGAAAACTTTATGAGTCAAGTTTTAGAGCATGTTCTTTTAGCAAACGGTGTAAATTTAGTTAAAAAAGGTGGAACAAAAAAACAAGGTAAAGCTTTAAAAAATTCTTTAGAATTTTACAAAGTTTTAGCTAAAGCTAGTCCTCCAGGAGAGCTTTATTGGAAACAATCTAGAGCATTGTATTTTGCTGGTAGAACACCAATGATAATTTGGTCTCCATTTATAATGGATGAATTAGCAGGACTAAGAGACTCTGCACCGCCAACATTTAACGTTGATCCAACTTCTAATGAGTTAGCACAAAAAACTGGTTTTATAACTAATTTTAGTGGGCCAAATAATAAAAAAGGAGCCGCTTGGGCAGATATTAGATATTTTGGAATAACTGCAGATGCAGATACAGATGAAGCTAAAAAATTTATCATGTATTCTATGGATGAAGGTTACGCAAGTACATTATCTATAGCTCCAGAAGGTAAATTCCCAGTAAGAAGAGGTAACTCTAGCGATCCAAATGCATTTACAAAAGCTTGGAGTAAATTACCTGTAGGAGTAGACAGAAAAGCTCCGTTAACAGATCTTTACTCTGCTGATGTAATTAATAACATTGTTGCAGGATTAGATACTGCAAGCAGATGGGGAGTTAAAGAAGGGGAATTATCTAGAGCATCAAAAATTATTAACGCTCAGTTTCTAAATAGAATCACTAGAGAATATATAGACGATGAAATCTCTGTTGATGAAGCTGTTAATAAAATTAATGCTGAGTTAGCTAAATTCTAATAATTTTAATTTTTAAAAAAAGCGGGTAATATTATTTATCCGCTTTTTTTTATGAACGATACACTAGCAAAAACAGAAAAGAGAACAGCATATATACTAACTTTACCTGCGGTATTTTTAGTTTTTGCAATAGTTTTATTTCCAATTTTTGCAAATGTTTGGATTAGTTTTAAAGAAGTCGAATTAAAAGATATAAGAATACCCGAACCACGGGCAAAAAAAATTGTTAAATCTATTTCAGGAGAAACTACAAAAATTAAAATTCTTTATAAACTGAGAAATAGCTCTTTATTACAAGAAATTAGAGATGTTACTTTTCAAGACAAATATCCTAAAAATTTTCAACCAAAAGATTTAGACAAAAGATGTGAATTCAAAAAAAATAAATTAAATTGTAAATTTGGAAATTGGCCAGCAAAATACAGAGAAAACTTTGAAGTAATATTTGAGACTAAAGATGGATCTAATGTAAGTAAAAAGGAAATAAAATCAATAAAACCAAAGCTAAAAGGAAAGTCTGATAATATTTTACTTAATACAAAGTTTACTCTAAAAAATTTTAAAAAAGTTCTATTCGAGAATGAGTTTATAGATCTATTATTAACTACATTTTATTATACTTTTTTTGGCACCGTTGGTTCAATTGTATTTGGGATATTGACTGCTCAAATGGTCAACCAGAAATTCTTTGGTAGAACATTTATGAGGAGTGTTTTGCTTTTTCCATATGTAGCACCAGTTGTAGCATTAGCTTATACTTGGGAGCTTTTACTTGATCCGAACAGCGGTACTTTAAATAGTTTGTTAATTAATTATCAAATAATAGAAACACCGATTAATCTATTAGGTCAAAAATATATTGCAGTAAATATTTTAGGATTCGATTTTAAATTAAGACTTGCTCTTACAACAGTTATTATTTTTGAAATATGGAGATATTTTCCGTTGGCCTTTTTATTTATTCTTGCCAGACTACAGGCTATTCCAAAGGAATTATATGAAGCTGCTGATGTAGATGGAGCAAGTCCTTTCCAAAAATTTTTTAAAATAACATTGCCTCAGGTTACAGCTGTAATTTCTATTTTGTTCATGATTAGATTTATTTGGAATTTTAATAAATTTGAGGATGTCTTTTTGCTAACAGGTGGAGCATCTGGAACTAGGACTTTGCCAATAAATGTTTATCAGCAAGGTTTTGCAATATCAGATATTGGTACTGGCTCAGCTGTATCTATAGTAATAGTAATTCTTTTACTTCTTTTCATGTTTTTCTATTTTAAACTTTTAGGAAAGAGAGTTGATGAAAACTAAAAATATTATAATTTTTTCAATTATTTCATCTTTCTTTTTAGTAAGTTTGATTTCTATATGGAAAATACTAGTTACATTACAAGGTATAAAATTAGAAAACTTTAATTTTCAAATTATTTTTTTACTTGGTTTTTTAATTTCATTGGCCCATGTTATAATAGGAAATAAACTTAATTATATTTTAAAATTAATAATTTTTTCATTAATATTTATATTTATTGATGGTTATTTAATTCAGTCTATGCCCATTTGGTATAATATTGGAGTATTTTTAATTCTTTATTTTTTCATTAATAAAATTAAAAAGTTTAACAACAAAATTTTGGAAGAAGAACATTCTACTCAAATAATAATTTTCGATTTTTTAACACTTTTTGGAATAGTACTATTTTCATTTGTAATTCTATTTCCATTTTACATGATGGTAGTTACTAGCTTTAAAACACAAATTGCATTATTAGTTAATCCTTTAGACTTTAGTATAAATTTTGCTCAAGGATTTAAAGATTTATTCAAATCATATTTTGTAATATTTAAATCTTACAAATTTGGAAAGTATATATTAACTAGTACTATTGTATCTCTAGGAACTGTATTCATCACTCTAGTTTTTGCAATTCCAGCTGCTTATGCTATTGCCAGATTAAATTTTTTCGGAAAAACATTTCTATCAACATCAATATTGATAATTTATATGTTCCCAGCAATTGTTTTAGTGATACCACTTTATACTGTTTTTAGTCAGTTGGGTTTGAGAAATTCCATTGAGGGATTATTAATTGTTTATACTGCTACCACTCTTCCTGTGGCTATATATATGTTACAAGGATATTTCAAAAGTATCCCTAAAGAATTAGAAGAAGCAGCGATATTAGATAAATTAAGCTGGTTTGGAATTATAACTAAAATAATAATTCCACTTAGTATTCCGGCTATTTCATCAGTTGCTTTATACGTATTTATGATAGCCTGGAATGAATTCTTATTTTCTTTAATGTTTTTAGATAATCCAAATTCTTTTACACTTTCAAGGGCAATACAGTATCTAAGTGGTGATGCTGAAACTCCTAGACAATATCTTATGGCAGGATCAGTAATAGTGACCTTACCCGTTTTATTTATTTTTGTTTACTTTGAAAAATATTTAGTAAGCGGATTAACAGCAGGAAGCGTGAAGGGCTAATGAGTGATTTAGTTGAGGTTGCTAAAAAAATTCTTCTAGAGAATAGAAGGGCTGGCTACACACTACCTACAAATAATAAGCTATACCCAGCTCAGTGGAATTGGGACTCAGCTTTTATATCGTTAGGTTATTCATATTTTAATTTAGATTATGCAATTCAGGAATTGGAAACTCTTTTAAAGGGTCAATGGGACGATGGTATGGTACCACATATTTTGTTTCATGAAGTTGATGACAGCTATTTTCCAAACCACACGACATGGTCTTGTGGAAAAGAAATACCATCTTCTGGAATTACCCAACCACCAATAGCAGCATCAATCTTAAGAATAATTGTTAAAAATAATTCATTAGATGAAACGCAAAATAAAAAAGTTTTTAATCTAGTTTGTAAATTAAAAAAATATCATGAATGGTTTTTTAAAAATAGAGACCAAAATCAATCGGGATTAATATCTATAATACACCCGTGGGAAAGTGGTTATGATAATTCTCCATTATGGGACTTTGCATTATCTAAAATAAATGTAGATAAAAATTTATCATACGAAAGAAGAGATCTTAAAGTTTCAAAAAATGATGAAAGACCACTAAAAAAAGATTATGATTGCTATATAACTCTCTTAAATCAATTTAAGTCAGACAATTATAATCCTAATAAACTTTTAAATAATTCTATGTTTAATATTATTGATATTGGTTTTAATTCAATTTTTCTTAAAGCGAATAAAGATTTAATAGAACTATTAAAATTATTTAAATTAGATTATTTAGATTTAGAAGAAAAAATCAAAAAAACAGAAAATAAAATATTTGATTTATATAATGAAAAAGAAAAAATGTTTTTTTCATTTGATTTAAAAAATAATGAGGAAATTAAAATACCCTCATTAACTAATTTCTTTATTTTATTTGCAGATTTGAACCATCATGATGTGAATACAAAAATAATTAAAAATCTTGAAGATTTTAATGTAAATGAGAAGTATTTTTTTACTACAATAAAACCCGACCATCATTCATTCGAAGAGAAAAGATACTGGAGAGGCCCTGTATGGATTAATACTAATTGGATAATTTATAAATCTTTAATTAATAAAAATAGAAATTTCGCCGAAAAAGTAAAAAAACAAACAATTAAATTAATTAATCAAAATAACTTTCATGAATATTACAGTTCTAAAACCGGTCTCCCTTTTGGTGCAAATAACTTTTCATGGTCTGCAGCTCTTTATTTAGATTTAATGTTGAGTAAAAATTAGATTAAGTTTGATAGGGGTAGTAATGGGGGTCTATTGGTTAATTTAAAACCCCTATCAAATTTTGTTACTTAGCTTTTAAAAAGATTGAGAGCTTTAATAAGCAGCTCCTCAGATTTTGCATGGTCACCTTCTTCATGTGCTTTTTTACCAGCATCTCTTAATTCCATAACTTGTTGCATTTTTTCATCTACTTTTCCAACTAGCTTAAGGCAAGATCCAGCAAAAGCAGAACTTGAGAAAAGTACCAAAGTGATTGTAATTAATAATTTTTTCATATTTTTCCTCTCAAAGTCATTTTAATAATATTAATAAAATAATTTTAAGATAATTTTTTGTCACAGCACAAATGTGTCAACTTGTTACACTTGTTTGAGTTGATAAAAATATTTTTATAACCATATGAGTTGCATGGATTACACAACTGAACATTTAATATGAAAACTCTAAAAAATCTTACTGTTTTAATTACTTTATTATTTTTTACGTCTAGTTCGTTTGCAGCAGATGAAACTATTGAAATGCTGAATAAATTAGGAAAAGAATCTATGGTTTATTCCAAAAAAGTTGTGAGAATAGATGTTGGAGATACTGTTTTTTGGAAATCAACAAATCCAGGACATAACGTTGAGTTTATAAAAGGTGGAGTACCTGCTGGTGTTGAAAAATTTAAAACTAAGTTTAGCAAAGATGCTGAATATACTTTTACAGTTCCAGGTATTTATGCTTACTGGTGTACACCGCATAAGAGTATGGGTATGATAGGGTTTGTAGTTGTTGGAAATGATAAATCTAATCTAGAAGATATTAAAAAAATTAAATATTATTCTAGATCAAAAAAAATAGCACCAGAATTAATAAATTCTCTGTAAATAACTTAATTTGAAAAGCCGTATTTTCTAAGTCTTACATCGCCAGTTCGTGCGTGTGCTTCCATCCCTTCGTATCTTGAAATTCTTGCAGCCGCAGCACCCACTTCTTTTGTAGACTCTTTTGTCATTCTTTGAAAACTTAGTGTTTTAATAAATTTTCCTACAAATAATCCACCTGTATATCTTCCAGCACCTTTAGTTGGAAGAATATGGTTTGTTCCTGAACATTTGTCACCGTAAGCTACCGTTGTTTCTTCACCTATAAATAAAGATCCATAGTTTTTTAATCTTTCATGAAACCATTTCAAATTTTTTGTCTGAACTTCTAAATGCTCTGGTGCATATTCATCACTAATTTTTGCCATTTCTTCATCAGTATCGCAAAGAATAACTTCACCAAAATCTCTCCATGCATCACCAGCACTTTGTCTTGGTAGTTTTGGTAAATCTGCAATTAACTCAGGTACTCTTTTCATAACATCTTCAGCTAATTTTTTACTTGTAGTAAATAACCAAGCAGGTGAGTTGTAACCATGCTCAGCTTGGCCAACTAAGTCAAATGCTACTATCTCTGGATCAGCCGTTTCATCAGCGATTACAGCAATTTCTGTAGGACCAGCAAATAAATCAATACCAACTTTTCCAAACAATATTCTTTTTGCTTCTGCAACAAATTGATTTCCTGGCCCAACCAAAATATCAGCTGGTGCATTCCCAAACAATCCATTTGTCATAGCAGCGATTGCTTGAACTCCACCTAAATTCATAATTACATCTGCTCCACACAAATCAGCTGTATAGATAATTGATGGGTGCACTCCAATACCTGGTTTTGGTGAACTACAAACTAAAATATTTTTAACTCCAGCTACTTTAGCAGTTGTAACACTCATTACAGCTGAAGCTATATGAGCATATCTTCCCGCAGGCACGTAGCATCCTGCTGTATTAACAGGTATTAATTTTTGACCAGCATATAAGCCTTCTGAAAGTTCAACTTCAAAATCTTGACCGTAGTTTTTTAATTGTGCTTCTGCAAATTTTCTAACTCTTTCGTGTGAAAACTGAATATCATCCTTTGTTTTTTGATCTAAATTTTTTTTTATTTCTTCTATTTTTTCTTTAGAAACTATGATTTCACCATCGTACTTATCAAATTTTTTTCCAAGTTCTTTACAAGCTCCTTCTTTTTTTACTTCAATATCTTTTAAAATATTTTCTACAATTTCTCTTGTCTTTGTGTCATCAGTCGATGATGTTTTTGGTGATTTTTTTAGATATTTGATTGTCATAATTTTAAAGCTTTTAAATCATTAATTAATCTAATGCAACTACTGCTGCTGCCATAGAAGCTAATCTTGCTGGAGCTTCATCTGATCTGCTTGTTATAACAACTGGAACTTTTCCTCCAATAACTACACCTGCGGCGCAAGCACCCATGAAATATATCATCATCTTAACCAATCCATTTCCAGCTTCAACACTTGGAACTAATAAAACATCAGCTTGACCTGCAACTGTATTTTTAATTCCTTTAATTGCAGCTGATTTTTTTGAAATACTATTATCAAATGCAAGAGGTCCAAAAACATCAGCATTTAAATTTTCTTTTTTTGTTAATTCAGTAATTTCTTTTGCATCTTGCGAACTTTGAACACTATCCAAAACCTCTTCTGTTGCTGATAATATAGCAACCTTTGGTCTTTCATTTCCAATTCTGTTTGAAAAATTAATTACATTTTTAAGTATATGCATTTTTGTTTTAACATTAGGCAACACATTTAAAGCTCCATCAGTAATTATTAATGGTTTATCTTCTTTATCTAAAGTCATATGCCAAATGTGGCTTAATCTAGTTTTACCTAATAAATTATATTCTCTTTTTAAAACTTCTTTCATGAGAACATCTGTATGAATATGACCTTTAACAATTATTCTTATTTTATTTTCTGAGGCTAATTTTGCTGCAACTTTTGCAGTATTATTTTCTACAGGTTCGTGAATAATTTCAAATTTTGATATATCAAATTTCAAATTATGAGCACATTTTTGAATTTCATCTTTATCACCAATGAAAATTGGTATGATTAAATCTTCCTTAACAGCGTCCATAACAGACAGCATTGGAAGAGGTTTTCCCGCATTAACTATTCCTGCTACCACACCCTTTTTTTTATGTGCAACGTTTAGAAGGTTATTTGGACAGACTATTTCTTTATCTGAAAGCATTTTTTAGTTTTTTGTATATATAAATTTATTATAATTTATAGTAAAATAGATAAATTAGAAAACTATGTCGGAACTATGGAAATAGTAACAAAAATAGCACCTATTGCACTAGCATTGATAATGCTTGGTCTTGGTTTGGGTTTGACAACTCAAGATTTTGTGAGAGTCATAAAACAGCCAAAGGATTTTTTAGTCGGTTTTACATCTCAGCTCATTATTTTACCTATAGTTGCTTTCATATTAATAAAAATTCTAGGAACATCACCGGAAATTGCTTTAGGAGTAATGATAATAGCAGCTGCACCCGGTGGAATCACATCAAATGTTTTAACAAAATTTGCAAAAGGAGACGTAGCATTATCAGTTTCGTTAACAGCAGTTATAAGCATTATTAGTATTATAACAGTTCCACTGATTGTTTTTACTTCAGCAGACCTTTTGGGAGTTAGCTTTGCAAATGAAAATATTAACATAACTGGAACAGCTTTAAAAATGGCTTTGGTAGTAGCAGTACCAGTAATTTTAGGAATGATTATTAGAAAATTTGCAGATAATTTTATAGGTTCGAAAATTTCTATTATTGATAAAATTACAGGTATATTATTTTTAATTGTTTTTATTGCAATTTGGGTTGAGGAAAAAGATAATATTTTTAATTATTTAGCTCAAGCAGGATTAGTAGTTTTAACTTTAAATATCGTAATGATGATTATTGCTTACTTTCTAGCAAAAACTTTTGCATCAGGAATAGAGCAAATAAAATGTATTTCACTTGAGTGTGGACTTCAAAATGGAACTTTAGCAGTTTTTGTTGCTACAGAAATTTCAAGTGAAATTGTTTATATGATACCTACAGCTGCGTATGCATTAATAATGTACATAACCGGATTTATATTTATTTATTTTTTAAGAAACAAAGCTTAATTATTCCAAAAAGGACATTCGCTTTTTGCAAAAAGATATTTTTTCAAGTTATCATTTAATTTTAATGTAGTTATAGACATTCCAGCCATCTCCATAGAAGTTGCGTATCTTCCAACATAAGTTTTAATATTTTTTATTTTTGAATTTGATAAGTTTTCATTAACTCTTTTAGATATAATATATAATTCTTCAAGTGGTGTGGCACCTAAACTATTTATCATAACTACAATATTGTCGTTAGCAGTCAGTTTAGAATCTAAAATAATTCTTTTATATAAGTCATCAACTAACTCATTTGCAGGTCTTAATTTTTCTCTTTTTATTCCAGGCTCTCCATGTATTCCCATTCCTATTTCAATTTCATCATCACTAATTTCAAAAGTAGGTTTTCCAGCTTCAGGTAAAATACAAGGTGAAACAGCAACACCAAGAGTTCTAATATTATTATTAACTTCTGTTGCAGTTTTAAATACATCTTCGAGAGATGCTCCAGTTTCAGCAATTGCACCTGCAATTTTAAATACAAATATCATTCCAGCTATTCCCCTTCTTTTTTCTTTCTCAGCCTCACTCGCGCTTGCAATATCATCAGCAACAATTACTTTTTTTGTTTTAATTCCTTCAGCTTCAGCCATTTCACAAGCCATTTCAAAATTCATAACATCACCACCATAATTACCAATAATGCACAAAACTCCATTGCCATTATCAGCATTTTTTATAGCTGATACCATTTGTTCTACTGATGGAGATGCAAACACTGATCCTATAGCACATGTATCTAAAAATCCTTTACCAACATAACCTGTAAATACCGGTAAATGTCCTGATCCGCCTCCTGTTACTATCCCAACTTTATTTGAAGCTTTATTTGCTCTCATTACAACTCTGGTATTATCTTTTGCAAAAGAATAAACATCGGGGTGAGATTTAATAAGCCCATCAATTGACTCTTCTACAAAATTAGCCGGATTATTGATTATTTTTTTCATAACTATTTTTATATTTTAAATTTAAAAATATATATACTAGTAAAATGACAAAAACTTTTAAAGTAGAGATTTCAGAGGAAAGCCTCCAAAATATATATTCAAAGGTTAAGAACTATCAATGGCATGAGATGCCTGACGACGGAGGTTGGGATTATGGAACAAACTTAGATTACATGAAAGAATTTGCTGATTATTGGGTTAATAAATTTAATTGGAGAAAAACAGAAGAAAAAATAAATAAATTTAATAATTTTAAATCTAATATAGATGGAATTGATATTCATTTTATTCATGAAAAAGGAAGTGGATCTAAACCTAAACCATTATTATTAAATCATGGTTGGCCTGGTTCTATAGTAGAATTTTTACATATTATTGATCAACTAGCTCACCCTGAAAAATATGGAGGAAAAGAAGAAGACGGATTTGATGTTGTTGTTCCATCTTTACCAGGTTATGGATTTTCAGAGCGTCCTCCAAGACCAATCGGTCCAAGAAAAATGTCAGCAATATTTAATTCGTTAATGACCAATACTTTGGGTTATAAAAAATATATATCTCAGGGAGGTGATTTTGGAGGAACAATATGTACTTGGCTAGCATACGATTTTCCAGAAAGTCTATTAGGAATACATATTAATATTTTAATTACTCGTCATCCAGATGGACCGCAAACACCTGAAGAAAAAGACTGGCAAGAAAGATTTAAAAAAGAACAAAGAATCGAAGATGGTTATAGAACACAACAAGCAACAAAACCACAAACATTAAGTTACGCAATGATGGATAGTCCAGTAGGTGTTGCTGCATGGATAATCGAAAAAATGAGGGGCTGGTCAGATATAAAAAATGGAGATATTGAAAGCGTTTATTCAAAAGATATTTTATTATCAAACATCATGGTTTATTTAGTAACTAAAACATTCAATACAGCATCTTGGATTTATTATGGAAGAAGAGAAGAAGGAGGAAGATTTCTTCCAAAAGATCATCTTCCTTTAAAAGTCCCAACTGCAATTGCAAAATTTCCAAAAGAATATTTAGAATGGGCTCCTAAATCGTATGTAGAAAGAATATATAATGTTCAACAATGGACAGAGATGCTTGCAGGAGGCCATTTTGCAGCTTTAGAGCAACCTGATTTATTAATTAAAGATATTAAGAAGTTTGCAAAGAGTTTATGATTTTGGAAGAATTTATAAAAAAATCACCAAAAGCTGAATTACATTTACACATTGAAGGAACGTTGGAACCTGAACTTATGTTTTCTTTAGCAAAAAGAAACAATATTGATATTCCATTTAAAAATGTCGATGATGTAAAAAAAGCATATAATTTTAGTAATTTAGACTCTTTTTTAAAAATTTATTATGAGGGGGCTAAAGTACTAATAAAAGAACAGGATTTTTTCGATCTTACATGGGCTTACATATTAAAATGTAGAGAAGACAACATTGTACATACTGAAATCTTCTTTGATCCACAAACTCATACAGATAGAGGAATTGATTTTGATATTGTTATAAATGGAATTTTTAATGCTTTAAAGAAAGCTGAAAAAGAATTTGGTTTAAGTTTTAAAATAATAATGTGTTTTTTAAGACATTTAAGTGAAGATGAGTGTTTTAAAATATTAGATAAAGCGCTGGCACATAAAGATAAGATATTTGGAGTTGGGTTAGATTCATCAGAGACAGGCAATCCACCTAAAAAATTTAAAAATTTATTTAAAAAAGCGTTAGAAAATGAATTTATAACAGTAGCTCACGCAGGTGAAGAGGGGCCACCAGAATATATTTGGGAAGCCTTAAATTTTTTAAATGTTCATAGAATTGACCATGGAGTTCAATGTCTTAAGGATGACAAACTGGTTGGAATTTTGTCAGAAAGCCAAATTCCTTTAACAGTATGTCCACTTTCAAATGTAAAATTAAAAGTTTTCAATAAATTAGAAGATCACAACTTAAAAAAAATGTTAGATAAAAAATTAATGGTCATGGTGAATTCAGATGATCCTGCTTATTTTGGTGGTTATTTAAATAAAAATTTGACTGAAACACAAGCAGCCCTGGATCTTTCCTATGAACAAGTAAAAACGTTACTTATTAATTCGTTTAAATCCTCTTTTTTAAATGATACGGAAAAGAAAAAATGGATTTCTAAAATCTAAAATGTTATTAAAAAAATTGAAAATATTTAAATGCAAAAAATAATTTTTATTACAATATCTTTATTAATCATTGGATATGTAATTTATATGGGAGTTTCAGCAGTGATTAGAGGAAAAAAATACAAAGAAGAAAATCAAAAAGAAAAAAATGAAGAGGAAAATAAATGAATTTAAGCACAGTGGTAATAGTAATTTACGCAATCGGCATTATTATAGGCGCTTTATTTCTTGATTTATGGGGTGCCGAAACATCATTGTCTAAGGCTATGGCAGGAGTTGTGTGGACAGTATTGTTTTTGATTTGTCTATTTTACTTTGAAAAAAAAGACGAACAAAATAGAGAGTAGTGAAAAAGTTAATATCAAAAATTAATTTTATAGTTTGCCTAATTTTTCTTTTCTCGTACTCTACAACGATGGCAAATGAAGAAGCAACTTACAATGTAGTACAAAAAAACGATATTTATGAAATTCGTTATTATTCAGATCGATTAATAGTTCAAGTACCAAACAAGGGAGATAATAATAGTTTTCGAAAACTTTTTAAATATATTTCTGGAGAAAATAAAAACTCTGAAAAAATAGCAATGACAGTTCCAGTTACCCAAACAAAAAAAGATGATCAAATGTTTATGCAGTTCTACCTCCCTTCAAAATTTAATAGAGAAACTACCCCTATACCAAACAATCCTGATCTTGAAATTACAACAATTTCAGAAGGTTATTTTGCAGTAATAGAATTTTCAGGAAGATCATCTGATAAAAATTTTGATAAACATAATAAAATTCTTAAGCAAAAACTTTTGGAAGATAATATTTCTATAAAAGGTTTTGCTATTAGGGCAACTTATAATAGTCCTTTTACACTCCCTCCTTTAAGACGAAATGAATCAATGTTTAGTATTGATTGGAAAGAATAAATTTTAGTAAAATTTATTTTAAGTTTTTAACTTCTTCAAAAACTTCTTTGGCATGGTCTTTAACCCTAACATTATTCCAAATTTTGTGAATTTTTCCCTGAGAATTAATCAAAAATGTAGTCCTTACTATTCCCATAAATTCTTTACCTAAAAAAGATTTTTTTCCCCAGACACCATATTTTTTTATTACTTCTTTTTTTTCATCAGACAACAAATCAAATTTCAATTTATATTTTTTTTTAAATTTTAAATGACTTTCGATACTATCTTTTGAAATACCAAGAACGATACTTTTATTCTTATTAATTAAACTATTTAATTTACTAAAATCTTTAGACTCTATTGTGCACCCAGGAGTATCATCTTTTGGATAAAAATATAAAATTATATTCTTCTTTTTAACTTTATTTAATTCAAAAATATTTCCATCTGTACTGGCAAGTTTAAAATTAGGTGCTTTATTGTTTGTTTTTAATTTCATATTCACAAATTAAATATCTGAAAATTACGTTGTGTCAATGAGGCTCATTGTAATCTATTTTAGTATTCATACTATAATTATATGAGAAGAAACTTTTTAAAATTATTCAGCGCATCAGTAATTTCACTAATATTATTTCCATATAAATATTTATACTCAGCTACAAAAAAAATAATAAATCAAAATCTAACAGAACAGCAAAAACATATACTTTTTAATGAAGGAACTGAACGTCCGTTTACTAGTTCTTTGCTTTACGAAAAGAGAGATGGTTTTTATCACTGTGCCAATTGTGATGCTAAATTATTCAGCTCCAATTCAAAATATGATAGTGGAACTGGTTGGCCCTCATTTACAGAGGCTCTTCCTGGGGCTTTTAATACTAAAACTGATTACTCATTTGGAATGAAAAGAGTCGAATATCATTGTGCAAAATGTGGAGCACATCACGGTCATGTTTTTGAGGACGGCCCTGGTGAAAATGGTATGAGATTTTGTAATAATGGCCTTTGTTTAATTTTTAAACCAACAAACTAGTATGAAAAAATTAATTTTAATATTTTTTTTAATTCCAAACATTTTATTTGCATCATCAATGAAGATGATAGGAGAGAAAGGTAAATTATCAGAAATAAGCAGAACAATTGAAATAAAAATGTATGATAATTATTTTGAACCAAATGTATTAAATATAAAAAAAGGCGAAGTAATTAAATTTATTGTTAAAAACTACGGTGAACTAGTTCATGAATTTAATATTGCTACTAAAGAAATGCATATTAAGCATCAGCCAGAAATGATGAAGATGGTAGAACACGAAATACTATTAGCAGACAGAATTGATAAAGAAAAAATGAAAGAAATGGCAAAAAAAGATCATTCAATGGCTCATTCTCATTCTAATAGTGTTTTATTGGAACCTAATGAAATTGGTGAAATAATTTGGAAATTTAATACTGATGCAAATCTTGAAGTAGCGTGCAACGTTCCTGGTCATTATCAAGATGGAATGATAGCTACAGTAAGTTTGAATTAGAATTTTTATAAATGAGATTTAAATTTTTAACAATTCTATTTATTGGATTGTTAAACTTCACAAACAATGTTTTTGCTGATGATAAAATTTTAACCTCACTCCAAGAAGGTAATAAAATAATTTTTATTAGACATGCAATTGCACCTGGAAATGGTGATCCAGAAAATTTTAATATCAAAGACTGTTCTACTCAAAGAAATTTAAGTGAAAACGGGATTAAGCAATCAAAGAAAATAGGTCTTTTTTTTAAAAATAATAAAATAAAAATTGATAAAGTGCTATCAAGTGAGTGGTGCAGATGCAAAGATACAGCAAAATATGCATTTAAAAATTTTGAAACTTTTGATGCTTTAAATTCATTTTACGATGAAAGGTTTGCTAAAAATGAAACTAAACAAATTAACGATTTAAAAAAATATATTAAAAATTGGAATAGCGATAAAAACTTAGTTTTTGTTACTCACTATGTAGTTATTTCATCAATTTTAAATATAGGTACATCTTCTGGAGAAATTATAATTTCAGATAAAAATTTTAATATAATTGGAAGTGTTAATACAATGTAGGGGATTTCTGTTATAAATCCATATTTGGCCAATTGTCTCTATCATTGTACTTATCAAGCTCTCTTTTTGAAAAGGGTCTAAACAACACCCAGCCAACAACTATTACTAAAGCTAAAAGTATTAATGTTTCCATGAGCTAAAATACTGAGGTTAATCTATTTAAAGCAAACATTCCAGGGTCGTCTAAATCTTTTGTTTTATCTTCAAACATTCGAGCTCTACCAATCTTAATTTTTTTACCTTTAAAATCTTCTAAAGCTTGTTTCGTTGATGATTTAAATACGTCAGAGTAATTTTGGTTATCTTTGAGATTTTTGATTATTAAATCTAAGCTATCTGCTATAGTTTTATCTCCAAGATTAGTTTTTCCTCTTTCAAGTATAGTTTTTAATGCAGTTTCAAAGATTGAAACAATATCGTCATGATTACACTCAGTTTTTCCTTTTAAATTTTTTGAAATGTTCATAAACGAAAAAGCAATTAAAGTGCCAAAACTAGACCCAGATTTTTTAACAAAAGCTTGAGAACAAATCATAAAATTTGCTCCAATATCATCACTGAATTTACCAATATTATTATTTACTTCTTCTAAACCGTGCAAGATTGTAACACCTAAATCACCATCTCCTATTTTTCCATCTGCAGAATTGAAATCATCATAGGAACTTTTTGCTTCTTCCAACAATTTTTTAAAAATATTGGTTAAAACTTTTTTATTAAGCATTTAATTTTTTAAGATCCTCTGCAATATTTCTTGTAATATTAATCTTTTTATTAAGATTTTTTTTGTATCTTCTTTGTTTGTTTTGACCAGGATACAAAATTTCTTTTACACCTTTTATTTTAGGTAATCTTTTTATTCTTTTAATATTTTCTTTTATTCTTTCACTATAATTTCCAACAAAAAGATTTGGCTTCATAACAAAAAATAAGTGACCAATATTTTGTGGACCTGAAAAATCATCAAAAGGATCTTTTACTTTTCCTCCATGATTTCCACCAGTAAAAACACCACTCAATATATCAACCATCCATGCAAGTCCTGAGCCTCTAAAACCTGCTATTGGCAACTGAACACCTGCTAATGCTTTTTTTGCATCTGTAGTAGGTTTACCCAATTTATCTAAAGCAACTCCTTTTGGTATTTTTTTTCCATTTCTTGCAGCAACTCTTATTTTACCTCTATTAATTACTGAAACAGATGTATCTAGAATAAAAGGAACTTTAGATGATGTTGGTGTTCCAAAGCATATTGGATTTGTTCCAAATAAACTTTTTCTCGCTCCATGAGGAGCTATTGCAGGTGGAGCATTTGTGAAACAAAAAACAATTAAATTTTTTTTAACAGCTTGTTCTGCGTAATAACCTGATAAACCGTAGTGGCCACTATTCCTAATTCCAACCAATCCTATTCCAGTTTTTTTTTTGCATTTTTAATTGCTTGCTTTATTCCAATATCAGCAGCTACAAAACCAATACTATTATTAGCATCTATTTGACTTATTGATTGAGAAATTTTTTTAATTTTAATTTTTGGTTTTGGATTAATGACTTTTTTTTGAATCCTGTCACAGTACATTTTTAATCTCGATAACCCATGAGAATGAGCACCGACTAGTTCAGCATTTATTAATGCTTTTGAACAAATCGTTGCATGGTTTGTATTTAAACCATTTTTTTTTAAAATTTTTTATTATTATCTGATTTAGTTTTTTTCCATTAACCATAGTGCATTATGACTTAAAAAATATATCTTACCAGTACTCGGATGTATTTGTATATCTCTTATTCTTCCAATTTTATTCTTGAAAACAATATCTTCTTTAACATTTTTTCTGTCAGAAAAATCAAGTTTTCTAAGCGACTTATCTTTCAAGGAAGTGATAAGGGCATAACCATTCCATTCTTTGAATTCTTCACCTTTGTAAATAGTAATTGCACTCGTTGCAATAGAGGGTACCCAATATTGAATTGCTTTTGTAAAACCTGGTTTCCATTTAGGACCAATTTTTGTACCACTATAATTTGTGCCACCCCATCCTAATATTTTCCAACCATAATTTTCTCCTTCTTTAACTTCACCAAACCAATCACCACCTTTAGCACCATGATTACTAATATAAATTTTTCCATCAAAGGGTGACAATGTTAATCCTTGAGGATTTCTTACACCAATTTGATAAATCTCAGGAAGCCATTTTTTTTTATCTTTAAATTTTGGGTTATCATTTGGAATACTTCCATCCAAATGAATTCTAATTATGCTTCCAGGATGTTTTGTTTCATCTTGAGCAATCATACCTTGTCCTCTCTCTCCTAGTGAAGCGAACAAATAATCATCTTTAATAGCCAGTCTAGACCCAAAGTGATAAGGAGAGTCGATTGGAGGAGAAGCTTGAAAAATATTTTTAAAATCTATTTTATTTTTATCAAATGATCCTTTAGCTATTGATGTACTTGTTTCCCAATTTTCTCTTTGTTCGGTATAGGATACCCATACAGAATTATTATAAAATATTATATCTAAGAGTCCACCTTGACCATAATTTAATACTTTTAAGTCGTGATCTATCTCACTAATATTATTATTAGTTATATTTAATAATTTTATTTTACCTGGTTTTTCAGTAATTAATAATTCAGTATCACTTATAAAAGTGGAGCCCCAAGGTTCTTCTAATGAAATAATTTTTTTTAGGTCAAATTCTTTAGCTTCAACAATTGAAGTTAGATAAAAAAATAAAAATATTAACCTTTTCCACGCCATGGAATTGTTTTATCTATTATTTTTCTAATTGTAACGTCGAATAATAGTCCCAGCATTCCCATTACGAATATAGTTATCCAAATAACTTCATATTGCATATATTTTCTTGCGACATTTTCCACAAATCCAATTCCTGAAGTACCAGCTAAAAATTCAGCAGCAACTAATGTTCCCCAACACATTCCAACTGCAACTCTTACGCCTGTTAATATTTCGGGCAATGAATTAGGAAATATAACTTCTCTTAATATTTGCCATCTAGAAGCACCTAATGAATGGGCAGCGTGAATTTTTGAAAGTTGAGTTCCTGACGCACCAGCTCTTGCTGAAATAATCATAATGGAAAATGAAACCATGAATAATAAAAATACTTTTCCCAAGTTATCAATTCCAAAAACAGTAATAACTAAAGGAGCCCAAGCAAGAGGGGGAACCGGTCTGTATAATTCAACCAATGGATCAAAAAATCCTTTAGCAAATCTATTTAGACCCATAAACAGACCTAATGGAACACCTAAAATAATACCAAGTGTAAGTCCTAAAAATACTCTTAAAAATGAATCCCATATATGTCCTGTTGGAACTGGAATTTTAAATGCTTCAAACTCACCTGTTACAACATCTAAAACTTTACTTTTAAAGTTAGGTTTTACCGTTCCGTCAGCACTATGAACTGGATACTTTCCTGGCATAAGATCCGCAATCCAATCAGGTAAAATAAAGCCAACTATTCGATTAACACCCATCATTTCATACCAAATCATTGGAATCATTTTAAATCCAACACTTGGTTTTAAAAGGTCACCAAAAAATTCTAAATGTGTCTGAAGGTTTTGGTAGCCATCTTCCTGGGCCGTCTTCCGCACATGTTGGTCCACTTGCAACAATAGTTCCAGCAGGAAACAAAAACATATCTATATAAATTAAATTTCCTTGCTCATTTTTTTGAACAACATCAAATTCTCTAATTGCTTTTTTCCATTTCATCTAAAGCTTTAGGAGGAAAAACACTTTCATATTCAATTCTTTGTCCTAATTTTTTAATTTCCTTGATGAAAGTCATTTCTAATTCCTGACTATCTTCTAACCCATCTTTGTAACTTTTAATCTCTGTTCTAATTTCTTCTAACAATCTTAGATATTCTGGATTATGATTTCTTAGTGCAAAAAATTCATCACTAATTTTGTTTAATTCTTCAGCTGCAGTATGAAATTTTAATCCTCTTTTGCTTTCTGGAAGAGGAGGGACCTCCATTCCTGTTGCACCCCAACCCAGCTGTTTTTTTAAAGCTTCTATTCTTTTATTTTCTTCTTCTATACTTTTAATAGGAGGATAACTTACTTTTTGAAAGTCTTCAGTTAACCAACTGATCCTAGTTGTTAAATCTTTAATTTTAATTTTTGTTTCTGTTTCTAAAAGCCTTTCATCAGTTAATAAAGGTATAGTTCTTTTTGTTTTATTAAGTAAATTTACAAATAATTCTTTATCTTGAGCTTTTAAATCTGGTGAATTTTGAATGATTAATATTTTATTTTGAATATTTATATTTTCTCTTTTGATTAAAGCAGTACTTTTATGTTGTCTTTCTTCTATTGGAAAAAGATATTTAAGTGATAGCAATGATTCATTCACTTTTGCGACCTGACAAAGTTCATTAGCAGATTTTGGATAAAAAGCTTTAGCTATATCCCACGAATAATAAAGCCATGATAATAAAAGAAAACTTGATCCAACTATAACCCAATGCACGCCTCCTTTTGCCCTTTCTGGATTTCCAAAAACAGCATCACTTTTTTCTGTTTTTATTAATCTTTGTCCATAAAGAATAGAGCCAATAACAGCAAAAATAATTAAAAAAGTAAGAATTCCAGTAATCATTTTAATTTTCTTTACCCATTATTTCTTCTTCCATGTCCCATATCATTGATAAAATTTCTTCTCTTTTTGATACAAATTCTTTATTGTTTTTAATTTCTCTTAAATCCTCGTTTAAACCCATATTTGCAAAAGGAAGTTTATATTCTTTATGTATTCTTCCTGGTCTAGGAGCCATAACATAAACTCTTTCACCTAATAACAATGCTTCTTCAACTGAGTGAGTAATTAGAATAATTGTTTTTCCAGTTTCTTTCCAAATTTTTAAAACAAGGGATTGCATTTTTTCTCTAGTTAAAGCATCTAGCGCTCCTAAAGGTTCGTCCATCAATATTAAATCTGGATCATTAATCAAACACCTTGCAAGAGCTACTCTTTGCTGCATACCTCCTGACAATTGGTAAGTTGGAGTATTTCCAAAACCTTTTAGACCAACTATATCAAGCCATTCTTCAACTTTTTCTGCTGTTTTGGCTGGATCTTCTTTTTTCATTCGCAAACCAAAGTTTACGTTTTCTGCAACTGTTAACCATTCAAATAAAGCTCCTTGTTGAAAAACCATTCCTCTTTCAACACCTGGTCCATCTATTTCTTTATCTCCAAGAGTTATATTTCCAGAAGTTGGACGAAGAAAACCAGCTGCAATATTTAATAAAGTCGTTTTTCCACATCCGGAAGGACCAAGAACAGTTAAAAGCTCACCTTTTTTTAATGTAAAACTTATATCTTTTAAGGCGTGAACAGTTTCTCCTTTTGGAGACTTGAAAATCATATTTAAGTTCTGAGAAACTAAATCACTCATAATAAGACTTTATATTAGAATTTTTATAAAAAAAATAGGCACCAATTTAAAAATTGGCGCCTATTTAATATTCTATTTACAACTCTTAGATTACGGAAGGAAACTAGTATCTACTACTTTCGAGTAATCTTTAAGAGCTGGGTTTTCAGATGTAGCAAACATGTTACCCATAACACTTAAGTAAGTCATAAGTATTCCACCGTCATTCAGATACTTATTCTTCATAGTTGCTGAATTAGGGAACTCAAATCCACCCATTTGCTTTTTAGTTCCAGCAAGATCCATAGCTGCATCTTTTGCAATTACGTTCATGTCAGATTTTCCAGCATTATATCTAGCGTTTGCTTCGTGAGTTACTTCAACGAAAGTTCTAACCATTCCTGGGTTTTCTTTTAGGAATTTGTTAGTTACTGAAGTAATATCAATACCAGCAATACCAGCATCTTGAGCTTCTTTAACTGTTAGCAATGAAGCACCTTTTTCTTTAGCTGCTTTAATAGACTTACCACCGAATAAACATGCCATTGCAACGTCACCGTTAACAAATGCAGCAGATCCATCTTCAGGGTTCATATCTACAACTTTCATTTTAGAAATATCAGCTCCTACAACTCTCATTGTTTCTTTGAAAACATAGTCAGCCATAGTTCCCAATGGAACAGCAACTTTTTGACCATCTAGTTTTGAAGCAGCATTTCCTTTGTCAATGCCTTTAGCTGCAACACATGTAGTTCCACCCATTCCGTATATAACTGCAATATCAACAAGCTTAATAGGCGCTTTAGCATTAACTGCATTTACGAATGGTGTTAAACCTTGTGAGTAAGATATATCAATATCTCCAGACAGCATAGCTTCTGTCATCTCACCACCAGTTGCAAAGTTAGTCCATTTTACAGGCACACCTAAAGCCTTATCAAAAGTTTTTTTAACTTTTGCTTCTTGGTTTGGAGTTGCCCACTCTAAAAAGAATGCAACTCTTACTTCGTTCGCAGCAGCGTTAGCAACTGAAACTGATAAGTTAAGAGCAACAATAGTTCCTAGAATAAAACTAATTATTTTTCTCATTTAATCTCCTGTTTTTTAAATTTAAAAACGTAATTAAAGTGGAAAACAAGAGACTTGTAAATGATAGTTTATATAACCCCTATGCAGAACTAATCATATACAACTATTAAGTGTATAGTTTAAATTACGATTTTTATGGAGAGGTTTTAAAAATTAGTCTATGAAATCAGAAAACTAGATTTACAAAAAAAATTAAAAATTATGAGCTCAGAAAACAAATTTAAAATGCCCAATTCTCTTAATGAGCATTGGATGCCATTTACTTCAAATAAAGATTTTAAAGAAAATCCAAGATTAATAGTAGAGGCAAAGGGTGTCTATTTAAAAAATCATCAGGGAAAAACTCAAATTGATGCGAGCTCAGGATTATTTTGTAATCCTCTTGGCCACGGTAGAGAAGAAATTATTGAAGCAATTACCAAACAATTAAAGACAGTAGACTACGCACAACCATTTCAACAAGGTTTTGGAGGTTCATTTGAACTTGCAACAAAAATATCAAAACACACACCAGGAAATTTAAATAGAATTTTTTATACAATTTGTGGATCAACAGCTGTTGAAACAGCAATTAAAATTTCGGTTGCTTATCATAAAGCACGGGGAGAAGGTCAAAGATTTAGATTTGTTGGAAGAGAAAGAGCATACCACGGAATGAACATTGGAGCTACTTCAGTAGGAGGTATGGTTAACAATGTTAAAACATTTGCAAGTGTTTTAATGCCAGGTGTAGTTCACATGAGACATACACATTTACCAGAGCATAAGTTTGTATCAGGACAACCAGAAACTGGAGCAGAACTTGCAAATGATTTAGAAAGAATTTGTGCAAATTTTGGTGGAGAAAACATAGCAGCTTGCATTGTTGAACCTGTAGCAGGCTCAACAGGAACTCTAGTTCCACCAAAAGGTTATTTACAAAGATTAAGAGAAATTTGCGATAAACACGGAATATTATTAATTTTTGATGAAGTAATTACAGGTTGGGGAAGAATGGGTTCTCCATTCGGAGCTCAAGAATTTGGCGTAACACCAGATTTAATGACAATGGCTAAAGCTACAACTAATGGAATTGTTCCAATGGGAGTTGTTGCATGTAAAGAGGAAATTTATGATGCAATTATGGATAATGCACCAAAAGGAACAATAGAATTATTTCATGGTTACACTTATTCAGGTATCCCAGTATCAGTAGCAGCAGCACTTGCTGTCCAAGAAATTTTTGAAAAAGAAGATATATTTAATAGATCAAAAGAAATGGCACCTTATTTTCAAGAAGCAATATTTTCATTGAAAGATATTGATGTAGTAGAAAATATAAGGGGATATGGAATGATGGCAGGAATTGATATGAAAATGGATAAAAAACCTGGTGTAGCAGGTTTTACATGTTTTAAACATTGTTATGATGCAGGAGTAAATTTTAAAGCTACTGGTGATTGTTTAATTATAGCGCCAATGTTTATTTCTGAAAAAAAACATATTGATGAAATAATTGAAAAACTTAGAACTGGAATAAATAATTACGCAAAATCTAAAAAAAATTAGTTCTTTATGAAAATTGGAGTTCCTAAAGAAATTAAACCTCAAGAAAATAGAATTGGACTCACCCCGGATAGTGTCAAATCTTTAGTTTCAAATGGACACGAAGTTTTAGTTGAAAAGAACGGTGGTTTTGAAGCTGGTTTTGATAATGATCAATACAAATCTGTTGGAGCTAAAATATTAGATAAAGCAGAAGATATTTTTAACGATGCAGAAATAATTGTTAAAGTTAAAGAACCTTTATCAAATGAAGTTAAAATGATCAGAGAAAATCAAATTGTTTTTACCTATCTTCATTTAGCTGCCGCAAAACAATTAACTCAAGGATTAATTAATTCAAAATCGATTTGTATAGCTTATGAAACGGTTACTGATAACAATGGAAGATTACCATTACTTGCTCCAATGAGTGCAGTTGCAGGAAGAATGTCGGTACAAGCCGGAGCACATTGTTTAGAAAAAAATCAAAAAGGAAGAGGATTGTTATTAGGTGGAGCCCCTGGTGTTGAAGCAGGAACAGTAGTAATTCTTGGTGGAGGTGTTGTAGGTGAAAATGCAGCTATTATTGCGACAGGTCTTAGAGCGAAAGTTCATGTTGTAGATAAATCTGAAGCTAGATTAAAACAATTAACTGAAATATTTGGAGATAAAATAATTCCACAACAAAGTGACAAAATAGATTTAAAAAAATTAGTTGCAGAGGCAGATTTATTAGTAGGTGGAGTATTAATTCCAGGAGCAGAAGCTCCAAAATTAGTAACTAAAGATATGCTGAAATTAATGAAGCGTGGATCAGTAATTGTTGATGTAGCAATTGATCAAGGTGGATGTGTTGAAACAAGCAAACCAACTACTCATGCTGATCCTACTTATATTGTTGATGAAGTTGTTCATTATTGTGTTGCTAATATGCCTGGAGGAGTACCAAGAACGTCAACTATAGCATTAAATAAGGCTACACTTCCTTTTTTAAGCAAACTTGCTAACAACGGCTACCAAAAAGCCTTAAAAGAAGATAAGAATTTTCTTGAAGGGTTAAATGTTTATAAAGGCCAGGTTACTTATAAAGCTGTTGCCGATGCTTTTGGTCACTCTTTTGTATCTTCTGCGGAAGCTATAAAATAGAAAAATGAATAAAGAACTGCCTAGCAGTACAAAAGTTGTTGTTATAGGAGGTGGTGTAACCGGTTGTTCAACAGCATATCACTTAGCAAAATTTGGCTGGAAAGATACTATTTTACTTGAAAGAGATCAGCTAACTTCAGGTACTACTTGGCACGCTGCTGGCCTTGTTAGTCAATTAGGTCCCTCTGCAGGTGTAACAAAGATTAGAAAATATTCTTTAGAACTTTATAAAAAACTAGAGAAAGAAATAGATTTTTCTAGTGGATTAAAATTAAACGGAGCCTTATCAATTGCAACTACAAAGGGAAGATGGCAGGAACTTAAAAGACAAGCGACCACAGCACAATTGTTTGATGTAAATGTTGAAGTATTAAATATTGATCAGATAAAAAAAATTTATCCAATCATTAATGAAAAAGATGTTTTAGGTGGAATTTTTATGCCAGGAGATGGTCAAGCTGACCCAATAGGAGTAACTAATTTACTCGCAAAAGCTGCGCGAAAAGAAGGTGTTAAAATATTTGAAAAATCACCAGTTGAAAAAATAATTAAAAAAAATGGAAGGGTGGCAGGAGTTATTGTAAACGGTAAAACTATTAAATGTGAATACATTGTTCTTGCAACAGGTATGTGGTCCAGACAAATAGGCGAAGATACAGGTTTTAGCATACCTTTATATCCTGCAGAACATTTTTATGTAATTACTGAAGGTATTAATGAATTACCAAAAAATATCCCTGTTTTGAGAGATTTTGACGACAGTTTATATTTAAAAGAAGATGCGGGAAAAATGTTAATAGGAATATTTGAAGGAAAATCAATTCCTGCTTTTAATAAAACTAATAGAGTTCCAGAAGATTTTTCATATGGTGAATTTCCAGAAAATTTTGAACATTTTGAACCTTATTTAGAAGCAGCTTTAAAAAGAGTTCCAATGCTAGAAAAAGCTGGAATTAGAAAATTTTTTGCTGGACCAGAATCTTTTACACCAGACACAAATACTCTATTAGGAGAAATACCAGGATTTAAAAATTTATTTGCATGCTGCGGATTAAATAGTATCGGAATTGGAAGTGGAGGAGGTGTAGGTAAAGTTACAGCCGAATGGTTAATGAATGGTCATATTAATGAAGACCTATTTATTTATGACATTAAAAGATTTCAAAATTTTCACTCAGAAGTAAATTTTATAAAAGAGAGAATAACAGAGACTCTAGGAGATTTATATGGAATGCATTGGCCATATAAGCAACATAAAACTTCAAGAGATCAAAAATTAGTGCCTTACCATGAAGAGTTAAAAAAAGCAGGAGCATGCTTTGGAGTATCAGGGGGATATGAAAGACCAATGTGGTTTGCAAAAAGTGGAGAAAGTGCTGAATATAAATATTCATATAATTATCAAAATTGGTATCCATCAGCAGAATTTGAAACTAAAAATACAAGGGAAAATGTTGGATTATTTGAATTAACTCCCTTTTCTAAATATGAACTAGAAGGCAAAAATGTACATGAAGAACTTCAAAAAATTTGTACAGCAAATATTAAAAAAGAGATTGGAAAATGTACTTATACTCAAATGCTTAATGAAGATGGGGGTATTGAAACAGACCTAACAGTTGTTTGTTTAAAAGAAGATCATTATAGAATTATAACTGCTGCTGCAAATAGAGAGCATGATAAATTTCATATAGAAAAATATTTATCTAAAAATATTAAAATATCAGATAGCACTGATGATTATTGTGTGCTCGGTGTATTTGGACCAAAAAGTAGAGATTTAATGAAAGATTTAAGTAACGAGGATTATTCTAATGAAAGTTTTAAATTTGGTACTGCAAAATATGTTAAAATTAATGAAATAAAAATTTGGACTCAAAGATTATCTTATGTAGGTGAATTAGGTTACGAACTTTATATTGAAAAAGATAAAGCTAAAGAGATATATAACTTAATTACAAATATCGGAAAAAAATATCAGTTAAGTCTTTGTGGTATGCATGCAATGGATATTATGAGAATGGAAAGTGGCTTTTTACACTGGGGACATGACATTTCACCAGAAGAAAACCAATATGAAGCAGGTCTTAATTTTGCAATAAGTTATAAAAAAAATATAGATTTTATTGGCAGACAACAATTACTTAAAATTAAAGAAAAAAAACAAAACAAACAATTTTTAATGCTAATTTTAAAAGATAGTAAACCTGGTGAACCACTAATTCTTCATGATGAGCCTATTTATTTAGATGGTAAAATTATTGGAAGAACAACATCAGGTAATTTTTCATTTAATTTTAATAAAAATTTAGCTTTTGGTTATGTAAAAATTGACGAAGATATAAAATCCTTAAAAAAAAATATAATTGAAATTGAAATTGAGAAAAAAAGATATGAAGCAGAAATTTTAACCAAACCTTTAAATCAAAAAAATTATAAAAATTCCTAATTTAGAACCATTATAGCGTGCTTTTTAAAGCAACCCAAATTGGACGATCATTTAATTGTCCAAGATGAATTTATGTGGTTAAATTTGAATTATATGAGTGGAGAGCAGATTACAAATGATTCAGTTGAGACCCAAAATTTGGAAGGTGAGCTTCACTCATTAAAAAATTCCACAAAAAAACGAAGAGTAGATATTAACGTTCTGTTAAACAAAGTAAGATTAGCAAAAAAAAAAGAGAAATTAGAATCAACTATTTTTTTTGGACTAGTTGCGGGCGCTATAATTGTAACTGGAATAATAGTTTCTATTTAAGAAAAAAATACAATATTATTAATTCTTGAAATTATTTGGCTAAGTTTTTTTATGTTAATTAATCTTTGTTTATTTAATTCTGAAAATAATTTTCCGTTTATAAGATAATAAAGGTTGTTTTTATCTTTATATATATCTTTTTGTTTTAATAATATTTTAAGTTTTCTAATTACCGTAGGTCTTGGAATTCCTGTAAGATCGCTAATTGACATAGCATTTATCCCTTTTTTATCTCCAACATTTAAAACTTCTTCTATCCATTCTTTTTGATAATGACTTTTTTTTTCAGATTTTTTTAAAAACATTATTTGATTGTAAAGCAAGGATCCAACAATGAACCACATTTCTATATCATTATTTGCCAGTGCTTTTCTAGTAAGCATGTAATCTATTTGATAATCTAAAAAAATTGCTAAAATTTGAGTAAATCTTTCATTTATTTTTTTTATAAAAAATTCTTTTTCATAATATTTTCTTACTTTATTTTCTCTGTGCAATAAATATGAAACATATTGTAAAATTTTTGAAAAAGATTTAATTGTGTTTTCTGGTTTTTGAAGAAGACCTGCTTTTAAAGTAACTGAAATTTTTTTTTTATTTTTTATTAATATTCCTTCTTCTTCTAATTCTAAAATCTTTCTTCTTGCTGTTTCCTTAGAAAGCCTAAGTTTTTGTGATATTTGAATTATATTAATTTTTTCTAAATTAAATCTAGGATTGATATAAAATTGATTTAAAGACTTAAATTTAAATAATTCATTAAGTTCAACAAAATTTTCTTTATATAAAAATACTAAGATATTATATTTATCTATATCATTTAAAGCACGATATGCTTGTTGAAGCCAAGAAAATTGAAACTCAACAAATAAATAATGTATAGAATCATAATTATCACAATAGATATTATAAATATTTTCTTGAGTTATTTTAGTTGGGCTAGATAGATCAAATGTATTTTTTTCCATGTTAAATAATTTTTTAAAAAAAATTGTACAAATTATCTATTGAAATTCAAACCCTTATTTAGAAAAGGTATCGTTAAATTGATTGCTAACTCTTACAAAAGTTGTGCATTTACTTAATTGTTTTAATGAAGGTGCTCCAACATAAGTACAACTGCTTCTAACACCACCTAGTATATTCAAAATAGTATCTTTTATTTTTCCTCTATATTTAATTTTTACTGATCTCCCTTCGCTACTTCTATAATCAGATAATCCACCATAATGTTTTTTATTAGCCGTTTCAGAACTCGAACCGTAAAACTCAACATATTTACTTCCATTACTTTTTATAATTTTTCCACCTCCTTCATCATGGCCAGCAAACATTCCACCAAGCATAACAAAGTCTGCTCCACCACCGAATCCCTTTGCAACATCACCGGGACAAGTGCATCCTCCATCAGCAATTATATGAGCACCCAAACCGTGAGCAGCATCAGCACATTCTATTACAGCACTTAACTGAGGATACCCTACACCTGTTTGAATTCTTGTTGTACAAACACTCCCAGGACCAATTCCAACTTTTACAATATCAGCCCCACTTAATACAAGCTCTTGAGCCATGTCTGCTGTAACAACATTTCCAGCAATTATTGTTTTTGTTGGATATTTGTCTCTTACAGATTTTATAAATGCGCTAAAATGCTCTGAATAACCATTTGCAACATCTACACAAATAAATTTTATATATGAAAATTCTTTTAATGTTTTGTCTAATCTTTCAAAGTCTTCTTTTTTGATTCCAATGCTTAAAGATATATTTTTGTAAATAGATTTTAATTTTTTATATTTTTTTAATTTACTAACATCATGTTGCTTTGTTAAACACGTAATCATCCCAAAATCTGACAGGTTTTCTGCGATCTCTAATTCACCAACACCATCCATGTTAGCAGCCATTACTGGAATTCCTGACCATTCATTCTTGCTATATTTGAATTTATAAGTTCTTTTTAAATCAACATCTTTACGACTTGATAAAGTACTTCTTTTTGGTCTAAATAAAACGTCTGAATAATCAAGTTTTAATTCTTCTTCAATTCTCATCGAGGATGAAACTATCTTTGAAAAACATTATTTCAATTGAATTCTGGCTTGTGGATAAGTATTGAAACAAAATATAAAACTATTATAAATCAACATGAATTAAATGGCGGGGTAGCTCAGTTGGTTAGAGCGCGGGACTCATAAGCCCGAGGTCAGTGGTTCGATCCCACTTCCCGCTACCATTCTTAAAGATTTCTTTAATATTGTTGAAATTTATTAAACTGATAAAGTCATTCAATGATAAGATTCATACTAATTTTAGTAACTGGAATTTTATTTTCCAATTATAGTTTTGCAGTAATAAAGGGGAAAGGTGAAGTTAAAATGTCCTCCGCAACCTTAAATCATTTTACAGACTGGATAAAACTTGATCAAAAGCATGATGGAAGAAAATGTAAACCTGCTATGTTTATCATGTCAGAAGATGGAGAATATTCTCACAGCCATATTTGTTGTTATTCTCAGTGTCAAGATTCTTATTCAAATGATACTATTAGAAAATGTGAAAGAGAATCAGGAGTTTTGTGTGCTGTATTTTCTATAAGGAGAGTAATTATTTGGGATAACGGAATTAATAGAAGAGCAAAATTTAGATCTAATTGGAGTCGTCAAGAAATAAAAACTGAATTAATTAGATTAGGATTTTTTGAATAAAAAAAAACAAAATTCCTGCAAACTTAAAATAATAAAAATTTAGGAAGTTTATGTCACAAAGGCATGATTTTGGATCAAAGTTTTATAATATTAACTTAAGAAAGATGTTTGTAAAAGAACTTCTTAGTTTTTTTGGTAGAGCATTTCAAAAAAAAACAAAAGTTAATAAAAACTATTTAAATTTGGGAGCTGGCTCTGAACAAACTTATTTAAACGATCAGTTTTTAAATTGTGACTTTTTTTCTTTAGATTATTTTAATATTTTTAAAAAAAAAAAAATATTTTATCTTGATCTTAGACATAGTTTGCCATTTTATGATAATTCATTCGATGGAGTTTTCTCAGAACATACTATTGAGCATCTTTACCCATCTGAATGTATTACATTAATGTCAGAAGTAAAAAGAGTTTTAAAAAAAAATGGAGTCTTTAGAATTGTTGTTCCAGATTTAAAAAAATATGTTGAATATTATAACACAAAAAATTTTGAGTTATTTAATAAGAATTTTGAAACTGGCTGTGAAGCAATATGGAATATATCTCAAAACTTTGATCATAAAAGTTTGTGGGATGCAGAGTGGTTAATGCATAACTTAAAAAAAGCAGGTTTTTTAAATTGTAAAGAATATTCATTTAATGAGGGAGAATTAAAAGATTTGATTATAGATCGAGATGGAAGACAGATTGAAAGTATCTATATTGAGGCAAAAAAATAGTCTAATTTAAAGATAAGTTATTTTATAATTTTTTTTAATTTAGACAAGTTCATTGTCTGATTTAAAGGTAATGCAGAACTTTTTTTGGCTTTTATTTTTTTTACATTAGAATTATTTTTTTTTGCGAATGAATAAACTGATTGAGATTTTCCACCCACATTTAAAATTCCTTTTTGATTTATTATTTTAGGTAAAATTTTAACCAATTCTTCATGAAACATAAAATTACTTTTTAAATTTGAATATGCTTTTTTATGTAAAAAAGGTTTTTCTGTCATTGTAATTCTTAAAATTAATGAATTTTTATACATAGCTACAGCACACTCACCACCAAGTTTTGAAAGACCATAGTTATTAAATGGTTTTACAGGATCGTTTTCGGAATAATTTCCACACTTTCCTTCATAAACATATCCAGTAGAAAAATATATTAATTTAATATTATTTTTTTGACAGACCTTAACAATATTCGCTGTACCAATAATATTTAAATCAATACTTTTTAAGATATTCTTTTCATGAATTTGCATTGGTCTTGATAGACCAGCACAATGAATTAGAATTTTAGGTTTAATTTTTTTTATAATTTTAGTAATCGAATTTAAATTTTGTATGTCACATTGTTTTTTGGATACAAAAAATAAATCCATTTTTTTATTATTTTTTTTTAAAATTTTTGCAAATCTTCCATCGCCACCGGTAACAAGAATTTTTTTTTTCATTGTAAATGTTTTTTTTTAAATTCAAAGAAAGTCATAGCATTTTTATCTTTTTTTGAAACTATAGGTTTTTTTGTTGGCCATTTAATTTTTAATGTTTTGTCATTATATTTTATTGCTCTCTCACTTTTCGCATGCCTATATTGAGTACAACTATAAATAATATAATTTTCATTATCCATGCCACAAAAACCATGAGCGAAACCCTGCGGAATAAAAATAGATTTTGAGTTTTTCTCACTTAATATACATGTAAAGACTTTGCCGAATGTTTTAGAACTTTTTCTAAGATCTAAAGCAACATCAAAAATTTTACCTTTTAAAACAGAAATATATTTACCTTGTGATCTCATTGTTTGTATATGAAGACCTCTAATAACATTTTTTTTTGAACGCGACATTACCGTGAAAGGTAATTTTTTTTTTATTTGTTTTTCTTTAATTAATTCCTTGAAGTATCCTCTTTTGTCTTTGAATGATTTATTTTTTAAAATAAACAAATTTTTAAATTTTGTTTTTAATATCATTTAGAAATAAGATTTTTTAAATACTTTGAATAATTACAATTACCATAAAATTTTATAGCATTTAAAATATCTTTTTTATTTATCCATTTATTATTGAAAGCAATTTCTTCTATACAAGCAATCTTAAATCCTTGTCTATTTTCTATAGATGAAACAAAATTACTGGTTTTATAAA
The DNA here is from genome assembly GCA_902577625.1 of uncultured Pelagibacteraceae bacterium. Taxonomy (GTDB): domain Bacteria; phylum Pseudomonadota; class Alphaproteobacteria; order Pelagibacterales; family Pelagibacteraceae; genus Pelagibacter. The sequence goes on from CACGZX010000001.1 coordinate 89,418, forward strand.
AATCCTCTATAGATCCAGTATCTAGCCATGCACCACCTCTACCTATAATTTCAGCAGAAAGTGTTCTATTTGATAAATATTTTTTTAGTAAGTCGGTTATCTCAATCTCATTTCTTTTGGAGGGTTTTAAGTTTTTTGCATATTTTATAACTTTATTATCAAAGTAATATAGTCCAGTAATTGCATAGTCTGAGTAATATTTTTTTGGCTTTTCTTTAATTCCTATAATTTTATTTCTGTTATTAATTTTTGCTACTCCATAAAGCTCAGGTTTGCTTACTTTATGAAGGAAAACTTTTGCACCGTTTTTAAGCTTTTTACTTTCTAATAACTTTTCAGATAAACTTTGACCATAAAAGAAATTGTCTCCCAAAATAAGAGCCACATTTTCTTTTCCTATAAACTTTTCTCCTAATACAAAAGCATCTGGTAAGCCTTTAGGATAATTTTGTTCAACAAAATTAATTTTTAAACCCAAATTTTTTCCGTTTTGTAACAATTTTTTGTACTGGTTAAGCTGACCTTTATTTACAATTATTAAAATATCCCTGATTTTTGAAAGCATCAAAATTGATAATGGATAAAAGATCAATGGCTTGTCATATATAGGAAGCAACTGCTTATTTACAGCTTTTGTAAGCGGACTCATTCTTGTACCATGTCCTCCAGCTAAAATAATTCCCTTTTTAATCATTAAATTTTTCCTAATCTCATATTAATATCTTTTTTATTAAGTGATTTATAATATTTTCTATTATTCAAATACCATATAAATGTATTGTTAATTCCATCTGAAAATTTTGTTTTTGGTTTCCATTTTAATTTTTTTATTAATTTGGAACTATCAAGTGCATATCTTTTATCATGACCAGGTCTATCTTTTATAAATTTTATTTTTACTTTTTTTCCAATTTTAATATTTTTTTTGGCAGTTTTTAGTAAATTTTTGCATATTTCAACATTATTTAAATTTTTATTCGAACCTATATTGTAGGTTTCTCCAATCTTTCCATATTTAAAAACTTTAATTAATGCTTCGCAATGATCTTTAACATAGATCCACTCTCTAGAATTTTTTCCATCTCCATAAACAGTAAGTGGTTTATTATTTATTATGTTATAAATCATTTTTGGAATTAGTTTTTCTGGATGTTGCTTAGGTCCATAGTTATTTGAACAGTTTGTAATTACTGCTTTTATGCCAAAAGTTTTGATATAAGAAAGCACAATATGATCAGATGATGCTTTGCTGGCTGCATATGGCGAACTTGGACTGTAAGGATAATTTTCTTTTGTTCTTCCTTTTAAAATATCACCATATACTTCATCTGTAGAAATATGAATTAATTTAGATTTTTTGTTTTTTTTTGAAAATTTTTTAAACGCTTCTAGAAGATTAAAAGTTCCTAAAATATTACTATTAATAAATTGTTCAGGAGAATCTATTGAGCGATCAACATGTGTTTCTGCAGCCAGATTAAATATTCCTATTGGTCTGTATTTTTTAAAAATTTTTAAAAGCCCATTTCTATTATTAATATTTAATTTTAAAAATTTATAATTTTCGCTGTTTTTGAAATCTAAAGTATTATAAAAATTTGAAGCATAACTTATTTTATCTATATTTATTACAAAAAAACCATTTTTAATTAATAAATCAATTAAATTGCTACCTATAAAACCAAGACCGCCAGTTACTACTATTTTGTTCATATAAAATTTTTACATTAATAAAAAAAAAAGTATATATTTAACTACCTATCATTTTTTATGAGCAATAATTTTTCTGATTTAAGTATTATCATTGTTACCTATAAAACTAACTTAAGCGTACTAGAAAAATGTTTATCCTCAATAGATCCAACAGTAAAAATTGTTATAATCGAAAATTCAACAAAATTTATACACGAAGATCAGATCTCAAATAATTATAGAAATGTGTCAATATTTTGTAGTGGTGAAAATACTGGCTATGGCAGAGGAAATAATTATGGCTTACAAAAAATTGATACAAAATATGCTTTAATTTTGAATCCAGATATAATTTGCGAAAAAAATTATTTTGAAAATTTAAAAAATTATCTAAATGATGAATTAGATTTTAGTGTTATTGGATCACAATATTTAGATAACGAAACTTATGCACCTGCAGGCTTTTTTGACAGCGACCTAAGTTTAAAAGATGCCAGTTACATAAAAGATTTAAATCTCGCAAAAGTAGATTGGGTTGTTGGATGTTCAATGCTTATAAATTTAAAAAAATTTAAAAATAAACTAATATTTGATGAAAATTTTTTTCTTTTTTTTGAAGAATTTGATTTATGTAAATTTTTAAAAAAAAATGGAGAAAAAGTTTATTCTTCTACAAAATTAATAGTTAATCATTTGGGTTTTAAAAGTTCGACAGATTTAAATGATGAAATAAATCTTATTAAACTAAGAAATTGGCATTACATGTGGTCTTATTTTTATTATCACAAAAAGAATGATGGATATTTTAAAGCTTTAAAAGTTTCATATGGAAAATTGTTAAGATCATTATTTAAAACAATTTTATTTACTTTGATTTTTAACAAAACAGAAAGAACAAAATATTTTTATCGTTTTACAGGATTATTAAGCTCTATGATTGGAAAAAAATCTTTCTTTAGAATAAATAATTAGTGTCCTGGAAACTCAATTAAATTTTCTACTTTGTAACCAGATTTAGTTAGCTTGTCAGCTCCACCCAAATCAAAAAGATTGATTACAAAAATAAATCCTGAAACTGAACCATTAGAAATTTCAACTAATTTTGCAGCTGCCTCCGCAGTTCCTCCCGTAGCTATTAAGTCGTCAATAATTAAAACAGAGTCATTTTCCTTAATTGAGTCTTTGTGAACTTCTATAGTAGCGGTTCCATATTCTAATTCAAAATCTACAGAATGAGTTTCAGCTGGAAGTTTATTTTTTTTTCTCAACAGTATAAAAGGTTTATTAATTAAATAAGATACAGCGGATGCAAAAACAAAACCTCTTGATTCAATGGCTGCTATTTTGTCTACTTCAAATTTTTTAGTTCTTTCAACAATTTGATCAATACATCCTTTAAAGGCTTTTTCATTTTTAATTAATGTGGTTATGTCTCTAAAAAGAATTCCCTTTTTTGGATAATCCTGAATTGATCTAATATAATCTTTTAAATCCATAATAAATTACGATATATAAATAAATAAATTATTTTTTTGATATGGCAAACAATAAATTGGCAATAATTGGTGGTAGTGGGCTATACGATGTTGAAGAATTTAAAGAAAGAGAACTGTTAGATCTAAATACACCATGGGGAAAGCCTTCTGATCAGATATTAAAAACAAATTACGATAATAAAGAAGTTTATTTTTTACCCAGACATGGAAAAGGACATTTTATCAATCCGTCAAACATAAATTTTAGAGCCAATATTGATTCTTTAAAGCAATTAGGAGTAACTGATATTGTGTCAGTATCAGCAGTTGGTTCTTTAAAAGAAGATTTACCACCAGGAAAATTTGTAATAGTTGATCAATTTATAGATAGAACATTTGCTAGAAACAAAACTTTTTTTGATGACGAAATAGTAGCCCATGTATCTATGGCTCATCCAACATCCAATGGTTTAATGAATGCTTGTGAAGAAGCAATAAAAAAAGGAAACATAGAATATCAAAGAGGAGGAACTTATATTGTTATGGAAGGTCCTCAATTTTCAACTTTAGCAGAGTCAAATTTATATAGATCATGGAAAGCAGATGTAATTGGTATGACCAATATGCCTGAAGCAAAGTTGGCAAGAGAAGCTGAAATTAGATATGCATCTGTTTCAATGGTAACAGATTATGATTGCTGGCATCCCGATCATGAAAATGTAGATGTTCAACAGGTAATCAAAGTTCTTTTAGGAAATGCTGCTAAAGCAAAAAATATGATTAAAAATTTAATTGTGAACTTTGAAAAACATATAGATCCAAAAGATCCTACAAATAATTGTTTGGATGTTGCAATAATTACTGCACCTGAAAAAAGAACACAAAAAACAAAAGATAAACTAAAAACAATAGCTGGTAGAGTTTTAAGTAAATGAAAATTGAAGGTAAAGAATATCGTACAATATGGTTTGAAAATAATGTTGTAAAAATTATTGATCAAACAAAACTTCCACATCAATTTATTATAAAAGATCTTAAAACAGTAAAAGACGCAATTAATTCTATAAAAATTATGGAGGTTAGAGGAGCTCCTTTAATTGGCGCTACTGCTGCTTATGGATTAGTTTTAGCTATTCTTGAAAATAATGATCAGTCATTTTTAAAAAAATCAGCAGAAGATTTGATTAATTCAAGACCAACAGCCATAAATTTAAAATGGGCAGTTGATAGAATGATAAATAAATTATCAGGTGTTAATAGTGATAAAATTTTAGAAATAGCATTAAATGAAGCAAAAGAAATTTGTGAAGAAGATGTTAAGTTCTGTAAAAATATTGGATTAAATGGTCTCAAAATAATTGAAGAAATTTATAATAAAAAAAAAGATACAGTAAATATTTTAACTCATTGTAACGCTGGATGGCTTGCAACAATTAATTGGGGAACTGCAACTTCTCCAATATATCATGCGCATAAAAAAGGCATACCAGTTCATGTTTGGGCAGATGAAACAAGACCAAGAAACCAAGGAGCCAACTTAACTTCTTATGAATTAAATGAAGAAAATATACCTAATACAATAATAGCAGACAATACTGGTGGTATCTTAATGCAAAGAGGTCAGATTGATATGTGTATTGTTGGAACAGATAGAACTTTGGCTAACGGCGATGTTTGTAATAAAATTGGAACATATCTCAAAGCACTTGCTGCTCATGATAACAACGTTCCTTTTTATGTAGCATTACCAAGCTCAACTATTGATTGGAATATTAAAAATTATAAAGACATACCAATAGAAGAGAGAAATCCAGAAGAATTATCACACATAGAAGGCTTAGATGAAAATGGAAATGTAAAAAAAATACAAATTTATCCAAAAAAAAGCAAATCAATGAATTTAGCTTTTGATATAACGCCTGCAAAATATGTTACAGGATTAATTACTGAAAAAGGTGTGTGCGAAGCATCAGAAAAAGGATTAAAAAATCAATTTAAATGAAAATAAAATCTATACTTATAATAACCATATTTTTTTCTTTTTTGGTATTCGAAAAGGTTTTTCCAAAAGCTTTTTTCATAGGTCAATTAATCAGTAACGAAGTAGAAATAAGTAAGTCATTTAAAATAAAGCTTCCAAAAGGTGAATGGGAAGTTGTAAGAAAATCTGCAGATACAAATTATGGTATATTACAAAGAATTGTTGGAATTGCCAGAATTGAAAACAATGAGTTCGTAGAAGCAATTGAGATTTATGAAGGATTGAGTGGTGGAATTTACCAAGCAGTAGTAAATGAAGCTATCACAGAAATGGTTTTTAAAAATAAATATGACGGATGTTATAAAAGGCCCGAGTATTATAAATTAGGATTATTCAGAAAAGGAAGTACTCATAATTGTTTATTTATAGAACCTTGGGACTTACCTAAGGAACTTAGTAATCCTGATGACCCTGAGAGAAGAGGATTGGGATCACCATACAACAAATGGATAAAACAAAATAATTATAAAATTCCTGATATAGTACTTGCAAGTTCTCATAGCTATTTTTCAAGATTAGTTGGTGGCAACTGGTACAGAGTACTTTATCTTGCAAATCCTAAAATATTAAATGCTCCTGAAACTAAATTTAAAACACTTGAATCAACTGAATATCATGGTCGTAATATAGAAAACTTTCCGGAACACAAAAAAATTATGGATGAATTTGTTAAACTATCATTTCAAAGACATCAAGAATTTGAAAATACATTAAAAGCGAGAGGATACCACAGATTAAAATTTGAAGATTTAAAATAATTTATCTTAAAGATGCAGCAATATTTCCACCATCAACGGTTAAAACTGCACCTGTTGTTTTCTTTGAAACTGCTAAATGAAAAAATGCTTTAGCAACATCTTCTGCTTTTACTTCATTTAATAACAAGTTCCCTTTCATATATTCATCTGTAGAAACCTCTCGAGCTTTTGCCCTCGATTTAATCATTCCATCATTTAACAAACCACTTCTTATTCTATCTGCATTTACTCCATTAGATCTAATCCCAAGTGAACCATAGTCAACTGCATATTGTTTACATAGACTTAGCAAAGCAGTTTTTGGAAGGCCATAAGGGCCAAAGTTTTTTCCAGGATTTACTGATTGTTTTGAAATATTAAATAATAAACAACCTTGAGTATTTTGTTTTTTCATAATTTTAATAGTTTCAGAAGCGCAATTTTGGTGTGAAAAAAAGTTGTCCTCAAAACTTTCTCTTAAAATTCTATCATCTACTTCAGCTATTGAACCACCAATTGCAGTTCCAGCATTCGAAATTAGAATATCAATTCCACCATATTGCTCGCTGATTATTTTAAAAGCTTTATTAACACTGTTCTTATTTCTTACATCACAATGTAAACAAAGATCCTTAATTTTTTTCTGCATTTCTTTCACTTTTTTTGCATTATAATCAAGTAAAACTATTTCGGCCCCATAACTTTTAAAAAGTTTGTAAGTTGCTGATCCAATTGCTCCGAACCCACCTGTTATTACAACAACATTTCCTTGAAGAATTTTTTTAGTTTTTTTAATTTTAGCCTGTTCTAATGACCAATATTCAACATCAAACAAATCTTTTTCTGGAATAAATTTATATTTAGTAGTTTCTTCAACAGAAGAAATTACTCTAGCATTTGTCTCGGTTAAATCTCCTGCAATTTTTGAGGCATTTAAACTATCACCAACACTAAATAACCCAACATTCTGAACTAAAATTACTCTTGGAGAAGTATCAAGCATTGTCTTTTTGCCTTTTACTTTTCTTTTATTAATATTGAAATATTTAACATATTTTTTTCTATAATCTTGAAATCTTTTCTCAGCTAATTTTTTAAAATCATCAATACTTGAATTTTGCTTTGGAGTAATAACTAATGGAAAAGGCTTTACTCTAATTACATGATCTGGTGTAGCAGTTCCAATAGATGAGTATCTTTTAACTTCTCTGCCATTTATAAAATAATTTAAAGTTTTATTAGATCTATAGTTCAAAATAAATTTTTGATCATTAGTTTCTGATAATAATCCTCTCAAAATAGGGGCAATTTCGTGTGGCTTAAGGCTAGTATTATATTTTTTTATTTGTTTTATTTTTTTTCTTTTAATTTTTTTTATAGTCTTTTCAGCAATTGATACATATTTAATCATTAAATCATAAGATTTCTTTGCATCATTATCAAAAGTAAAAATTCCATGGTTCAAAAGTATTAAACAATTAATTTTTGGATTTTTTGAATAAACTTCATTAATTTTTTGGGCCAAACCAAATCCAGGCATAACATAGGGTACAATACTCACTCTTGATCCAAAAATTTTTTTGCACAAATCTTTTCCATTTGATCTATTAGTGATATTCATTATTGCATCTGAATGTGTGTGATCGACAAACTTAAAAGGTAAGAAAGCGTGAAGAAAAGTTTCCACAGAAGGATTTGGAGATTTTATATTAATTAAATTTCTTTTTTGATATGCAACCATATCTTCATCACTTAGGTATTTTTTATTTTTAAGTGATAGCAGAGGTTGTAATTTTACTGCTGGCAAACCTTCAGGTTCAATTTCAGCCATATCCCATCCACTGCCTTTAACACATAGAACATCATATTTTTTCCCATCTATATCTTTAACCGATGTTTTTACTGATGTATTTCCACCACCATGTAAAACTAGCTCACTATTTCTTCCTAATAGTCTTGTTGTGTATACACGAAGAGCCATATCTTTAGAGTGTCCAAGAGTTCTATACTTTTTTATATATTTATTTGCTTCTGTGTTTGACCAATTATTTTTCAAAATTACCTTCCTTGTGGATAAAGTTTTACAGTAGTTTTTTATTTGAAAGAAGTAAAAAAATTTGTTTAGTTACTAATAACAAGAATCGGGGAACTAAAAATGGTAAAAAAAGTAGGAGAGCATGTCACCCTAGATATAATTGGTACAAAAAAAGAATACGAACCTTCTTTTTTTGAGGGCTTGGTTCATAAAATTGCAGATAAAGCAAAAGTTACAGTTTTAAATATAGCCAAATATAAATTTGAACCGCAGGGCTTTACATTAGTAGCATTACTGGCAGAAAGTCATATGAGCTTTCACACTTATCCGGAAAAAGGGATAATAAGTTTTGATTTTTACACTTGTGGAATGATTTCACCTACAGTTGCTTTAGATATTTTAAAAAAAGAAATTGATCATAAAAGAATCGTAAAAAAAGAAATTAGTAGGGATACAATTTCTTATTATCACGACATTACCAGCACGAAAGGTTTACAAAAAAATTATTTGGTAAAAGAAGTTTTAGAAGACTTCACATCTAAAGTTGGCCAGCATATTGAAATTCTTGATCTTGTTGAGTATGGAAAATCTTTATTCATAGATAATGACTTACAAGTAGCCGAAAGCGACGAACATATTTATAGTGGAACTTTTGTAAATTCAGCTTTAAAATTAAACAAAAGTAAAGATAGAACAGCAATTATTGGTGGAGGAGATGGAGGAGTTGCTAGAGAATGTATTTCAAAGGGATTTGGATTTATTGATTGGTATGAACTAGATCCTGAGGTCGTTGAAGTTTGTAAAAAACATATTGGATCTATTGGTAAAAATGCAACTGAAAAAAATTCTGTAAAATGTGTTTGGGGAGATGCATTTGAAAGTATTAAAAAAGTTGAGGATGATAGTTATGATAAAATATTTATTGATTTAAACGATGATCAGTTCTGTATAGATCTTGCAGCTAAAAATATGAATTCATTAGTAAGAATTCTTAAACCTGATGGTGTAATAACAGCTCAAGTTGGAAGCCAAGACAAAAAACCAAAACAAGTAGATAATTGGCTAAATGTATTTAACAAAAACTTTGGCAATGCTACCTTAGATAGAGTTTATATCCCAAGCTTTGATAGTTCTTGGAATTTTTACTCATCAATTAACCATTAATTTTATCTTTTTAAATATCAGATTTTGTGGAATAATGCCTTTTAATTAATATTAATTATAGGGGAAAATAATGAAATTGAAAAAAATTATATTAAGCGTTTTTGCTTCAATATTTCTTTTTAGTTCAACTCTATCAGCAGATACAATTAGAATTGCTACAGAAGGTGCTTACCCTCCGTGGAATGATTCATCTGAAGATGGAAAACTAATTGGATTTGAAGTTGACCTTGCAAACTGGCTTTGTATTTATATGCAAAGAGATTGCAAAATTGTAGCACAAGACTGGGATGGAATGATTCCATCTTTAAGATTAAGAAAATACGATGCCATTATGGCAGGTATGTCTATTACTGATGAAAGAAAAAAAGTAATAACTTTCTCTCAAGGTTATGCTGATGAAGTTGCATCCCTTGCAGTAATGAAAGGTTCTGATCTTGAAGGAATGTCTACACCAGAAGGTATAAATTTATCTTTAGGTGGCAAAGATGTTAAAGCTGCTCTTAAAACTATTACAGGGGCTTTAGCTGGCAAAACTGTTTGTACACAAACTGGAACTATTCATCAAAACTTTTTAGAATCTGGTGATGTAGGGTCAGTTGATGTTAGAACTTACAAAACTCAAGATGAAGTTAACCTAGATCTATCAGCAGGTAGATGTGATGCAGCATTAGCTGCAGCAGTAGCATTTACTGACTATGCTGAAAAATCTGGAAAAGATGTTGTTTTAGTTGGACCAACTTTCTCTGGAGGACATTTTGGAAATGGAGTAGGCGTTGGTTTAAGACAAGAAGCACAATTTGGATCAGACTCTGCTTTTGGTAAAAGAGATGCTCAATTACTTATAGATTTCAATAAAGCTATTGATCAAGCAAGAAAAACTGGAAAAATTAGCGAACTTGCTGTTAAGTGGTTTGGCTTTGATGCATCAATGTAAATTTAAAATTTAAAAGGCGGTAAATTTTTACCGCCTTTTACCATGGACTTAATATCATTTGGAGATAACGGTTGGGGTGATGAGCTTTTTATAGCCACGCTGATGACAATTGCTGTTGCGATTACAGCAATGTTAATTGGTTTTTTATTTGCATTAATTTTTACACCTTTAAAACTTTCAAAAAATAAATTTTTAAATTTAATTGCAAATTCTTACACCACAGTTGTCAGAGGTGTGCCTGAACTCTTGGTTATTTATCTTTTCTTTTTTGGTGGAAGTAGTGCAATTATGTATGTTGCTCAGATTTTTGGCTATTATGATTATATAGAAATAAATGCATTTATTACTGGTGCTACATCAATTGGAATTATTTCTGGCGCTTATTCTACAGAAGTTTTTAGAGGAGCAATTCAATCAATAGATAAAGGCCAGTTTGAGGCTTGCCATGTTTTAGGTTTAAAAAAATATATATATTTTTTCAAAGTAATTATGCCTCAAATGTTAAGGCTGGCAATACCCAATCTAAGTAATGTTTGGCAAATAACTTTAAAAGATACTTCTTTAATTTCAGTCACTGGATTAGTTGAAATTATGAGGCAGTCTTATATTGCAGCTGGATCAACTAGAGATCCACTTTTCTTTTACTCTTTTGCTGCACTTTTATATCTGATGCTCACATATTTAAGTATGAAATTAATAAATAGATTAGAAAAAAACTATAGCAGAGGCTATTGATGGATTTAGAATTAATAATAACAAGTTTCCCAAAATTATTAGGTGCAACACTAATAACTTTAAAACTTTTATCAGCATCATTATTTTTTGGATTAATTTTAGGATTATTTTTTGCAATTCTAAGATTAAATAAAAATAAATTAGTTAGTGGATTTGCATATGGATATTCATACTTATTTAGAGGAACACCACTATTGGTTCAGATATTTATTATTTATTTTGGTCTTGGCCAAATAGAATACTTAAGATCAACTTTTTTATGGGTTATTTTAAAAGAACCTTATTGGTGTGCAATCATAGCATTTTCATTAAACACAGGAGCATATACTTCAGAGATTTTAAGATCAGCATTCCAAACAATAAAACCAGGTGTAATTGAAGCCGGTAGAAGTTTAGGATTAAATAAAGTATTTATTTTCACCAAAATTCAAATTCCAATAGCAATTAAACAATCTCTACCAGCATACGGTAACGAAATAATATTAATGTTAAAAGGAACATCTCTTGCAAGCACTGTAACACTTATGGATATAACAGGTGTTGCAAAATTTATTATTTCTACAACTTTTAGACCGGTAGAAGTTTTTATAATAGCAGGAAGTATTTATTTATTTATTACTTTTTTAGTACACAACTTAATAAAATATTTAGAAAAAAAATATAGATATCAATAACTAGTATATTCTTTAATTTCTTTAATTTTTGATCCCGTGTGATTGTTTATATCTAATTTGATTTTAGCTCGAGTATCGTTGAGGAAATGAACATCTCTAGACAATCTAATAAACTCTTCTCCAAAATTTGAATCTTTTTCACACTTTCTTTTATCATCTTCGATAATCCACAATTTTGAATTTATATTTTTTAAGGCAATAAAAAATTTTTCTAATTTTACATCCATTTTTACGTTTTTTTCTAGTTCATTTTTTAAAACTTTATATTCGCCATTTATAAAATTAAGCTTTTCGGAGTCTTTAATTCTATCTTTTTTAATTTCTAAAATGGATATTTTATCAAAAAGCTCTCCAACAGATACTTCAACTAGAATTTTATTCATAAAATTTTATAGTGTGTTAAGTTGTTAAAAATATGTCTAATATTTTAATCATAAAACATGGTTCTTTAGGAGATATAGCTCAAGCTTGTGGTGCAATTCAAGATATATCTGAAAATCATAATAATGATCAAATATACTTGTTAACCACAAAGCCATACTTTGATTTATTTAAAAAAAACCCCTATTTAACAGATGTAATATTGGACAAGAGATTATCCAGATTTAATCTAATTTATATTTACTTTTTGATGAGAAATATAAAAAAATTAAAAATTTCTAAGGTTTATGATTTACAAAATTCTTCTAGAACAAGTTTTTATAAAAAAATTTTATTTCCAAATTCGAATTTTAACGTCTGGTCATCATCAGAAACAACACTTCCAAAAGACAAAACAAAAGAAGAATTTGATAAAAAATCTGTTCTAGAGAGATTTAACCATCAACTACAGACTTCAGAAATAAATACCAAACACACATTACTTCCTGATTTTTCTTGGAGTTGTATAGATATATCTAAAATCAAATTAGAATATAAATTAGAAAAATATATTGTTTTATTTCCATTTTGTTCACCACATCTAACTCAAAAAAAGTGGCCTTATTACAATGAGCTAATTAAAAAAATAAAAAGTCAATATAATGATCAGTACAAAGTTGTAGTGGCACCAGGTCCAGACGAAATTAATGAATCAAAAGATATCAATGCATTATGTGTTTTAGATAATGGAAAAGCTTTAGACATTTCTCAACTTTCATCATTAATAAAAGATAGTTCATTTATTATTGCAAATGATACAGGCCCTGCACATATGGCAGCACATTTAGGAGCTAATGGTTTAACTTTATTTGGATCTCATACAACAGCTTACAAAGTAAGTATTGAAAGAGAGAACTTTAAAGCAATTCAAGTTAATGATTTAGCAAAATTATCTGCAGATAAAGTTTTTGATAAAATTAATTTAAATTAAATATAAATTTTATCTGCTAATCCGTAACAAAGAATTGCACTTAAAATTGTAAAAACTAATGGTGCAATTACACCTTCGTTTGAGTCATTTTTTATTCCAGTTTTATCAATCTTTATAGAATAAGTATTCACTAAAAAGATGCATAAGTTTTGTACAAAAACTAAGTTAAAAAATCCCCATGTTCCCTCAACTCCTCCTGGTCTAACAAACATAATGTAAATTGCCATTAAGACTGCGCCGAGAAAAAGAGCTCCACACATTCTCATCATAGTAGATGCTGTTTCATCTATTTGAAATTTTTCACGAAATTTTTTTGTTCCTATTATTAACTGGAAAGCGTAAACACCTAATCCAATAAAATGAACTAAGAAAATTATTAAGTATATTATTCCATTAAATTTTTCGATCATAAATTTATCTTATCACAAAATTTTTAAATATTCTTTGGTTATATTATCCCATTCAAATTTAGTTGAGTAATCTTTAGCTTTTTTACCCATTTCCAAATATGAATTATTTTTTAAAATTAAATCTATACTAGAATAAATTTCTTCTAAATTATTACCATCACAAATAATTCCTGTTTCATTATTTTTTATTGCATCTGATGCACCTCCATCTTTTCCACCAATAGAAGGTATTCCGTATTGAGCAGCTTCTACATATGCAATACCAAATCCTTCAACTGAAGTTTTATGTATAATTGATGGCATAACAAAAAGATTTGACTTTGAAACTAGTGCATTTTTTAGTCCTTGAGAAATATTCTTTAAAAATATTACCTGTTCATTTAATTCTAATTCGTTTGTAAGTTTTTTTATGTTTTCTTCTTCATCACCGTAGCCAATACAGGTGTAGATAATATTTGGATACATTTGTTTAAGGTTTCTTAATGCCATTATTACTTTTTCATGATTTTTTCTTTTATCAAACCTCGAAACTGTAATTAATCTAGGATTTTTATTTTTTAATAAATTTTCAGCTTCTTTAATTGATGATTTATCTATTTCTTTAGGAGGAAATACACCTGGATTAATAACAATTATCTTATTTTCATCTATTCCAATCTCTACTGCAAGATTTTTTGTATATTCAGAATTAGCAACAACATGATCAATATTATTGAAAGCTTTTAAAATCCTTCTATTAGCAAACGATCCTTTTTTATGATTAATTTCTTTTGAGTGTATTAAACAAATTTTTTTCTTTGTTGTTTTAATTAATTCTAAGCTTTTCCAGTGATCTGCAATAACACAATTAATATTTTTATTTTTTTTTATAAATTCATTTACCAGGTATGATTTACGATGTTTTCTTAAAAGTTTAATTCCTCCAACCCTATCAATTGAAAAAGATACTTTTTGATCATGTTCTTTATAATTTTCATGAAAGTCAGCAAATACTTTTACTAAATTATATTTTGCTATAGAGCAGGTAAGTCCCCACATTAAGTTTTGCATTCCACCAACTTCTGGAGGAAAAGATTTGGTAACTACTATGTACATTAATTATTCAACCACTTGATATTACAACCCATACTTGGAATTTGACTTTCTGGTCCTTTTCCTGTTTCAGAAATTTGTTTCATTGCTTTATATAAATCACTTTCTCCACTTCTTACAGGTTTCAATTCTTTTAATTCTCTAATTCTTCCTCTGTATTGTAATTCTAAATTTCCGTTATAACCAAAAAAGTCAGGAGTACATACAGCATCATAATTTTTTGCAACTTCCTGAGTTTCATCAATTAAGTATGGAAAATTAAACTTATTCTCTTTTGAAAATTCAATCATATTTTCAAAGGAATCTTCAGGATAATTTTTTACATCATTAGAACAAATCGCTACTGATTCTATTCCAAAATCAGCTAATTTATTTGCATCTTCAACAATATCCTCAATAACTGCCTTTACATAAGGACAATGATTGCAAATAAACATTATCAAAGTTCCCTTATCTCCCTTGATGTCATTTAGTGAAATAATTTTATTGTCAGTAGACTTTAATTGGAAAGTTTCAGCTTTTTTTCCAAAATCACATATTGGAGTTTTTGTAAGCGACATGTTAAGTATTATATAAGATATGTTTTACGATTTGGAAAATAAAAAACCAAAAAATTCTGGCGAAAATTGGGTCGCACCTAATGCTGTTATCATTGGAGATGTAACATTAGATAAAAACTCTAGCATTTGGTTTAATGCAACTCTTAGAGGAGATATAGAAAATATTCACATAGGTGAGGGTTCTAATATACAAGATGGAAGTGTTTTACATACCGATCCAGGCTGTCCTTTAAAAGTTGGAAAGAATGTAACAGTTGGCCACCTTGTTATGCTTCATGGATGCACGATAGGAGATAACAGTTTAATTGGAATTGGCGCCGTGATTCTTAATAATGCGAAAATTGGAAAAAATTGCATTATAGGAGCCAAAGCTCTTATTACTGAAAATAAAGTAATACCAGACAACTCACTTGTAATTGGCTCTCCTGGTAAAGTTATTAGAGAGGTAACTGAAGAAGAAAAAAGGGATATAGCAGAAAACACTAAACATTATCAAGATAACTGGAAAAAGTACTCTAAATCAATTTTTTAATTGTATTTAATTAAAAAGCAAACCATCTATTGAATAAATAATTAATCCTAAAATTATTATAAAAAAAATTCCAAAAGCAATCTGTTCCAGTGATTTTTTTTTAAGTTTAGTTTTGCCTTGTTTGTATTGTCTTATTTGGATTATTCCAAATCTCATAGCAAACATTCCTAAAATTATTAGAGATAAATAAAAAATAAATTTTATAAACATTTTTAAGGGACAAGCCAATATTCTTTGTTATTATCTAATTCAAATCTAGCTCTTCGATGACCTTTGGCAGCTAAATAAAGCCATTCAACAGTTTTTATTTTACATTGAATTACAGTAAAGTTTTTATAACCCTCTTCACTTTGTTCCATAGTAAATTCAAAATTGTCTAACTCAGGTTTTAAACCAGATGTTGGGTTAGGAGATTCTGTTCCAGGGCCATTTTCAACTAAATAACATTTTCTACTGATGTGTCCTGTTTTTGACCATGACTCTTTAGTTATTTCATTGTTATGATTAATTGTACATTCAACTTTTAATCTTACTTGGATCTTTTCTTCTTTGTCATAGAAAAGCATAGAAGCATTTTTATTATTTTTTAATTTAATAATTTTATCAGACCTAATATCACTATGAAATTGAACTAGATTATTTGATTGATCTGATTTTCTAAGAACAACAATTCTTCCATCAAAATCTTTTTGATCTCCACAGATAAAAACTGGAATTCTGAACTGAGAACTTCTATTAGTCACCGCATCATCTAGCATTAACCAAATTTTCTTTTTTATTTCTTTGAAATCTTCGTAGTATGCTGGTTGCATACTTTGTTACTTTCTAAATCTTTTGATTAAACTAGATGTGTCCCAACGTTTTCCACCAAGTTCTTGAACTTCACTATAATATTTATCAATTATCTCAGTTATAGGTAGTAAAGATCCATTATTTTTTGCTTCATCCATTGCAATTTTTAAATCTTTTCTCATCCAGTCAACTGCAAAACCAAAATCAAATTTATCATCAATCATTGTTTTATATCTATTATCCATTTGCCAAGATTGAGCAGCACCTTTTGAAATAACTTCGATTACATCTTCCATTTTTAACCCAGCTTTCATTCCAAAATTAATTCCTTCAGATAACCCCTGAACTAAGCCAGCTATACAGATTTGATTAACCATTTTCGCTAACTGGCCACTTCCAGCTTTACCTAGTAGTTTCATTTTTTTACTGTAGCAATCAATTTTATCTTTTGCTTTATCAAAGTCAGTTTGATCTCCACCAATCATAACAGTTAGTGCACCATTTTCTGCACCAGCTTGACCACCTGATACTGGAGCGTCTAAAGAACCAAAACCATTTTTTTTTGCATAGTCATAAATTTCTCTTGCTATAGTTGCTGAAGCAGTTGTGTTATCAATATATACAGATCCTTTTTGAATTGTTTTAAAAGCTCCTTGTTCACCGAAAGTTACTTCTTTAAGATCATTATCATTTCCAACACAAGTAAAAATATATTCTGCCTCCTTAGCAGCTTCTGCAGGTGTTTCTGCAATATTACCTTTATATTCACTAACCCATTTTTCAGCTTTAGATTTTGTTCTATTAAAAACAGTTACTTTGTGTCCACCTTTTGATATATAACCAGCCATTGGATAACCCATTACACCAAGACCAATGAAAGCAACTTTACAAGTCATAAAAAAATATGTTTAAAAATTTAAGTTTAAAAGTAGTTATATTTGGATTTATATTTACATTTTTTTCAAGTTTTGGACAGAGTTTTTTTTTAGGAATATTCAATCCTAGTATAAGAAATGAATTATCTATTACTCATGGACAATTTGGCTCAGTTTATGCTTCTGCTACTCTATTAAGTAGTTTTATATTAATTTGGGTTGGAAAAAAAATTGACGATATAGATATTTCTAAATTTGCTTTTTTTGTTATTTTACTACTTGCATTTTCAAGTTTCTTTTTTTCTAAAATTTCTTCAATGCCATTATTATTTATAGCAATATTATTAATGAGATTTTCCGGACAAGGAATGATGTCTCATACAGCAACTACTACAATTTCTAGATACTTTACAAAATCTAGAGGAAAAGCTTTAAGCACCGGATGGTTTGGATTATCAGCAGCAGAATTTATTTTACCAGTTTTAATGATTTACCTTTTGACAATTACAGTATGGCAAAATATTTGGATTGGAATTTCACTTGTAGTGTTAATTTTTTTACCGTTGTTCTCATATTTTTTAGTAAAAAATCTTAATTTTGATTCAAGAGAAAAAGGAGACGATAATAGTTTAAGTGAAAAAGATTTTAAGCAATGGAAAAGAATTGAAGTTATAAAAGATTATAGATTTTATATAGTTTGTGCAAATATGTTGGCTATGCCATCTATCGCTACTGGCACTTTTGTTTATCAATCCTTTATTCTTTCTTCAAAAAATTGGGGTCCTTATATAATCGCACAATCATTTATGTCTTATTCTATACTTTCAGTTGTAGCATTAATTTTTTCAGGATTTTTAATTGATAAATTTACCAGTAGAAAAATTTTAATTTATATGAATATTCCATTATTTTTTGCTGCTATAGTTTTATTTTATTTTGATAATCCTATTTCATCATTTGTATTTTTTGGATTGATTGGTATTACAAATGGACTTTGCAATGTCCTTGGATCATCAACTTGGGCAGAGATATATGGAGTTAAATACATAGGCTCCATTAAAGCTCTTACTACAGCTTTAATGGTTTTTGCCACAGCTTTTGGAACAGCTGTATTTGGCATCTTAATAGACAAAGGTTTTTCAATAGAACAAATTTCCCTAGTTTCTGCAGCATATATTTTTGCTTCAATAATTTCTTTGTTCTTTATTAGGAAAAATTTAAACCCTATAAAAATCACTTGATTTTAAAGTTTACCAAGTATAAATAGCTCGCATGGCAAGAGTAACAGTAGAAGATTGTATTGATAAAGTAGATAGTCCCTATGAATTAGTATTGGTTGCAAAAGAAAGAGTAACTCAACTTAACTCAGGGTTGGAGCCTACTTTAGATAGAGACAATGATAAAAATACTGTTATTTCTCTTAGAGAAATTGCTGAAGAAAATATTAAAGTTAAAGATTTAGTAGAAAGCGCTGTCTATAAACTTAGAAAACATATTGAACAAGTTGATGATAGTTCGGATGATGATGAAGTAGTGGGTGATGATTTTGAAAATCTTTACAAAGGTGAAATATCAAAAAGTGGAGTTCCAATATTACCATCAAAAAGAGCTAGAAAAATTCCAGAAAAAATTCAAGTATCCAAGGAAGACCTTGCAGAATTAAAAAATTCGCCAGAAGAACAGTCAATTCAAAGTGAACCCTCAGAGGAATCAATAGAAGCAAAAGATGAAGATGTTTCTTTAGATAACCTTAAAGATGAAGAAATAGCTAGCGAAGAACAAACAGATTCAGAGACTTCAAATAGTTAATTAAATAATATAACAATCTTATATTATGAATAGAAAAGTATCAGTCGCACCAATGATGGATTGTACAGATCGTCATGAAAGATATTTTTTACGTTTAATTAGTAAAAATGTTCTTTTATATACTGAGATGATCGTTTCAGAAGCAATTGACAGAGGTGATAAAAAAAAACTTTTGTCATTCAATATTAATGAAAAACCTTTAGCACTCCAGGTAGGAGGATCATCGCCAAAACTTTTAGCCAATGCAGCGAAGCTCGGAGAAGAATTTGGTTATGATGAAATTAATTTAAATCTTGGTTGTCCAAGTAAAAAAGTTCAAAAAAATAAATTTGGCGCTTGCTTAATGAAAGAACCAGATCTTGTAGCCGACTGTTTAAGTAAAATGCAATCTTCAACTAAACTTCCAGTAACAGTTAAAACTAGAATTGGTTATGACGATAAAGAAGACTATGAAAATTTATATAAATTTATAGATAAATTAAAAAATACTGGAGTTAAAACATTTATTATTCATGCTAGAAAAGCTATGTTAGGAAAATTTACACCTAAACAAAATCTTAATATTCCTCCATTAAAATATGACATTGTTTATGATTTAAAAAAAGATTTTAAAAACGAAGAAATAATTATAAATGGAGGTATTACATCAACTGATCAAATAAAAAATCACTTAAGCAAAGTTGATGGAGTAATGATAGGTAGATCAGTTTATCATTCTCCTTACTTTTTATCTGAAATTGAAAAAGAAATTTTTAAAAATAACGATACTCCATCAAGACAAGAAGTTATTGAAAATCTTATTCCATATGTAAAAGAGGAAACAAAAAAAGGAACAAGATTAAATCAAATAATGAGGCATACCTTAGGTTTGTTTCATGGCCAAACAGGATCTAACTTTTGGAAAAGATATTTAAGTGAAAATTTATGTGTAAGAGATGCTGACGTTAAAAAAATAGACCATATAATGGACAAAGTTAAATTAGCACCTCAAGCACGACTAGCAGGACAAATTGATTAGTTCAGTTTTATCAAACGAATATTCTTATTTTATTCTTTTAATGGTCCTAACAGCTTTTCCTGTAGGTTTTTTTGCTGGCTTATTTGGAATTGGAGGAGGATTAATAACAGTTCCTTTTTTATTTTTTATATTTGAAACTTTAAATATAGATAAATCTTACATAATGCATTTAGCGGTAGGTACTTCTTTTTCAATAATTGTTCCTACATCTTTATCTTCTGTCCTAACCCATAAAAAAAACAATTATGTAGATCTCAATATAATAAAAACTTACATAATTTTTGTAATAATTGGAGTTTTGGCAGGAACTATTTTTGCTGCATTAATGCAAACAAAAGGATTAGTTCTATTCTTTTCGATAGTTGTTTATTTTTTAGGAACTTATCTACTGTTAAGTTCTAATAAGGTCATTAATTCTAAAAAGAAATTTAATCTTTCATCAAGGATAATTGCTGGTTTAACATCTGGATTTATTTCTGCTTCAATGGGAATTGGAGGAGCAATAATGAATGTTCCTGTTCTAAGATATTTTGGTTATCCGATAAAGAAAGCAATTGGTAGTGCTGCAGCAATAGGATTAGTTATTGCTATAGTGGGGGCTATTGGTTTTTTAACTTCAGGTTCATTTTTAGATGCTAATTTACCTTTAAGTATTGGATTTATAAACATTCCAGCATTTTTAATATTTATTCCAATTACTACTTTTATGGCAAGGGTTGGAGCAAATACTGTTCATAAAATAGATAAAACAAAAGTTCAGGCATTTTTTGGAATATTTTTATATTTTGTTGGTACGATATTTATTTATAGATACCTAAATTTATAAAAAAAAGAGGCGGTTTCAGTCTCCCTCTACCGCCCCTTAATTTGTTTATATGCGATTCTCCAAATTTTCTTAAACTCGTAGTAGTTGAATTTATGATTTATATTTTTTGGTCGTATTCTCCAATTTTACCAGTTTTTTGGAGCAGTTCATCAATGAACTCAAAGATCTTTTTCTTTCTTTCATCTGAAGTAGGGCTTTCAGTGACAACAACCAGAGAAGGTTTGTTTGATGAAGCTCTAATTAAACCCCAAGAACCATCATTAAAAGAAAATCTAACACCATTTACAGTTAAGACTTCTTCTATTTCCTGACCGTCAACTTTAGTTTTATTGTCTTTAATTTCTTTAACTTGATTTACCAACTCTTCAACTACTTGATATTTTTCCTCATCTTTGCAGAAAGGAGCCATAGTAGGGGATTGGTAGGTAATAGGTAATTCATTTATTATTTCACTCATTTTTTTGTTTTGATTGTCAAGTAAATGACAAACTTGTATTGCTGAATTAATTCCATCATCATATCCATAACCAAGAGGTTGATTGAAAAAGAAATGTCCACTTTTTTCAAATCCAGCTAAAGCTTTTTCAGTATTAACTTTTCTTTTGATATGTGAGTGACCAGTTTTCCAATACATTGTTTTACATCCATTATTTAATAATACTTCATCAGTATTAAACAAACCTGTTGACTTTACATCCACAACAAATTTAGAACCTTTATGGTTAGAAGATAGATTTCTAGCTATCAATAAACCTATTTTATCAGAAAAAATTTCATTACCTTTATTATCAATTACACCACAACGGTCACCATCTCCATCAAATCCAAAACCAATATCAGCATTATTTTCTTTGACGGTTTTACTTATTGCATGAAGCATTTCCATATCTTCAGGGTTTGGATTATATTTAGGAAAAGACCAATCTAATTTACAATCTAATTCTATAACTTCACACCCAATTCCCCTTAATATATCGGGAGCAAATATTCCCGCTGTACCATTACCACAAGCAACTACTGCTTTAATCTTTTTGCTGATTTTATTTTTATGTATTAAATCATATTTATAAATTTTCTGAAAATCTTTTATTTCTTTTTCACTACCTTTTCCTTTAATAAATTTTTCATTTAAAGTTATATCTTTTAATTCTTTCATTTCTTCTGGTGCATGAGTTAAACCTTTTTTGATTCCCATTTTTACTCCTGTCCAACCATTTTCATTGTGACTTGCTGTTACCATTGCTACGGCATCTGAATTTAAATTAAATTGTGCGTAATAAACCATTGGTGATAATGACAAGCCAATATCTTCAACAAAACAACCTGTTGATATTAATCCTTTTTTTAAAGCTAATTTAATTTCTTCACTGTACGATCTATAATCATGGCCCACTATTATTCTTGGGTTATTTTTTTTTGTATGATTTATAATTTGAGTTCCTAAACCTTTTCCAAGATTCTGAATACCTAGGAGATTTACATTTTTTTCGTACAACCACCTCGCGTCATATTCTCTAAAACCGTAAGGATCAATTTTTGTTGAAATTTCCATGTTGATATATGTACATTTTTTTTATTTTTTTATTGATATTTATTTACAATGTTCTATATATGTTCTATTGATTTCTAATTTATATAGTATATTACAGAAATCTACATACAACATCTAGTTGTTTTACTAAAAAACTGTTAAAATAAGGGAGTTAAATGAACAAAGTTTTGTCTCAAGCCATCAAGAAAGCTGTCTCTGAATTTTCGCCAACAACTCAAGAAAACCATTTAGATAAAAGACCAGACTTATTCTCTCTAAATAATGAAACAGAACTATTTCAAAATTCAAAAGGCATAACAATTAAAATCGACAGAACCAAAGATGAAAACTTAACATCATTTGGAAAAGCAACTTTAAGCGACAGATATTTAGGTTTTAATGAATCTTTCCAAGATTTATTTGCAAGAGTGGCAAGTCATTATGCTGATAATAATTTACATGCTCAAAGATTATATAATTATATTAGCAATCTTTGGTTTATGCCAGCCACACCTGTACTTTCAAATGGTGGAACCAAAAGAGGTTTGCCTATTTCATGTTTTTTAAATGAAGCAAACGATAGTCTTCATGGAATTTTAGATCTTTGGAGTGAAAATGTTTGGTTGGCTGCTAAAGGTGGCGGTATTGGAAGTTATTGGGGAAACCTAAGATCGATCGGAGAAAAAATTGGTAGAGTAGGGAAAACCTCAGGAATAATTCCTTTTATTAAAGTAATGGATTCATTAACAATGGCAATTAGCCAAGGATCACTTCGAAGAGGCTCTGCTGCATGTTATCTTCCAATTGATCATCCAGAGATAGAAGAGTTTATTGAAATGAGAAGACCAACTGGAGGAGATCCAAATAGAAAATCATTAAATCTTCACCATGGTGTTCTTGTAAGCGATGCTTTTATGAGAGCAGTTGAGCTTGATGAGCAGTGGGCACTAAAAAGTCCTAAGGATGGAGCAGTTCAATCAACTGTTTCTGCTAGAAATTTATGGATAAGATTATTAACAGCAAGAATAGAAACTGGAGAACCTTATATAATTTATATTGATACAGTAAATAGACTTATTCCCCAACACCATAAGCTTGCTGGATTAACAGTTAAGACATCTAACTTATGTAGTGAAATTACTTTGCCAACAGGAGTTGATAAAGATGGTAGAGATAGAACAGCTGTATGTTGCTTATCTTCTTTAAATATAGAAAAATATGATGAATGGAAAGATGACAAAAATTTTATAGGTGATGTAATGAGATTTTTAGATAATGTGCTAACAGACTTTATTGAAAGAGCACCTGAAGAATTTAGTGACGCTACTTATTCAGCTATGAGAGAAAGAAGTGTAGGTTTAGGTGTTATGGGGCTTCATTCATTCTTTCAAAAAAAGATGATCCCGCTCGAGTCAGTTATGAGCAAGGTTTGGAATAAAAAGATTTTTGAACATATTCAAAAAGATGTAGATAAAGCTTCTAAAGATCTAGCAGAGGAAAGGGGAGCATGCCCTGATGCTGCAGATTATGGAATAAAAGAAAGATTTTCAAATAAAACAGCAATAGCTCCTACAGCTTCAATCTCAATTATTTGTGGTGGAACTTCACCAGGTGTTGAACCAATTGCTGCTAATAGCTTTACACATAAAACACTCTCAGGTTCTTTTAATGTTAGAAATAGATATCTTCAAAAAATATTAGAAAAACATAACAAAAATGATGATGAAACATGGTCTAGTATTACAACTAACCAAGGATCTGTATCGCATTTAGATTTCTTAACTCAGCAAGAAAAAGATGTGTTTAAAACAGCTTTTGAATTGGATCAAAAATGGATTGTAGACTTAGGTGCTGATAGAACACCTCATGTTTCTCAAGCACAATCTATTAATATATTTGTTCCTGCTGATATTCATAAAAAAGAGTTACACCAAATTCATTTTCAAGCATGGAAAAAAGGCCTTAAGAGCCTTTACTATTGTAGATCTAAATCAATTCAGAGGGCTGAAAATGTTAACGATGCAAATGCAACAGATGTTACAGCTAATGTTTATAAATCTAAAAATCAACAAAGCGAAGAACAAGAATATGAGGAATGTTTATCATGTCAGTAATAAAAAATATTAAAAAAGAAATAATTACTCCAAAAAAAATGGGTCTTTTGGTAGAGAACCCAGTGTACAAACCATTTAGATATCCATGGTGCTATGATGCTTGGTTAACGCAACAAAGAATTCATTGGCTACCTGAAGAGGTACCTTTAGGTGACGATGTTAGAGACTGGCAAAAAAACCTATCACAAGCAGAAAAAAATTTATTAACTCAAATTTTTAGATTTTTTACACAGGCTGATGTTGAAGTTAACAATTGTTATCTTAGACATTACACAACAGTTTTTAAGCCAACCGAAGTTTTAATGATGATGACAGCGTTTGCGTCAATGGAGACAGTTCATATCGCTGCTTATTCTCACTTACTTGATACAATTGGAATGCCTGAATCAGAATACTCTGCATTTATGAAGTACAAAGAAATGAAAGACAAATATGATTACATGCAAGGTTTTAATGTAAATTCAAAAGAAGATATTGCAAAAACAATGGCAGTATTCAGTGCGTTTACTGAAGGACTACAATTGTTTGCAAGTTTTGCAATCTTACTTAATTTTCCAAGGTTTAACAAAATGAAAGGTATGGGCCAAATAGTTACTTGGTCTGTAAGAGATGAAACTTTACATTGCAATTCTATGATAAGATTGTTCAAAGAATTTATAAAAGAAAATCCAGAAATTTGGACACCTCAACTTAAAAAAGAACTTTACGAAGCTTGCAGAACTATAGTTCACCATGAGGATGCTTTTATTGATTTAGCTTTTGAAATGGGTCCTATGGAAGGGTTAACAGCACAAGAAGTTAAAGATTATATAAGATTTATTGGAAATAGAAGACTTGCTCAATTAGGTTTAGAGCCAATTTATGAAGTTGATAAAAATCCATTAACTTGGCTTGATACTATGTTGAACGCAGTTGAACATATGAATTTCTTTGAAGGAAGAGCAACAGAATATTCAAAAGCATCTACACAAGGAAATTGGACAGAAGCTTTTAGTTAATATTTATTTTTATCTTTGATTTAAAAGCATAACTTTTCTATGCTTGGCCCCACTATATTTAGATAGAGGTCTTATTAATTTGTTTGCCGCATGTTGTTCCATAATGTGTGCAGACCAACCAGTAATTCTCGATATCACAAAAATAGGTGTAAAGAAATCAGTGTCAAATCCCATTAGATGATAAGTTGGTCCAGTTGGATAATCTACATTAGGATGAATATTTTTTCTTTCAATCATAACATTTTTAACAATGTCGTAAATTTTGATAAATTTTTTATCCTTTTTTATTGACGCAACTTTTTTAAAGTATTTCTCCATAGTTGGAACTCTTGAATCTCCTCTTTTGTAAACTCTATGACCAAAACCCATCACAACATCTTTATTTTTAAGTGCTTTATTGATCCATTTTAGAGCATTTTCAGGCTTTTTAATTTTATTCATCATATGCATTACTTCTTCATTAGCACCACCATGCAAAGGACCTTTTAAACTTGCTATAGCACCAGTAATTGCTCCATGAATATCTGATAAACTACTAGTTATTGTTCTTGCGGTAAAAGTTGAAACATTAAAACTATGTTCTGCATATAGAATTAAAGACACATCAAAAGCCTTAACAATTTCTTTGCTCGGAACTTTTCCAAAACACATATAAAAAAAGTTTTCAGAGAAAGATAAATTTTTTTTTGGAGCTATCATTTTTTTACCTTTTCTAGCTCTAAAAAAGGCAGCTAAAGCAATTGGAGTTTTCGAAAATATTCTTATAGCTTTTCTCATGTTAGCTTTTGGAGAATTATCTTTTGTTTCCTTGTCTTCTAATGCCATTAAGCTTACAGCTGTTCTTGCCACATCCATAGGATGAGCTTTTTTTGGCATTTTTCTAATATCACTTAAAATTTCTTTAGAAAGTTTTCGATCAGACCTTTCTTCTTTAATAAAACTTTTTAATTGTTTTTTGTTAGGAAGCTCTCCATTTAAAACAAGATAAGCAACTTCTTCAAAATTACATTTTGAACAAAGATCCTGAACTGCATAACCTCTATATGTAAGGGAATTAATATCTGGCATTACTTGAGAAACTGTAGTTTCATCAACAACAATACCTAATAAACCTTTTTTAATTTCTTCACTCATTATTCATGACCCTCTGTGCTAAAATTATAAATTTTTTCATCTAGTGAGTTGTATTTTTCGTAATCAACTAAATCATATAATCTTTTCCTAGTTTGCATTTTATCAATAATATTATTTTGATGTCCATCGTCAAAAATAGCACGCAGGCCATCTTCCACGTTTTTCATTGCTAATCGTTGTGTAGTTACAGGATAAATTACAATATTATAGCCTATATTTTCTAGCTCTTTATAATTTAATAATTTTGATTTACCAAATTCAGTCATATTGGCTAACAGATAACAATTTAAAGATTTTCTGACTTTTTCAAATTCTTTTTCATCATGTAATGCTTCAGGAAAAATAATTTCTGCTCCAGCATCAACATAACTTTTGCATCTATCAATCATCTTTTCGATACCCTCAACACTTTTTGCATCAGATCTTGCTATTACTTTAAAGTTTTTATCTTTCTTTGAGTTTACACATTCCTTGATTTTTTTTATCATTTCTTCTTTGGAGATTAATTCTTTATTTTCTAGATGACCGCATCTTTTTTGTGCTACTTGGTCTTCGATATGAACTCCGGTAATTCCAAACTTTTCAAAAGTTTCAATAGTTTCTTTACAAGATTTAAATCCAGTATCAATATCAACAATTGTTGGTAGGTTTGTAACTCTTGCTATTTGGTTAGCTCTATTACTTACATCTTGTAGAGTAGTTAAACCAATATCAGGATATCCTAAATCGTTGGACATTACTCCTCCAGAAACGTAAACAGCATCATATCCAATTTCTTCAATTACTTTTGCTGTTAAAGGGTTATAAGCGCCAGGAACTCTTAATATTTTTTTTGATTTTAATTTTTTATCAAATTCTTCCCTTTTTTCTTCTGTTTTTTTTTTTACAAAATGCACTAAAAAATCCCCTTTTTATTATTTTTTTTTAAATTAAAACTTTTTATTACTATATTAAGTTTGTTTAACTGTCCTGATTTTAATTTAGTTAAATTTTGCACAGTTTTTAAAAAACGATCACTTTCTTTTTTAGAAAGAATATTTTTTGTTAATGTTAAAAATTTATTTATATAATTTTTCCTCACAAAAGGTCTTAATCCATAAGGGTGTGCATCAGCCTTATCTAATTGTTCAGTGATTTTTTTATTATTATTTAGTGTCACAACTACTTTGGCTCCAAATGATTTATTTTTTGGATCAGGATCATGGTATTTTCTAGTCCACTTTTTATCTTCGTGTGTTTTAATTGATCTCCAAATCTTTATAGTACTTTTTTTATTAGCTCTAGATTTTTTATATGAGTTAACATGATGCCAGCTCGCATCTTCTAAAGCGACAGCAAATATGTACATTATTGAATGATCTAAGGTCTCTCTACTTGCATTTGGATCCATTTTTTGAGGATCATTTGCACCGGTTCCAATTACATAATGCGTGTGATGACTTGTATAGATATCAATTTTTTTTATTTGACTAAGATTTTGAATTTTTTTGTTAAGTTTTTTAGCTATGTCGATAAGAGCTTGTGCTTGGTATTCAGCAGAATATTCTTTTGTGTATGTTTCCAATATAGCTTTTTTTTCCTCATTTTTTTTTGGTAAAGGAACTTTATATAATGCTTTTTTACCATCAAGTATTCGGGCAATTACACTATCTTCTCCTTCATAAATAGGACTTGGTGCTCCTTCTCCGCGCATTACTCTATCTACAGCTTCGATCGCAAGTTTGCCTGCATGAGCAGGTGCGTAAGCCTTCCAACTTGAAATTTCACCTTTTCTAGATTGTCTCGTAGATATTGTTGTATGAAGCGCCTGTTGAATTGCTTGGTAAATTGTATTTGTATTTAATTTGAGCATTGTACCAATACCTGCAGCCACACTAGGTCCAAGATGTGCAATATGATCAACTTTATGCTTGTGTAAACAAATTCCTTTAACCAAATTTACTTGAACTTCATAAGCAGTAATTATTCCTCGTAGCAAATCCATTCCACTTTTTTTCTTTTGTTGAGCAACAGCTAAAAGAGGAGGGATATTGTCACCTGGATGACTATAATCCGCAGCTAAAAAAGTGTCATGAAAATCTAATTCTCTTACCGCAGTTCCATTCGCCCATGCTGCCCACTCGCAATCAAATTTTTTTTTTGAATTAACACCAAACAATGTTGCTCCATATTTCTTGGGATGTTTTAAAGCCATTTCTCTAGAAGAAATTACTGATTTTCTATTTAAAGAAGCAATTGCAACTGAAGCATTATCAATAATTCTATTTATAGCCATTTCAACAGACTTTTTGTTTAGTTTTACATTGTCACTAGATATTTCTGCCAATTTCCAAGCAAGTTGATTTTTCTTATTTAATTTAATTTTTGATGGGTAAACTTTTACAGTATGAATTTTCAATTTCTCTCCAATTTTTATTGTTTTTTAATACAACCAGGAATGAGAATAATCAATATTAATGATATAAATATTTTTGAACTATTTTTTCAATTCCAACAAAATCTCTAATTAAATGATTATGTGAAATTTCATTTACATTTTTTTCAGTATATCCATCTTCTAATAGAATAAATGGAATACCAGCAGCTTTTGCAGCATTTCCATCTGTTTCACTATCACCAATCATTATACTTTTTTTTATATCACCTTGCATAATTTCTATTACATTAGTTAAGTGCCTAGGATCAGGCTTACAAAAATCAAAAGTATTACTTCCCGCAACATATTCAAAAAAATCATACACTTTAATTTGTTTTAATAAATCAATAGCAAGATGTTCTTGTTTATTTGTACACACTCCCATTGATATTTCATTTTCTTTACACCATTTCAAAAAATCATAAACTCCATTAATTAATTTACTTTCATTTGCAATATTTTTTCCATAAAAATCTATAAATTCTGTTACCATTTCTTTTTTAACTTTATCGTCATTTATCTTTTTTAATTCTTTTTTTGCCTGACCCCATACAGATCTTCCAATTAATGAACCCGCTCCTTGGCCTACTAATTTTCTTATGTCGTCAGTTGATTTGGTTTCATATCCAAATTTTCTCATAACATGATTATGTGCATTCATAAGATCTGGAGCTGTGTCAACCAAAGTGCCATCTAAATCAAATAATATGGTAAATTTTTGAGTCATTTAAAAAGTATTAATAAGAAATAATTTGTGAATTAACGATCATGTTTACTTAACTATAAATAAAATTGCAAATGAAACAAACAAATTTACAAAAAGCTCAAGCGAGATTGAGAGAAAAATTTATAAAAAACGGTGTTAAGATGCTTGCACCTGAGACAGTTTATTTTTCAAAAGATACAAAAATTGGAAAAAATGTAACAATAGAACCCTATGTAGTTCTAGGGGAGAAAGTTAAAATACAAAACAATTCTAAAATAAAATCTTTTTCTCATCTAGAAAATGTTAAAATTGAAAATAATGTTGTAGTTGGACCTTTTGCTAGATTAAGACCAGGGACAGTTTTAAAATCAGGATCAAGAGTTGGAAATTTTGTTGAAATAAAAAAAAGTAATTTAGGAAAAAATTCAAAAGTAAATCATTTATCTTATATTGGTGATGCAAATATTGGAGATCAAGTTAATATTGGCGCTGGCACTATTACTTGTAATTATGATGGGAAAAATAAAAATAAAACGGTAATTAAAAATAAAGTTTTTGTTGGATCAAACTCATCTCTAGTTGCACCAGTTACATTGAATGAAAAATGTACAATAGGAGCTGGCTCTGTAATAACAAAAAATGTTAAAAAAAATTCTTTGGCACTTACTAGATCAAGTCAAAGTGAAGTAAAAAATTATAATAGAAAGAAATAAATAATGTGTGGAATAGTTGGAATAGTAAGTAATAAATCTGTATCAGCAAGTATAATTGGTGCATTAAAAAAACTAGAATATCGTGGCTATGACTCTGCTGGAATTTCAACGCTTAGTAATAATCGAATTAATGAACAAAAATGTTCTGGAAGAGTAGATAATTTAGAAAAAATACTTTTTCAAAATCCTTCAGATGGTGATCTTGGTATTGGCCATGTAAGATGGGCCACACATGGAATTCCAAATCAAATAAACGCACATCCACATTCTTCAGAAGTAGTTTCAGTTGTTCACAATGGTATAATTGAAAATTCTGATAAATTAAGAGATGAATATATTAAAAAAGGTTATTCTTTTAAATCTCAAACAGATACAGAAGTTATAACAGTAATGTTAACTGATTTTTTAAAATCAGAAGATTTAATAAATTGTATTCATAAAACTTTAGAAAAATTAGAAGGTAGTTTTGCTCTCGGAGTAATTTTTAAAGATTTTAAAAATTTAGTTGTTGGAGCAAGAAGAGGAAGCCCACTAGCAGTTGGATATGGGCATAATGAAAACTTTATAGGTTCAGATTCTTATGCTCTTAAATCAATGACAAATAAAATTTCTTATCTAGACGATGGAGATTTTTGTTTGCTTTATCGAGAAAAAGTTGAATTTTATAATTCTGAAAAAAAAAAAATTAACAAAGAAATTTTAGAATTATCCAATGAAGAAAATATTGCTGAAAAAGGAGATTATAAAGACTTTATGTCAAAGGAAATTGACGAACAGTCTTTTACTACAAAAAAATGTATTAACGAATATCTAGATAAATCTCGTAATGAAATTAATATTTACAATTTACCAATTGATCCAAAAAAAATTAATAAAATAAGATTAATAGCCTGTGGCACAGCTTATCATTCGTGTTTAATGGCAAAATATTGGATTGAAGAACACACTTCTATTGATGTTGAAGCGGATATAGCATCAGAATTTAGATATAGAAATGTAAAATTAAATATAGATGATCTTTATATTTTTGTTTCTCAATCAGGAGAAACAGCTGATACTTACGCTGCACTTGAAAAATGTAAAAAAAATAATGTTAAGACCTGTGGGATAGTTAATGTAGTAGAAAGTTCAATAGCAAGACTTGCAGATTTTGTTTTACCAATTCATGCCGGACCGGAGATTGGTGTTGCATCTACCAAAGCCTTTTTAGGTCAAATGCTTGTTCTTTATTTATTAATATTAAAAATATCAAAAGATAGAAATGAAATTAAGCAAGAAAATTATAAAAAACTTATTTTAGATTTAATTAAATTACCAGATTTTATTAAACAAACTTTGTCTAAACAAAAGGATATACAAGTTATAGCAAGAGATTTTGTTACTGCCAAAGGAACTATGTATTTAGGTAGGGGTTATTCATATCCTATTGCTATGGAAGGGGCTCTAAAATTAAAAGAACTTTCTTATATTCATGCAGAAGGTTATGCTGCCGGTGAAATGAAACATGGACCTCTCGCACTAATAGAAGATGGTATGCCTGTAATTGTTTTGTCACCAAAAGATAGGTACTTTGAAAAAACTATTTCCAATATGCAAGAAGTAATAGCTAGAGGTGGCAAAGTTATAATGATAACTGATGATACTTCTACAACAATGAATGAAAATATAAGATTTAAATTTCAAATTCCAAAAACAAACTCAACTCTTAATCCTTTTTTATTGTGTATCCCAATTCAATTTCTAGCTTACCATGTAGCGTTATTAAAAAATTGCGATATAGATAAACCAAGAAACTTAGCAAAATCAGTAACAGTAGAGTAATTAATATTTTATAAAAAATAAATTTACATTTATAATATCTAATCTATATATACTTTAAGTTGTATTATGAAAAAATGGAAAACAAATAGTTGGAGAAATTATCCAGTTAAACATATTCCTACTTATGGGAATGAAAAAGAACTTAATATGGTTCTTGGAAAATTAAAAGATTTCCCCCCATTAGTATTTGCTGGAGAAACAAGACATTTAAAACAGCAACTCGCTGACGTTGTTGATGGAAAAGCTTTCTTATTGCAAGGAGGAGATTGCGCTGAAAGTTTTGCCGAATTTAATCCAGATAATATTAGAGATTATTTTAAAGTAATGTTGCAAATGTCTTTAGTTTTAACTTATTCAGCATCTTTACCTGTTGTTAAACTTGGAAGAGTAGCTGGACAATTTTCAAAACCTAGAAGTGCACCAACTGAGAAACAGGGAAATATAGAATTGCCAAGTTACCTTGGAGATAATATTAATGGAATAGAGTTTAACGAAAGAGCTAGAAAACCTGATCCAAAAAGATTATTTAAAGCTTATTCGCAAGCAGCATCAACATTAAATTTAATTAGAGCTTTTTGCCATGGTGGATTTGCTGATTTAAAAAAAGTTCACCTTTGGAATTTAGGTTACATTAAAAAAAGTCCACAAGCTAAAAAATTTAAAGAACTAGAAGACAAAATTGCAGATGCATTAGCATTTATGGATGCATGTGGAATAAACTCAGATTTTAATAGAAGACTAAAAACAGTTAATTTTTGGACTTCACATGAAGCTTTGTTACTTCCTTTTGAAGAAAGCATGACAAGAATTGATTCAACAACTGGAGAGTATCATGATACGTCGGCACACTTTGTTTGGATAGGGGACAGAACAAGACAATTAGATGGTGGCCATGTTGAATTTTGTAGAGGAATTGAAAATCCGATTGGTATTAAGTGCGGACCAACATCAAAACCAGAAGAAATAGTTAAAATTTGTAATGTAATAAATCCTAAAAATGAAAAAGGAAAAATAACTTTAATTTCAAGATTTGGTTGCGAAAATGTTGGAAAATTTTTACCAAAATTAGTTAGAACTGTTAAAAAAGAAGGTTTGAATGTTATTTGGTCTTGTGACCCAATGCATGGAAATACAGTCAAATCTTCTACTGGTTTCAAAACCAGACCTTTTAATAATGTTTTAAAAGAAGTTAAAAATGTTTTTGCTGTACATCAAAGTGAAGGATCTTATGCTGGAGGTTTACACATAGAAATGACAGGACAAAACGTCACTGAATGTACAGGGGGAACACAAAAAATTTCAGATAAAGATTTATCAAGTAGATACCGTACACATTGTGACCCAAGATTAAATGCTAATCAAGCATTAGAACTGTCATTTTTGATTTCTGATGAAATTAAAAAAAATTCCATTTATGCAAGAAGTGGAATTAGAGCGGTTTCTTAACGCATTTATAAAATAAATCTTTTAACGTATAATTGAATTATGGAAGTATCAAAAAAAGTCATATTTATAAAAGATTGGATATTGAATTACGTAAATTCAATGCCGGTTAAAGCCCAATCACTTGTTATTGGTATTTCAGGAGGTATAGATTCCTCAGTAACAAGCACCTTGTGTGCTATGACTGGTTTGAAAACTATAGTTTTAACAATGCCAATCAAACAAAACAAAGAACAGAACAACCTTAGTCTTTTGCACAAAAAATGGTTAAGTGAAAAATTTAATAATGTAGAATCACATTCGTTAGAGCTTGATAATGTATTTAAAAATTTTGAAAATACATTGTCAGATTTTAAAAGCGAACATGGTATGGCTAACTCGAGAGCAAGATTAAGAATGACAACTCTATATCAAGTAGCTGCAGCAAATAAAGGTATTGTAGTTGGTACAGGTAATAAAGTAGAGGACTTTGGTGTAGGTTTTTATACAAAATATGGAGATGGAGGTGTTGATATTTCTCCAATTGCCGATTGTACAAAAACAGATGTTTGGGAACTTGGAAAAGAATTAAAAATAACTGAAGAAATTATTAAAGCACAACCAACAGATGGTCTATGGGATGATGGAAGAACTGATGAAAGTCAATTAGGCTTAAAGTACGATGAAGTAGAAGATGCTATGAATAACCCAGATTCCCCTAATTACGAAAAATACATTAAAATTAGAAAATTAAATCTTCACAAAATGGAGCCAATTCCAGTTTGTAAGATTCCTAAGTAATCTAAAAGATTCACAAACATCAAATTAAAGTATATTTCTAGAATAATGAATAAAGATATTTTTTTAACAAATAGTCTGGGTAACAAAAAGGACAAATTCATACCAATTGATCCAAAAAAAATTGGAATGTATGTTTGTGGTCCAACTGTTTATGATAACCCACATATTGGAAATGCAAGACCGTTGGTTATATTTGATATCTTATTCAAAGTTTTAAAATGCAAATATGGAAATAATTCAGTTAGTTATGTTAGAAATATTACAGATATTGATGATAAAATAATATCTTCGTCAATTGAAAAAAATATTTCAATTGGTGATCTTACAAAGAATATTACGAATATTTTTCATCAAGATTGTAAGTATTTAAATTGTGAAATTCCAACAAACGAACCAAAGGCAACAGAAAATATTTCATTAATGATTGAAATGATTAATAAACTTATTCAAAATAAATTTGCATATGAAATTAATAAACATGTTTATTTTGAAGTAAAAAAATTTAAAGAGTATGGAAAATTATCAAACAAAAATTTAGATGAACTAATTGCTGGTTCTAGAGTTGAGATATCAGAAAACAAAAAAAATCCAGCTGATTTTGTTTTATGGAAACCATCAACAGAAAATGAACCATCATGGGATTCACCATGGGGAAAAGGTAGACCGGGTTGGCACCTTGAATGTTCAGTAATGTCAAAAAAATTTTTAGGTGATAAATTTGATATTCATGGAGGTGGAATGGATTTAATTTTTCCACATCATGAAAATGAAATTGCACAATCCAGATGTGCTAATGAAAATGAAACATTTGCTAATTATTGGGTTCATAATGGATTTATAACAATCTCAAGTGAAAAAATGTCTAAGTCACAAGGCAACATTTTAAAAATTAGTGACTTTAAAAATAAAGTAAGTGGACAGGTATTAAGATTAGCTTTGATTAGCGCACATTATAAACAACCTTTAGATTGGAATGATAAACTTTTATCTGAGTGTGAAAAAACAATTAACAAATGGTATGAAAGTTATACACATATTAAAAAACAAGTACTAATTCCTGAAGAATATATCTCTCCACTGTATGATGATTTAAATACTCCAGGTTACATTGCTAATCTTCATAAATTATTTGAAAAATCTCTAAAAGGTTCAAACAAGGATAAAGAAATATTTGTTTCAGCGTGTAATTTTATTGGCCTATTAAATGAAAGTAAAAACTCATGGAATCAATTTAAGCAAAGTAAATCAAAGATTTCTGAAGAAGAAATAAACCAAAAAATTGAAGCAAGAAATAAAGCTAGAAAAAATAAAGATTATAAAGCTGCTGACGAAATTAGAAACGAATTATTAGACAAAGGAGTTTTAATTGAAGACAAAGATGATAAAACCCTTTGGAAATTTAAATGAGCAAACAAAAAATATATATATTCGACACCACTTTAAGAGATGGGGCACAAACTCAAGGTGTTGATTTTTCAATAGACGATAAATTAAAAATAGCAAAAGCTTTGGATGATTTAGGAGTTGACTATATAGAAGGAGGTTGGCCTGGTGCTAACCCCACTGATACAGAATTTTTTCAAAAAAAAATTAAATTTAATAATTCAATATTAACAGCATTTGGTATGACAAAAAGAGCTGGTAGAAGCGCTGAAAACGATCCAGGACTTTCATCAATATTAAATAGTAATACACCAGCTGTATGTTTAGTAGGTAAATCTTGGGATTTCCATGTTGATGTTGCATTAGGAATATCTAATGAAGAAAATTTAGAAAATATTTCAGAAAGCGCAAAACTCTTTGTGAAGGAAAAAAAAGAATTCATGTTTGATGCAGAACATTTTTTTGATGGCTTTAAAAATAATAAAGAATATGCACTTTCATGTATCAAATCAGCTTACGATAATGGAGCTAGATGGGTTGTACTTTGTGATACGAATGGAGGAACCTTGCCTAATGAAGTCACAGATATTGTAAATGAAGTCACTAAATCAGTGCCAGGAAAAAATATTGGTATTCATGCCCATAATGATACAGGAAATGCAGTTGCAAATTCCCTCGCTGCAGTTTTATCAGGTGCTAGACAAATACAAGGAACGATTAATGGATTAGGTGAAAGATGTGGAAATGCAAATTTAATGTCTGTAATTCCAACTTTACACTTGAAAGAAACTTATTCAAATAGCTATGAAATAAACATTAAAAAAGAAAATATTGGTAAATTAACTCAGTGCTCAAGATTACTTGATGAAATATTAAATAGAAAACCCAATCAACATTTACCTTATGTTGGTGCCGCTGCCTTTTCGCATAAAGGTGGTTTGCATGTTTCTGCAGTACAAAAGGATCCAAAAACATACGAACATATAAACCCTGACGATGTAGGAAACGTAAGAAATAT
>CACGZX010000002.1 GCA_902577625.1 uncultured Pelagibacteraceae bacterium
TAATTAGATCTAAAATTGAAGTAGCTGTTGGAATGCAAAAGTTTCAAGCTAGAGAAATAGCATTTGGACTAAAAATAGAACCTAATTTAATAGCAAGAGCGGCAGATACAATTATTGGATGTTATAGAGCATTTAGCGAGTTAGATGCAACTATGGTTGAAGTAAACCCATTAGTAATATCAAATCAAGATCAAATATTAGCTTTAGATTGTAAAATGAGCTTTGATAACAATGCTTTATTCAGAAGAAATCAAGTTTCTGAATTAAGGGACAAAACTCAAGAGAACCCCAGTGAAGTATATGCATCCGATAGAGGTCTTAATTACGTTAGCCTTGATGGAAATATTGGGAATATAATTAATGGCGCAGGTCTAGCAATGGCTTCAATGGATATGATTAAGTTGGCAGGTGGTGAACCAGCAAACTTCTTAGATGTTGGTGGAGGAGCTACACCTGAAAAAATAGTTAAAGCTTTTAAATTAATTTCAATGGATGAGAAAGTTAAAGTTATACTTGTAAATATTTTTGCAGGTATAAATAGATGTGATTGGGTCGCTGAAGGCATAGTTCAAGCATTAGAGAAAATAGATATAAAAGTTCCAATAGTAATAAGATTAGCTGGAACAAATGTTGAAAAAGGAAACAAAATATTAAAAGAAAGTAAAATAAAATACATTGAAGCAAACACTCTAGAGGATGCTGCAAATAAGGCTGTTAAAGCATTAGGTAATTAAAAATGTCTGTATTAATAGATAAAAAAACAAAAATAATAGTACAAGGTTTCACTGGGAAAATGGGAAGTTTCCATGCAGAAGAAATGATCAAATATGGCACTAATGTAGTTGGAGGAGTTACACCTGGAAAAGGTGGAATGAAACATCTTAACCTTCCTGTATTTAATACAGTTAAAGAAGCAGTCAAAAATACAGGTGCATCAGCATCAATATTATTTGTTCCACCAGCTTTCGCGGCAGACTCAGCAATGGAAGCTGCTGATGCTGGAATTAAAACATGTGTTGCAATAGTAGACGGAATACCTTCTCACGATATGATCAAAATTAAACGTTATATGAGAAGATATTCAAGAACTGAAAAAATGACTTTAGTAGGACCTAATTGTGCTGGAGTGATTAGTCCTGGAAAAGCAATGTTAGGTATTATGCCGGGTCATATATATAAAGAAGGAAAAATTGGAATAATTGGAAGGTCTGGTACATTAGGATATGAGGCAGCACAACAATTAAAAAATTTAAACATTGGTGTTTCAACAAGTGTTGGTATTGGAGGTGATCCAATTAACGGAAGTTCATTTAAAGATATTTTAGAAAAATTTGAGCAAGACGATGAAACAGAAGCAGTTTTAATGATTGGCGAAATAGGAGGACCACAAGAAGTAGCTGCAGGAAAATTTGCAAAAGAAAATATGAAGAAACCAGTTATAGCTTATATTGCAGGTTTGACAGCGCCAAAGGGAAGAGTAATGGGTCATGCGGGCGCAATAGTATCAGCTTATGGAGAAAGTGCTGTTGAGAAAGTTGAGCTTTTAAAAGAATGTGGAGTTATTATTTCTAAAAACCCATCAGTTATGGGTGAAACTGTAAAGTTAGCTTTAAATAGTAAAACTTAAAATATAAACAAATAGTTTATACCAAATGATAAAAAGAGATCTCTATTACGAACGTATACCTACAAAATCTTTAAGAGACGATGTTAGGTATTTGGGAAATATTTTAGGGAGAGTAATAAAAAAACAAGAGGGAGAAAGTTTTTTTAATTTAGTAGAGAGAATAAGACTACTATCAAAAGCAAACATTAAAAATAAAAATAATAAAAATAGATTCAATAAAATTACTTCAGAAATTCAAAGACTTAAACCAATTAAAATATTTAAATTAGCAAGAGCATTTAATCATTTTATGAATTTTATTAATCTTAGCGAATCCATAGATGCCTCTAGAAAATTAGATGAATTTGAAAATTCTGACTTGAAAGATAAACATAATAATATTTTCATTGAGGAAATTTTTGAAAAGCTTTTTAAAAATAAAAAAATCAGACCTCAAAAAATTTATAATATTGCAAAAAATCTTCAAATTGGAATAGTTCTTACAGCTCATCCAACTGAAGTTAAAAGAAGAACTTTAATACAAAAATACCACAAAATAACTGAGATAATGGACCAAAGAAATCTTTTGAAGGACAAGCCATCACGATTAAAAATCTTAGATAAAAAGCTTTATGATGAGTTTACAATTATTTGGAATACTGATGATTTAAAAAGATTTAAACCTACACCTGCTGAGGAAGCAAGGTGGGGATTAGCAGTAATCGAAGACAGTCTTTGGGAAACAATTCCAAAAGTTTATAGAAGATTAAATGCTATTTTTATAAAACATATGGGAAGAGGTTTGCCTAAAAATTTTAATCCAATTGAATTTGGATCTTGGATGGGAGGAGATAGGGATGGCAATCCAAATGTAACAGCAACTATAACTAAAGAAGTAATACTTTTATCAAGATGGGAAGCAGCAAAACTTTATGAGAAAGAATTAACAAAATTAATTAGAGGACTTTCAATGGAAAAATGTTCAAAAAGAATTCTAAAAACTACTGGAAAAACTTTTGAACCTTATAGAGTTTATTTAAGACCATTAAGAGACCAAATAAGAAAAACACATAGATTAATAGAAAGACATTTAGTAGCAAAAAAACCATTAGATCAAAAAAAACTTTTATCTTCTAAAGAGGAAATTCTAAAACCTTTGAGGGTCGTACGAGAGTCGTTAGAACAAAACCAAAGTGAAAATATTGCGAGTAGTGATTTGCTTGATTTAATGAGACGAGCTAAATGTTTTGGTATAAATCTAGCAAAATTAGACATAAGACAAGAGTCATCAAGACATTCACAGCTATTAGCAGAATATGTTAAGAAAAAAAATAATTCAAATTATTTAAATTGGGATGAAAATAAAAAAATTAAATATTTAATAAATAAAATGAAGAAAAATAGAAAAAGTTTCAAAAATTTTAATTTTAAAAATAAAGAAAATAATGAAGTTTGGTCAACTTTTAAAATTTTAGCTGATGAACCTTCAGAATGTTT
Organism: uncultured Pelagibacteraceae bacterium; assembly: GCA_902577625.1. Taxonomy (GTDB): domain Bacteria; phylum Pseudomonadota; class Alphaproteobacteria; order Pelagibacterales; family Pelagibacteraceae; genus Pelagibacter. Next base: position 3,104 of record CACGZX010000002.1, read on the forward strand.
AGGAGCTTATGTAATTTCAATGACTTCGGCAGCATCTGATGTTTTGGAAGTTTATTTAATGCAAATGCAGGCAAATATTAAAAGTAAATTAAGAGTAGTTCCACTTTTTGAAACTTTGCAAGATTTAAAAAATGCAAAATCTATTATGGAAAAACTTTTTTCATTAGGTTGGTATAGAAAATTAATCAAAAACAAACAAGAAATTATGATTGGTTATTCTGATTCAAGTAAAGATGCTGGAAAATTATCTGCTAGTTGGCATCAATACAAACTTCAAGAAGAAATTTTAATTATTGCAAAAAAATACAAAATTGATCTTACTTTTTTCCATGGCAGGGGTGGTTCAGCAGGAAGAGGTGGTGGCCCAATTCAGGCAACGATGAGATCACAACCTCCAAATTCTGTTTATGGTCGTATTAGAATTACTGATCAAGGAGAGATGATCCAACAAAAATATGGTTATGAACCTTTAGCTAAATATAATTTATGTAGTTACATAGGATCTGTAATGCAGGCTACTCTAAACCCGCCCCCACAACCTAAGGAAAGTTGGAGAAAATTAATAGAAGAAATGACAAAAATTTCTACATTAGCTTATAGAAAAAATATAAATGAGAACTCAGATTTTATAAGATATTTTAAAACTGTTACACCTCACTTAGCACTTGGAAAATTATCAATAGGATCACGACCTTCTAAAAGAAAAAATGTAGATAACATTCAAAGTTTAAGAGCAATACCTTGGGTGTTTGCTTGGACACAAATAAGATTAATGCTGCCAGCTTGGCTAGGAACTGGCGATGCATTAAAATATTCATCAGTTAAAAATTACAAAAATATTATTACAGATATGGAAAAAAATTGGCCATTTTTTAATTCTACAATGGATATTTTAGATATGGTTATTTCAAAAGTTGACCCGGAAATATCAGAAGTTTACGAAAATAGCCTTGCTGATAAAAAATTAAGAGAAGTAGGTGATAAACTTAGGGCAGAGTTTGCTATAATTAAAAAATTAAATAAATACATAACTCCAAGAGAAATAATTAACCAAAGAAAAAAATTTAGAACAACTGTCTTAGTTAGAAACATTTATTCTGAAGTTTTAAACATACTACAAGCCGTGGTTATGAACAAAATATCAAAGAAAAAATTTAAATCTAAGGATAAGAAATATCTTAATGATGCAATGATGACATCAATAGCCGGCATTTCCGCAGCAATGAAGAATACTGGTTAAAGGGATATTTCTCTTAACTTTTTAAGATAATTTTCAAACTCTTCTACAAAACTTTCAGTTGGTTTTATATTTTTTTTTCTTTGATCTTCTTGAGCTTTTTCTAAATAAAAAAAACCTTTTTCACATGCTTCGTTAATAATTAATGCAGATTTTGGTCTAGAAGTTTTAAATAGTTTTGTTTTTAATTCTTCAACAGTAATTGGCAAGTTTTGTTTGTAGTATGCCATAATTAAAAGCATCATATGATAGTGCGAAGGTGATTTTCTAAAAAAATAATTACTTGAACGATGTGATTGTTTCATCTGCTCTTCCCAAAAATCTAATAAATTTTTTGTACTTTTCATAATTATTTAAGATCTTACTCTAGATTTAGTTGGATCGTAATGAGGAAAAGGAACTATTTTTGCAGGAATTCTTTTTTGATGTCCATCTATTTTCCCAACTTCGACTTCAGTTTCTAATTCTGAATGACCAATATCTATTCTACATAGTGCAATATTTTTATTTAAAGTTGGAGAGATACATCCACTAGTTATCACACCAACTTGAGATCTACCAATATGAACACAATCTCCATGATTTGCTTTTTCTTTTCCAGTAAGCTCAAGACCTACAAGTTTTTTTTGAGGATTTTCTTTTCTTTTAATTAAACTTTCTTTACCAATAAAATCATCTGTTTTAGTTTTTAATGGAACTGTAAAACCTACGCCAGCTTCAAATGGATCAACTTGACCATCAAATTCATTTCCAAATAATATTAATCCTGCTTCGATCCTTAATAAATCTAGCGCACCAAAACCAGCGGGTATAATCCCTTCATCTTTTCCAGCTTCCATAACTTTATCCCATACCTTAGGAGCATCAGATGGATGACACCAAATTTCATAACCTAGCTCACCTGTGTAGCCAGTTCTCGAAACAATTAAAGGAATACCATTCAAATCTTCAACTCTGCATATAGTGAATCTAAACCACTGCAGTTCAGAAATAGTTGGCTGAGTTGGTGGCGTAAATATAAATTTTTCAAGAATTTTTCTACTATTTGGACCTTGTAAAGAGATGTTATTAATTTGATCTGTTGAATTTTTTATTAAAACTTTATAATTTTTTTTCTTTGCCTGCTCTTTTAACCATTCTCCAGCATATTCATCACCACATACCCACCTAAAGCCATGATCACTCAATTTTAATAATGTTCCATCATCAAACATGAAACCATTTTCATAACACATTGAAGAATAAACCACTTGACCAACTGAAAGTTTTTTTATATTTCTTGTTAAAGTATAATTCATTAACTCTTCAGCATCAGGTCCTAAGATTTCAAACTTTCTTAGAGAAGATAAATCAATAACAACTGATTTTTCTCTACAAGCTGTGTATTCATTGATTACACCATGTTTTGTATAATCATTTGGTAACCAGAAGCCTCTAGCATCAACAAAATTTCTCGTAAGTTTTGAAGTTCTTTCGTAAAAGCCAGTATTCCTAGTTAACTTTGTTTCTGAGTCTGTTTTCATTCTAAATGCAAAAGATTTTGTAAATTCTTTTTTTTTATCATAAGTTCTAACAAAAATATCAGTTGGATTCCATGAATTACAAGCATCAATGTCACTTGGACAAGCTGTTGTTCCGCAAGTTAAATCTTTTAGAGCTCTAAATGTTACATAGTCACCAGGTCTAGCGAAAGATTCATCTGATAATACTGAATTTAAGCCTCCTGTCGATGTATTAAAAAAAAGGTTTATTGCATGCCAGCCTCTTTTTTTTTGAACTCCAAACTTTTCCATAGAGGCATTTAAATTATCAGAGCAATTTGGATGTCCAAAATATCCAGCATCTTCATAATATTTAGATGTACAGGCTAAATTAAAGGTATCATGTTTTCCCACTGTATCTCTAATTACCTCAACCAAAGGTTCATGATCAGTATCATAAAATTTTGAAAATAATCCTGGTCCAGGAAAAGTACTTGCCATAAAAGTTCTTGTTGTTTGCCAATCCAAACCTTTTTCAATTCTTTTATCTAATTTTGCTGTGTCAAATGCTACAAAATCAGAACATTGCCTTCCCGTTGGTGAAATAACCTGAATGTAATCACCTTCTTTTACCTGAAAAGAAACTGCTGTTGCTCTATCGATATTTGTCTCACTAAGCGGATCAAACATCGGATCAGGAATTACATGGTGTTCTTTATCTTTTGTAATTTTAGCTCTTTTAACAAAAATAGTTAAATCGGTTGGAGGATTTTGTTCATGAATTAACATTTCGGTACCAGGAGCAGAAAAGATACAATAACATTTATCTTTTGATTTTATTTTTACTTTTTCACCCCAACTTGTTTCTTTATCAAAAATAATTGAAGCTTTAGATTTTGAAATATCTAAATTTCTTTTTTTTAGTTGTCGAAGCGCAATTAGAGAACTCTCATCTTTTTTTGAAAGTATTTTTTTAATTTCAGAGGAATCTTTATTTTCTTTTAAATTTAAAATTGCTGGTTCTGATTTTCCTTCTTTGTTGAAAACTGATATCTCACATATCTGATTTCCTTCATTATTTATAACTTCTATTTCATCATCTGGAAGAATTTGAATACCGGTGAGACCACCACCATTTACTATATATCTTTCAACTCCAGGTGGTAGTACATTTAGTCCCGGTTCTTTTATATTAGCACTTGTATTTAGCATTTTTTAAAGCCTACAACGAACATAATATATCTAACAGTTATTGACTATACATTTAATTAAGCAGATACTATGCGTACTTAATATTAAGGAAAGGGGAAAAAAATGAGAAAAATAATATCTCTTTTATCTGCTATAGTTATTTCAGTAGTTTCATTTACTGGCATAGCAAATTCTGCAGATAGTAAGAAACCTATCGTTATCCCGACACACAATTGGTCAAGTCAAATTGTAATGGCTTACGTAATTGGTGGAATTATGGAAAGTATGGGAAATAACGTTAAATATGTAAACGCTGACTCACAAGCAGTTTATGAATCAATTCGAATTGGTGATGTAACTATATCTCACGAAGTTTGGGAATCTGCTTTTGGTAAATCATTTACTACAGCTTTAGACAAAGGTGGTTTGCTTGACTGGGGTGATCATGAAGCAAGAACTCTTGAGGATATGGGATATCCAAATTGGGTTGCTGAAAAAGGTTTATGCCCAGGTCTACCAGACTGGACTGCTTTAAAAAATCCTGACTGTGCAAAAAACTTCACAACACCTGATTCACCAGACGGAAAAGGAAGAATGTTAGAAGGTCCACAAACTTGGCATGGTGATTTAATTCCACAAAGAGTTGATGCATTAGGCTTAGGTGACCTTTGGTGGGTTAAATTTGCTGGAAGTGCAGATGCACTTTGGGCAGAATTAGCAGCAGCTAAAAAAGAAGGAAGAGGAACTATCATCTTTAACTGGACACCAAACTTTACAGATGGTGCTGGTTTTACATTTATAGACTTCCCTCCATACACAGCTGGTTGTAGACCAGAAGATGGTGGAGACGGTAAATGTGGTTCGCCAGATGGTTATTTGAAAAAAGCAGTTAACGCTGATTTTCCAAAAACTCATCCAAAAGCAGCTGCGATGTTCAAAAAATTGTCATTCTCTACAAGTCAAATTGGTGCAATGGCAGCTTTAGTTGACGTTGACAAAATGACTCACGAAGATGCAGCTAAAAAATGGTTAGCTGATAATAAGAGTGTTTGGCAAGCTTTTACTAAATAAAGGTTAAAGTTAATAATTATAAAGTCTCCCCCAACAATGTTGGGGGGGATTTTTTTATTTTAACTTTAGAAAAATGGTTACTTAAAGTTTAATTTAATCTAATGATAAAATATTTTTTTTATATATCGCTTAGCTTGCTATTTTTAAATTCAGCCTTTGCAAAAGATGTGGATATCCAAGAGGATATTAATCTTAGTTTTGTATGTGATTTAGAAAAAAAAATACTTAAAAATTCTGAATACAATTATCAAACTTTTCTAGCCAAAGATTTAGATGATAAGGATTTAGATAAATTCGATATTGAGGCAAAAAAACCAGAAACACTTTTGATTAGTGGATTGTCTTTATTTCTTTCAGATACAGAAAAATTAAATGTTAAAATAGTAAATAAAGATGTTGTTTTATTTAAAGCAATTGACCAAAAAAAAAATTACTCAGAGTCTGGTATTATAAATAGAAAATCAGGCGAATTAGTTCATGAAATTACAAGAAATATAAAAAGTGAAAACGCAGAAAAAGATATTTCTTTTTATTCATGCAGAAAAATAGACACAAATGTCTGATTTTTTTTTTAATTAATTTTGTGTAAAGTATTGTTATGAAAAAAATTATTATTAGCATAATTTTTAGTTTTTTAATTACATCTGAAGTTCTATCTCGTAGCACTGGATGTAAGGAGGGAAATTGCGAAAATGGTTACGGTAAGTGGGTTTATACAGATAAAACAACTTATGAAGGTGAATGGGTAAACACAAAAAAACATGGTCAAGGAACAGAAACTTGGCCTAATGGATATATTTATAAAGGCGAATTTAAAAACAGCGAGTGGAGTGGGCAAGGTACTTTAACTTTTCCAAATGGCGCAACTTATGTTGGAGAATGGGCCAATGGTTTTATGAATGGGAAAGGAACTTTTACTTGGTCTGATGGTAAAGAAAAAACAGGCACCTGGGTTAATGGAAAATTACAAGAATAGTTAAAATAATGATAAAAAATAATTATATAAATAAATTAAAAGAGTTGCCCGAAGCAACAAAGCAATTTGGAGGTCTTCTTATCTTAACACTTATTATAATTTTATCTTTTGGTATTTTAAATATTTATTGGGGAGGAGGAGATGAATTAATTAAAAAAATGAAACTAGAAGAAGAAAGAATTGCAGAAGAAAAAAAACTTAATGCACTTATATCCCAACTTCCATCAGGTATTCTAGTAACATTTGATGGAACAGATAATTTTAGATTGACTGATGAACTATATGAAGCAGTTTGTAATGCAACAAAACTTCTTCCTCAACGTGCTATAATGGCTGCTCATTTTTTAAATTATGAAGCTTACGAACTATATACTATCAATGGTAATAAAATTGATGAAACGTATGTTAAATGGGATAAAGAGAAAAATAAATGTTTTGCTGGTTACACTGTAAGTGGCGCGAATGTAGGAGTAAATAGAACTGCAAATGTAAGTGGAGAGGTTTTAAGTTTTTTAAGCACCGGAATTGATACAAGGGTTTATTTTATTAAAAATTTTTAAGGAGGAAATGAACAAATTATATAGATTTTATTTTATCTTAATTTCGTATAACTTTATTAAAATTTATGTCTGAACCAGTAATTAAATGTGAAGCTGTTTATAAAATTTTTGGAGAAAATGCCAAAAAAATGCTTAAAGATTCAAATGGCAATGTAGACGCAAAAACTTTTCAAGAAAATGGATGCATAGTAGGTGTTAACAATGCTTCATTTGAAGTTTCAAAGGGAGAAATGTTAGTTGTAATGGGTTTATCTGGATCAGGTAAATCAACTTTGCTAAGATGTATTTCTAGATTAACTGATGCAACAGGTGGAAAAATTTTTATAGAAGGTCAAGATTTACTTCAATTAAATAATAAAGAACTAATAGAGCTTAGAAGAAATAAAATGGGAATGGTTTTTCAGAGTTTTGCTCTACTTCCTCATAAAACAGTTGTAGAAAATATTGCTTTCCCACTCCAAATTAAGGGAATTAAAACTGAAGATAGTATTAGTAAAGCAATGGATATGGTTAAACTTGTTGGTCTTGATGGAAGAGAAAACTATTTTCCAAGAGAACTTTCTGGAGGTCAACAACAACGAGTAGGTATTGCGAGATCATTGGCTGTAGAGCCAGATATTTGGTTTTTGGATGAACCTTTTTCTGCATTAGATCCATTAATTAGAAAAGAAATGCAGGATGAATTTTTAAGACTTCAAGATAAATTACAAAAAACAATTATGTTTATTACACATGATTTTGACGAGGCTCTAAAACTTGCTGATCGTATTGCCATTATGAAAGATGGAATAATTGAACAGCTAGACACACCTGCAAATATTGTTCTAAATCCAGCAACTGAATATGTAAGGAAATTTACAGAAGAAGTACCTAGAGAAAAAGTTCTATTAATTAAAGATGTAATGGACCCATCTACCACTGATAATTTGGGTGATTTGAAGGTTTTAAAAGATGAAATTATTGAAAATGTTGCTGAAAAAATTTTAACACAAGAAAAATCAGTAGCAGTTATAGATAATAACAACAAAATTGTAGGCTCTATTAATCCAACAAAAATAATTAATACAGTTTTTGGAGGAAGAAAAAATAATAATTAAATCATGGAATTAATAAAGAAATATCCAAAGTTATTTCAATGGTTATTTTTATTGATTGTATTTTTTGCTTTATGTTTTGCGATTGATGTTCCTGAAACATATAAATTTATACGAGGCCAAGCAGAATTTGTTAAAGATCCAAACCAAAGCTCCTTCGTTTTTCTCGGTAAAGAAGTAAGATATTATGCTTTTGATGTCTTTTGGAGGTTACCTCCATTACTTGGATGGTTACCTATTTGGATAAATGATTCATTATTTTTTTTAATGAATGAATGGATGCCAATTGAATTTTGGAATGAAGATACTCAAGAATTCAGAACTCGACCATTAGTTTTACAAATAAGTAGAAATTTAACTGCTTTTATGACGTTTTTAATAGAACTGATTAGAGAGATTTTATTAGGTGGACTTGAAACTATTGTTGCATTTACTAGTTGGGATTGGATAGACAAAAACCCTTGGGCAGAGCTACCAGGTTTACCATGGACTATTGTTGCTGCTGGTTCAGCAATACTTGCTTATAAACTAAGTGGTAAAGGTCTAGCTTTGTTTGCAGGTTTAGTTATGGTTTACATTTCTGTATTTGGTCAATGGAAACCATCGATGCAAACTCTTTCATTTATATTAGTTGCAGCACCATTATCATTTATTTTTGGCTTAGGCTTAGGTATAGCAGCATTTAAAAGTAAACGTGTTGAGAAAGCTTTATATCCAATACTTTTAGTTATGCAAACAATGCCACAATATGCGGTATTGGTTCCTGCGCTTGTTCTTTTTGGAGTTGGTGATCATGCTGCAGTAATTATAACTATGGTTGTTGCTGTTCCACCAATGATATTATTAACTATATTAGGTTTAAGAGCAATACCGCCAGAAGTTATTGAAGCAGGTAGGATGAGTGGATGTAATAATTGGCAACTGATGTTTAAAGTATTAATTCCAACTGCAAGAAGAGATATCTTAATTGGAGTAAACCAAGTCATAATGGTTTGTTTTTCTATGGCTGTTATTTCTGCATTTATAGGAGCAAAAGGTTTGGGGTTTAATTTATTATTAGCCTTAAACCAACTCAATATTGGATTAGCTTTGGAAGCTGGATTATGTATTAGTTTAATTGCAATTCTTTTAGACAAAATGTCTTTGGCTTGGGCAAATAAACAAACAGATTATTTCGGCAATCTGACATTCTATCAAAGAAATAAAAATCTTTTATTTTTTGTTGCAACAGTAATTATAGGAATTGTACTTGCTTATGTTGGAACTTTTTTGTTCAAAGGTGGTTACAACTACTTATTTGAAGTTCCACATAATAAAGGAATATCAACAGCAGATTTTTGGAATAAAGGTGTTGATTGGATTTTTGATACATTCTTTGTGTATATAAAAGCATTTAATACATGGTTGATTCAAGACGTGCTTCAGCCAATGAGAGCTTTATATTTAAGAATGCCTGCGGTTGCCACATTAGTTTTGGTGGTTGGAGCTGGATATTTAATTGGTGGGATTCGTTCAGCATTAGTTGTTTGCGGATTGACTTTATTTATAGCCTTAAGTCCATGGTGGGATAGAGCATTAGTGACAGCATATATGGCAACTTTTGGAGTTATTGTATCTTGTTTAATTGGTTTTACAGTTGGAACTTTATGTTTTCAAAACAAACATTCCGCGAGTTTTATGCTGGGAGTTTGTGATATATTTCAAACTTTTCCTTCTTTTGTGTACTTAATTCCAGTGATGATGCTTTTTGGTATAACTGATACATCAGTTTTAATTGCAGTTATAGTTTATGCAACAATACCTGCAACACGTTATACAATTGAAGGTCTTAGAAGTGTTCCAGTTGGTTTGCATGATGCTGCAACAATGTCAGGTGTAAATAAATTCCAAAGATTGACTAAAATAGAATTTCCTTTAGCATTTCCTCACATGATGCTTGGCTTAAATCAAACAATTGTATTTGCATTGTTTATGGTGATCATTGGAGCATTTATTGGAACTGAAGATTTAGGACAATATATTCTAAAAGCATTATCAGATAAAAAAGGGGCAGGTATAGGATTTACACTTGGAATTTGCGTTGCTTTCATAGGTTTAATATTTGATAATTTAATTAGAACCTGGGTAGAGAAAAGAAAAAAACACCTTGGCATAAATTAAAATTGTGAAAAAATTTCTTGTTGCTATTGACCAAGGCACGACATCAACAAGAGTAATTTTATTTGATACAAAAGGTAACACAAAATTTGTATCACAGTTTGAATTTAAACAATATTTTCCAAAAAATGGCTGGGTAGAACATAATCCAAATGAGATTTGGAAGACAACACTCAAATCATTAAAAAAAGTTACACAAAAAGCTAAGCAGTTAAAAGGAAAAATATTAAGTATTGGAATTACCAATCAGAGAGAAACAACTATCCTCTGGAATAAAAAAAATGGTAAACCAATTTACAATGCTATTGTTTGGCAGGATAGACGTACACAACAATTTTGCCAAAATTTGAAAAAAAATAATTATGAAAATATTATTAGAAAAAAAACTGGCTTATTTATCGATCCATATTTTTCAGCAACGAAAATTAGATGGATATTAGATCATGTAAAAGAATCAAAAAGATTATTAAAATTAAATAATTTACTATTTGGAACCATTGATACTTTTTTAATTTGGAAGCTCACTAAAGGAAAAAGACATTTAACTGAAGCAACTAATGCATCCAGAACAATGTTGTACAATATAAATACAAATCAATGGGATAAAAATATATTGAAAAAATTAAAGATATCACACAAAATTCTTCCAGAAGTAAAAAATTCAGCTGATAGTTTTGGAACTTTAGATAAAAAAATTATCGGAAAAGAAATCCCTATATCTGCTGTTTTAGGAGATCAGCAGGCAGCAGCAATTGGTCAATCTTGTTTTCAAAAAGGTTCAATCAAAAGTACTTATGGCACTGGTGCATTTGTAATAATGAATACCGGTTCAAAAAAAATTTTTTCAAAAAATAAATTATTGACCACAATTTGTTATCGAATAAATGGAAAAAATACTTATGCATTAGAAGGTTCAATTTTTATTGCTGGAGCAGGAATACAATGGCTTAGAGATAAAATAAAACTAATCAATAATGCTTATGAAACAGAAAATATTGCTAAATCAAAAAAAAATAATGAAGGTGTATATGTAGTTCCAGCATTTAGTGGAATAGGTGCTCCCTATTGGAGACCAGATGCAAGAGGAGTCATTACCGGTTTAACAAGAAACAGTGATTGGAAAAGTTTAGTCAGAGCTGTTGTAGAATCTGTTGCTTATCAAAGTTATGATTTGTTTGATGCAATGAAAAAGGATGGACTTAAACCTAAATTGATTAAAGTTGATGGAGGAATGGTAGAGAACAATTGGTTTGCTCAATTTTTATCAGATATAATAAATTTAGATGTAATTAGACCAAAAACTCTAGAAACAACAGCGTTAGGGGCTGCACTTTTAGCTGGATATCAGATTGGAGAATTTAAATCTTTGAATGAAATTCAAGTTAAGTGGAAAAAAGATAGAGTTTTTTCTCCAAAACTTAATAAATCATTGAGAAATAATTTATTGCAAGGATGGAAACAAGCAATTAGAAAAACTTTAGCATAATTTAAGCTATGAAAAAAATATTAATAATTGGAGCTGGAGCAATGGGATCTGCTTTTTCGATTCCGTGTGCAGAAAATAATAATGATGTCACTATAATGGGCTCGGTATTAGAAGATGATTTTATTTCTTTAATAAAATCCAATAAAAATTTGCACCCAAGTTTAAATGTAATTTTGCCAAAAAAAATTAAAATTGAAAAATTTAGTACAATTGCTGATACCGATTTAGATTTAATCGTAGTTGCTGTTAGCTCAGCTGGAATTGATTGGGCAGGTGATGAGATTTCAAAATTTTATAAATCTAACACACCTATAATTTTATTAACAAAGGGTCTTTCAATAATTGATGATCAACTAACAACTTTAACTGAAAAACTAGAAATGATTTTGAAAAAAAATGGTCATAAAAATGTTAATATTTCTTCAGTTAAAGGACCATGTTTGGCATCGGGCCTTGCAAATAAAATAAGAACAGGAACTATAATAGCAAATAAAAATATTAAGGAGGCTCAAAAAATTCAGAATTTTATTCAAACAGAATATTATAAATGTGAAATATCAGATGATATAGAAGGTATAGAAATTTCTTCAGCGATAAAAAATCTTTATTCAATGTTAATTGGTGGTTCACAAGGCTTAAGTAACCCAGCTGCTTCAAAAGAAATCCAAGAAAAATATTTTTTAAATACCGCTGCTAGTTTAATTCATAGATCAATTTCTGAAATGGTAGAAATTGTTAATAGTTATTCAGGAAAAACAGAAACTGTTTATGGTTTAGCTGGTTTAGGAGATATATATGTAAGTGTGTCTGGTGGAAGAAATAGCCAAATGGGAAAATATTTAGGACAAGGCTATTTATACAAAGAGGCAAAAGAAAAATTTATGAAAAATACAACAGTTGAAGGCGCCCAATTGGCTTTTGATATTGGGCCAAAACTTATGGCAAAATTTGATAAAAGTAAATTTCCACTTTTATTTAGCATTTTGGAATGTATTTGCGAAAACAAAAAATTACAGATCGAATGGTAATTATTCTATTTTTTTGGTTGATTTAAAAAAACTTTTGAAGAATCGTCCATTGCTGTCGCCCAAGGTGTATGATGTACTGGGGCAATAGATCCTGTAACAGGTGAAGAAAAAGATTTGTTTCTATATGTCATAATATCTTCTACTTTATGGTGTTCCCATTCTTTAAAATGTTTTCTAATTAATTCAAAATCAATTTTTGGATAATCAGATAGCCCGTGAAGTTCTTTAGTATATTCAGTTTGAAAGTCTATCATTTGATCTGGGTTTTCTAATTTTTCCTCTAGAGCAACCCATTTATTTATATCTTTTTCTATTTCTGAGCTATTTGGAATTTTACTTTTACCCATTATCACATCCCTTGCATACCACGCCTGACAATCAAACATATTAAAAGTATGAAATTGATCTTGCATACCTAAATAAAGTAATTTGTGATTATCTTGCCATACGACACCTTTATATAATTTTGGTGGATATAATCTATTTCTAGTTTTTAGCTTAAGGTCCTCAGTTAAAAATGGGAAATGATGAAGATAACCTGAACATAAAATTATTGCATCAGCCTCTTGTTCATGTCCATCTTTAAAGATTGCTTTATTTCCAACCAGTTTATCTAAATAATGCACTTCTTTTACTCCTTTAGGCCATTTAAAACCCATTGGGTTATTTCTGTAACCTATAGTTACACTTTTAGCTCCATACTTGTGGCATTGAAGAGCTACATCTTCTGCCGAATAACTGCTTCCTAAAACAATAACATTTTTTCCTCTAAATTCTTCGGCATCTCTAAAATCATGTGAATGCATTATTCTACCTGGAAAAGATTTCATTCCTGGATATTCTGGAATAAAGGGAACTGAAAAATGACCAGTTGATACAACTACATAATCAAAAGTATCTTTTGAAAATTTATCATTTTTTTTATCATGGGAAGTAATTTCAAATTTATCTACATTGAAAATAACTTTAGAAACACTTGTACTAAATCTTACTTTATTTTTTAGATTACCTTTCTTTACTCTGCCGGTTATATAATCGTATAAAACTTCTCTAGGAGGAAATGATGGGATAGGTTTTCCAAAGTGTTCATCAAATGAATAGTCTGCAAATTCTAAACATTCTTTTGGACCATTTGACCATAGATACCTGTACATACTGTTGGGAACAGGGTCACCGTATTGATCAGATCCAGTTCTCCAGCTATAGTTCCACAATCCACCCCAATCTTCTTGTTTTTCAAAACAAACTATTTCAGGTATTTTTTCACCATTTTTTTCAGCTTGTTCAAAAGATCTTAACATAGAAAGCCCACAAGGACCTGTTCCTATAATAGCTACTTTTGTCATATTATTTTTAAATCCCTCAAATAATTTATTAAATCTATCTTATCTAAATATTAATTCAATGATTTTAATTCTTGCAATAATTCTAATTTTAATTTTAATTGTCATAAAAAATAACTCTATGCCAAAATTAATCTCTAGTTATGTAAAATTTATTGATTCAATTTGTATTAAAGTTGGGAGAATAGTTATGTATGGAGTTTTTTTTATGATGTTTGTGCTAATTCTTTCTTTTGTAACTAGAAATATAATTAATTATCCTTTGATGTGGATAATTGAGATGGCTCAATTTACAATTACTGCATATTATTTATTGGGCGGTGGTTATTCCATGATTACTGATGATCACGTTAGAATGGATTTATTTTATGGAAGGCTTTCCGAAAGAGGAAAAGCAAAAATGGATGCTTTTACAAGTATGTTTTTAATTTTCTATTTAATAATTTTATTTTATGGATCTATAACAAGCTTACAATACACCATTCAAACTAAACAAAAACTTTTTACAGCGTGGGCACCTTATGTTTGGCCAATAAAAAGTTTAATGTTAATTGGTATTTTATTAATGTTACTGCAAGCTTTTTCAATGCTTTTTAAAGATATAGCAAAAATAAAAGGTAAAAAAATATAATTATGTTAGCACAATACTTAAGTTATGAATTCATTGCATTGTTTATGTTTATAACAATGTTAACTATGATGTTCACTGGTCAAAGAGTATTTGGTGCAATAGGTTTTGTTGCAGCTGCTTCAGCATTATTGATTTGGGGCGAAGGATCTATGGAGATGCCCTACACAGCTACTTGGAAATTATTTAAATGGTATCCAATGCTTACTCTTCCTCTTTTTATTTATATGGGGTTTATGATCTCTGAATCCGGAATAGCAAACGATTTATATAAAATGTTTCATGTATATTTTGGTGGACTAAAAGGTGGTCTTGCTATTGGAACTATGCTTATGATGGTAGCAATTTCTGCAATGAATGGATTAAGTGTAGCGGGAATGGCTATAGGAGCAACAATTGCACTTCCAGAAATGTTAAAGAGAAATTATGATAAACGAATGATAACCGGGGTAGTTCAAGCAGGCAGTTCTCTAGGTATACTTATACCCCCAAGTGTAGTTATGGTTTTATATGGCATGATTGCAAGACAACCTGTTAGTAAACTTTGGTTGGCTGGCCTTTTACCAGGAATATTAATGGCTTCTTTGTTTATTATTTATATTTATGTTAGATGCCGACTGCAACCAGAGCTAGGTCCAGCATTAGATAAAAAAGAAAGAGACATTCCATTATCAGAAAAATTAAAATTATTAAAAGCCGGAATAATTCCCTTTGTAATTTTCTTCCTTATGACTGGTTTGTTTTTAATGGGAATAGCTAGTCTAGTTGAATGTTCTGCCGTTGGAGCACTACTTGCTACTATCGCTGCTATTTATAAAAAAAGATTTAACAAACAAGTTCTCGAAACTACACTTAAAAAAACACTAGGTGTATCATGTATGTTTATGTGGATAATTTTAGCGGCATTATGTTTCGGGGCTGTCTTTGATGGTTTGGGAGCAGGAAAAGCAATAGAAAAATTATTTATTGAAAGATGGAATCTAACACCGTGGGGAGTTTTAATTATGATGCAACTTTCTTATATAATTATGGGAATGTTTTTAGATGATACTGCAATGCTGGTAATTGTTGCACCACTTTATGTTCCACTAATTATATCTTTAGGATTTGACCCAATATGGTATGGAGTGCTTTATACAATTACTTGCCAAATAGCATACATGACTCCACCGTTTGGATATAATTTATTCTTAATGAGAGCTATGGCACCAAAAGAAATAACTTTATATGATATTTATAGATCAATAATTCCGTTTGTTATAGTTATGGTTATTGGTCTAGCGATAGTTATGGCATTCCCTGAAATTGCTACATACTTGCCTGAAAAATATTTATCAAATAAATAAATTCAACTTATAGTTTAAATTATTTTAAATAATTACTAGAATCATTCTAAAATTAATAATAACCTTTTGCGTATAAATTAAGTGAGAGGAAGATATGAAAAAAGAAAAAAAAATCATAACAAATAAAAGGCGTTCGTTTATTAAGAAAGCCGGTTTGTTAACTTTGGGTGCGGCCGGAGCTACTGTTGTAAAAGCTCCTTATGTTTATGCGGCGTCAAATCCAATAAAATGGAGACTGCAAACATATTCTGGAGCACCTTTAGGAGCTCATGTTATTAAGCCACAAATTGAAGCTTTTAATAAAGCTGCGCACGGCGAAATGGAAATTGAGCTTTACTATGCAGACCAATTAGTGCCAACTGATGAATTGTTTAGAGCAATGCAGGCAGGTACAATTGATGCTGTGCAAAGTGATGACGCAACTATGGGTTCACCAGTAGATATACAAGTGTTTGGTGGATATTTCCCATTTGCAACAAGATACAGCTTAGACGTTCCATCATTATTTAAATATTATGGTTTAAATGAGATTTGGGATGAAGCTTATAAAGAAGTTAAGGGAGTGAAATGGTTAAGTACTAGTGCTTGGGACCCTTGTCACTTATTTACCGTTAAGAAAAAAGTTACTTCATTAGCAGACATGAAAGGTTTAAGAGTTTTTGGCGTTCCTACTGCCGGGAAATTCTTGTCTAGATATGGTTTAATTCCGGTAATTGTACCATGGGATGATGTTGAAACTGCAATGCAAACAGGTGAACTTGATGGTGTCTGTTGGTGCGGATTTACAGAAGCTTACGAAGTAGGTTGGGCAGATATTTGTAAATATGCTTTAACAAACGCAGTAACAGGTGCATGGTTTGGTTCTTACTTTGCCAATTCAAAAAGTTGGGAAAAATTAAGTCCAAAACTTCAAGCTTTATACCGAATGTCTATTAATGATTCTCATTATTATAGACAAGTATGGTATTGGGGTGGAGAAGCAGACCTACGTGTTAATGGTAAAAAAATGGAACTTACAAGTCTTCCAGCAAATGAGTGGGGCAAAGTAGTAGAAGACTCTAAAGAGTTCTGGGATGATACATCTAAAATTAGCCCACGTGCTAAAAAAGTTGTTGATGCATTTAAATTATATGCTCAAACAATGGAAAAAGCTGGTTATCCTTATAGATAATAATATTTTTAGGCGCTTCTTTTATAGAAGCGCCTAATTCTAAGATTAAGGTTTGGCGGTAATGCCACCATCAATAATAATCTCAGTTCCAGTAATATAATTAGATTGTTCGCTTAATAGAAACATAACGGTATTTGATATATCTTGTGGTTTCCCAATTCTATTAAGAGGTATTACTCTTGCTAATTTTTTTTTTGCAGTTGGATTTTTTTTCCATCTTTTTTGCATATTAGTGTCGACTGCTCCAGGCAATATACTATTTGATCTAATATTATTTGAAGCAAATTGAATTGCTAGAGATTTTGAAAGTCTAATCATAGCAGCTTTGGATGATCCATAAGCATCCTGCGGTTTATCATCACCTGACAATGCATCAACAGACGAAATATGTACCATTGATCCAAATTTATTTTTTTTCATTTTAGGTATAATAATTTTAGATAAATAAACCATTGATTTTAAGTTTATTTCATAGACTTTATCCCATATTTTGGGGTCAATATTAGTCGATGATATATCTTTATCAAACCATAAGACACCTGTTGTATTAATTAAATAATCAATCTGTTTATTTTTTTTGTAAAATATTTCTATAGATTTTTTTAATTTCTTAAAATTAGTAACATCAATAGTTTTGTATATGCAATTTTGATTATCTTTTAAAAAATTTTTAGGAGGTTTTTTTAAATCAATCATAAGTACTGCAATATTATTTTTTGATAAATTTTTAGAAACCTCTAAACCCATACCACCACAAGCACCTGTAACAATTGCTGATTTACCTTTGTAAGTAAGCTTCATTTTTTTATAATTCTTTCTTTAGGTGAAAACTTTTTGGTTTTGTAAGATGTTCATATGCTATCTCTGATAAAGAACAGCCTTTTCCTGTTTCCTTTACACCCGTCCAAGATAATCCTGGATCTAAGTAATCACATCTATTCATAAATAAAGTTCCAGTATTAACTTTATTACCAAGCTTTTCTGCAGCATCAATATCTTTAGTCCAAATAGATGCGGTTAAACCATAGGGACTATCATTCATTAAATTTATACCTTCATTGTCATTATCTACTGGCATTATTCCTACACAAGGACCAAAAGTTTCTTCCATCATAAATTTCATTTCATGATTTACATTAGTTAGAACTTGAGGGACCATGTAATTTTTATGTTCTTTTGGGTAATCAAATTTTGATTCATCAATCATCATTTTTGCACCTTGTTTTACAGCTAAATTCATCTGATCTTTAATAAAATCTGCAGCAGATAATTTAACAACAGGACCAAGGTTGATATCTTCTTTTAATGGATTTCCTAATTTATAGCTGTATGTTTTATCAATAAATAATTCTAAAAAATTATTATATATTTTTTTATCTACATAAATTCTTTCTATACCGCAGCAAGATTGACCAGAATTAAAAAAAGAACCATCCACAAGATTTTCTACAGTACTTTCAAGATCAGCATCGTGTCTTACATATGCTGGATCCTTTCCACCCAATTCAAGTGCTATACTTATAAATTTATTCATTGTTGATTTTTGAACTTCATAACCCGCACTTACTGATCCTGTAAATGAAACAAACCCAATTCTTTTATCAGAAACTATTTTCAAACTATCATTATGGTTAAGATGCAAATAATTAAAAGTATTATTAGGAAGAGTTTTTTTTGCCGATTCATACAATTGCTCAGCACAAAGAGGTGTTTGGGCCGAGTGTTTTAATATTACAGAATTTCCTGCTGCAAGTGATGGTATAATTGAATTAACAGATGTTAAATAAGGATAGTTCCATGGAGCTATAATAAAAGAAACACCCATTGGAATTCTTTTAATATAATTTTTAAAATTTTCTTTTTCTGGTAAATAGATATTTTTTAATTTTTTATCCGCAATTGAAAGCATATAATCAGCTCTTTCTTTAAAACCTTTTAACTCATTTAATGCTTGTGAGATTGGCCTTCCCATTTGTCTAGTAATTTCTTCAATAATTTGTTTTTCTTTCGATAAAAAGTCAGCAACAAATTTTTTTAATAAATCAACTCTTTCCTCTACTTTGAGTGATCCCCATTCATTCTGAGCAATTACTGAATTAGATATAGTTTTTTCAATTATTTTCGAATTATACTCTCTTTCGACATATATTGTATTATCTATTGGTGTAATTGTTTTGATCATAGAAAATGTAAGATTAAACTAGATTAATTTGATTTACCATATTAAAAATCCCGTATAAATAAATTTAAATATGAAAAATTATAACTGGAACTATCCAACCACAATGTGGGTTGGCGAAAATAGAATTATCGACCTGGGAAATGCCTGCAAACAACTAAATATTAAAAGTCCTTTGCTAGTTACAGATGGTGGTTTAGCTAAAACTCAGATGGTTTTAAATATATTAGAAAAATTAAAAAGTGATGGGTTAAAAATTAGTATTTTTTCGAATGTTGTAGGCAACCCTACTGGCACAAATGTTAAAGAAGGAGTTGATATTTATAATAAAGATAATTGTGATGGTGTTATAGCATTTGGTGGTGGTAGTGGATTAGATGTTGGAAAGGCCATAGCATTTATGTCAGGACAAACTCTTCCAATCTGGGACTTTGAGGATGTAGGAGATAACTGGACAAAAGCAAATCATGACAAAATTTCTCCAATCATAGCCGTTCCAACTACTGCTGGCACAGGATCTGAAACAGGTAGAGCTTCTGTAATTTTAAATGAAGAAACAGGTGTAAAAAATATTATTTTTCATCCAAAATTTTTACCATCAATTGTAATATTAGATCCAACCTTAACCATTGGTCTACCAGCAAAAATTACAGCTGCTACAGGAATGGATGCTTTAGCTCACAACCTAGAAGCTTTTTGCGCACCTGGGTTTCATCCAATGGCTGATGGTATCGCTTTAGAAGGAATGAGAATGATTAATCAATGGTTGTTAAAAGCTGTCAAAGACGGATCTAATATTGAAGCGAGAATGAATATGTTAGCAGCAGCAAGTATGGGTTCTACTGCATTTCAAAAAGGCTTGGGAGCAATTCACTCATTAAGTCATCCTGTAAATGCATTAAATAATCTTCACCATGGTTTATCAAATGCGATTTTTATGCCTTATGTTTTAACTTTTAATAAAGATGTGATCGAGGATAAAATTATTAAAATTTGTGATTATTTAGAGTTAAAGAATAAAACATTTGATGGATTTATTAGTTGGATTCTAGATCTGAGAAAAAAATTAGAAATACCTCACAAACTATCAGAAGTGATTAAAGAAAAAGATTTACAATTAGACCGTCTATCAAAAATGGCTTTAGAAGATCCTTCTACAGGAGGTAATCCTAAAAAATTAACTGAAGCAGATATGAAACTTATGTACCAACACAGTATGTCGGGTACTCTTTTTAATGACTAATTTAAATATTCTCATAGTAGAGGGAAACGATCCTAGGAATAATGAATTTTTTGTAAAAGCTGCTAAGGCATCTTGTTCCGAAAATTTAAAAAATTTAGTTCTAAAATTAGAACCAAATTCAAAAATTAAGATTATTAACCCAGCAAATGACAACGAAACAAAAGCTGTTTTAGGCAATATTTCAAATTATCATGGCATAATTTTTACAGGTGGAGCTATGAGATTAAATGATATGACAGATGAAATTAAAAAACATTTAGATTTTGCATCTAATTGTTTTAAATATGAGAATAAAATTTTAGCAATTTGCTGGGGATTACAAGTTTGTTCTACAGTAGCAGGAGGAAAGGTGGCTCCAGGAAAAAATGGAGCACATATAGGCATAGCTTCAGATATTGAAATTAATGAAGAAGGAAAAAAAAATCCTATATATAAATATAAAAAATTAAAATTTACATCTCCTGCATTTAATTATGATGAAGTATGTAAAATCCCTGATTGCGCTACTTTATTATCTAGTGACAAAGTTAATAAAGTAATGGGATTATATTTTAGATCAGGAAAATCTGAAATTTGGGGATTACAATACCATCCCGATTACGAATATTGGCAGATGCTAAATTTGTGTAATGGAAGAAAAGATCGCATATTGCAAAACAATCATTTTGATAATGAAACTGATTTTCAAAATCACTTAAATTATATTAAAGAAGAAGATAAGAAATTAGACTTTGAAAATAGAACATGTGAAATAAGAAATTGGCTTAATCATCTAACTCTAGTAAAGTAAAAAAAATCTAATTATTAAAAAATTTAGTACAAAATTTTAATGGAAATTACATCAAAAAATCAGATAATTGATTATTTTTCATCTGGATGTAAAGCAGATTTATTAATAGGAGTAGAGAATGAAAAATTTCTATTTAGAGAAGAAGACCAGCAAAGAGTTAATTATTCAGACATAAAAAAA
This sequence comes from uncultured Pelagibacteraceae bacterium, assembly GCA_902577625.1. GTDB lineage: Bacteria > Pseudomonadota > Alphaproteobacteria > Pelagibacterales > Pelagibacteraceae > Pelagibacter. Next base: position 24,265 of record CACGZX010000002.1, read on the forward strand.
GTATTAAATTTGTATTCAAAAAAATATAAATGGGAAAAAATATTCGAAAATGAAAATTTAATTGGCTTAAAGTTAGGTGGAAAATCAATTTCTCTTGAACCCGGAAATCAAATCGAATTATCAGGTGATAAATATAAAAATATTCATGGGGTTTGTTCAGAGTCATATGATTTTCAATCAAAACTTAACGAAATCTGCAAAAATTTAAAATTAAAAACTATTGCCGTAGGGCATGATCCTTACTCACAATTAAGTGATGTGCCTAATAATCCAAAACAAAGATATGAGATAATGACCAAAGAAATGCCAAAAAATGGAAAACAGAGTTTAAATATGATGTATCAAACATCAGGAACACAAATAAATATCGATTACTCATCAGAAGAGGATTTTAAAAAAAAATTTAAAGTAATTTCTTTCTTAACTCCAATCAATATCGGGGTTTTTGCCAATTCTGCAATTTCAGAGAATAAACCAAGTGGATACTTATCACTAAGATCTAAAGTTTGGCAAGAAACCGCAAGAGGAGGACTGCCAGAAATTTTTTTAGAGGACATGGATTTCGAAAAATATGCTGATTTTGTAATCAACTTTCCACTTTTGTTTTTAAAAAAAAATAATTTATATACATCAGCTAATGGAAAAAAATTTAAAGATTTTATGGAAGGTAAAATTGAAAATATAAAAAATTTACCAAATTTAGATGATTTAGAATTACATCTCAGCACCATATTTACAGAAAATAGATTAAAAAAGTATATTGAGATTAGATCGTTAGATGCATGTGAATGGGATTGCCATTGTGCTGGACCAGCTTTTTTAATTGGACTAATCTATGGTAATTTAGAAAGTACAATTAGTATAATCAATAAATGGAAAAAAGAAGATGTCCTAAATGCTTACATAGAGGCACCAAAAAAAGGATTAAATACAATTATAAATAATAAAAAAATTCTTGATTGGCTAAAGATTTTTTATGACATCTCAAAAAATGGTTTAGAAAAAAGAAAAGAGTTAAATAAAACAAAAAGAGATGAAACAATTTTTTTGAATAATATTAAACAGATATTAAATGACAAAAAAACTAAGGCTGATAAATCTTTAGGAAACTAATAAATGAATAAAATTGTTGCAATTCAAGCTGACCCTATTGAAAAAATAAATCCAAAAACAGATACAACTTTATTGTTAGCTTTAGAAGCTCAAAAAAGAAAACACAGAATATATTGGTTTGAGTCAAAAGATTTAAGCTTTATAAATTCAAAATTATTTGCAGATGTGAAAGAATTAAGATTGTTTGGTAATGACAAAAAATATTTTAAAATAATTAGGAAAAAAAAGTTTAATTTATCAAGTTCTAAAGTAATTTTAATTCGGCAAGATCCACCCTTCGATATAGATTATATTAATTCTACACTTTTACTAGATTCAATTAAAAACAGAACGGAAATTATTAATAATCCAGAATCAGTAAGAAATATATCTGAAAAATTGTTTTCAATTAAATTTATGCAATTAATGCCACCAACTATTTTTACAAAAAATTTAAATGAGATAATAAATTTTTATCAAAAACATAAGAAAATAGTACTTAAACCCGTAAATGGATATGCGGGAAAAAATATTTATTTTATTAATAGAAATCTAAATCTAGGTGCATTAAGGAAATATTTAAGAAAAACAGGTTTTGTAATGGTTCAAAAATTTCTACCTTTAGTAAAATATGGAGATAAAAGGGTTTTTATTATTAATGGCAAAGTTGTTGGTGCTATCAAAAGAGTCCCATCTAAAAATTCAATTTTATCAAATATATCACAAGGTGGAAAAGCATTTAAAACAAATTTAAATAAATTCGAAAAAAAAGTTTCTAACCATGTAGCCAAAGTATTGAAAAAAAATAATATTTATTTTGCAGGAATTGATTTAATTTCTGGAAAATTAATTGGGGATATCAATGTAACATCTCCCACAGGTTTAATTCAATTCAAACAATTGACTGGAATAAATCTGGCAGAATATTTTTGGGATAAGTTAAAATTAAAATAATCCTTCTATTTCACCTTTATCATTTAATTTAATTGAATCTGCGGCAGGAACTCTTGGAAGGCCTGGCATTGTCATTATTGCTCCACAAACAACAACAATAAATTCTGCTCCTGAAGATAATCTTACTTCTCTTATTGGAACTACATGCCCTGAAGGAGCACCTTTTAAACTTGGGTCAGTTGAAAAACTGTATTGAGTTTTAGCAATACATATTGGAAGATTTCCATAACCTTTTGATTCAAAATCTTTAAGCTGATCTCTAATTTTTGTATCAGCCACTACTTCACTTGCATGATAAATTTCTTGTGCGATCGTTTCAATTTTTTTAAATAGAGGTATTTTATCTTCATATAAAAATTTAAAAGTATTTTTGATATTACATATATCCACAACAATGTTTGCTAGATCTTTTGTTCCTTCACCACCATCTGACCAGTGTTTACAAATAGATGATTTTACACCTAGAGTTTTACAAAAATCCATAAGTGCATTTACTTCTTTATCTGTATCTGTGATAAAATGATTAACAGCCACCGCAACCGGTAAACCAAATTTTCTAACGTTATTAATATGTCTTTCAAGGTTTACCAATCCTTTTTTTAAAGCTTTAACATTCTCATTTTTAAGATCATCTTTATCTACACCACCATGCATTTTTAAAGCTCTTATGGTTGCAACAATAACCACACAATCAGGTTTCAAATTTGATTTTCTACATTTTATATCTAAAAATTTCTCAGCTCCCAAGTCAGCACCAAAACCAGCTTCAGTTACAACGTAATCTGCTAATTTTAATCCTGTTTTTGTTGCAATAACAGAATTACATCCATGAGCAATATTTGCAAATGGTCCTCCATGAATTATTGCTGGGTTGTTTTCTAATGTTTGTGTCACATTAGGTCTAATTGCATCTTTTAATAAAACAGTCATTGGACCGTTAGCGTTTAAATCTTTTGCATAAATTGGTTTTTTATCTCTAGTGTATGCGACTGTAATATTTCCAATTCTATTTTCTAAATCTTTTAAATCATTTGATAAGCAAAAAATGGCCATTATTTCAGAAGCAACCGTAATATCAAAACCATCTTGCCTAGGATATCCATTCGCTACGCCTCCTAGATCTACCACAATTGATCTCAATGAACGATCATTCATGTCCATAACTCTTTTCCAAACAATTCTTCTGACATCAATGTTTAATTTATTACCCCAATAGATATGATTATCTATTAAAGCAGAAAGAAGATTGTGAGCTGAGGTTATTGCATGAAAGTCTCCTGTAAAATGTAAATTTATTTGTTCCATAGGAACTACTTGTGCATAACCTCCACCTGCAGCTCCACCTTTCATTCCAAAAGAAGGTCCTAAGCTAGGTTCTCGGAGACATACAATTGATTTTTTTCCAATTTTATTTAAACCATCATTTAGACCAACTGATGTAGTTGTTTTTCCTTCACCAGCAGGAGTTGGAGTAATTGCAGTTACTAAAATTAATTTTCCATCTTTTTTATTTTTTAAAGTATCTAAGTACTCAGTTTTAATTTTGGCAATATATCTTCCTATTGGGCTATATACTTCAGCTTTATCAGGTACGTTTAGTCCATTAAGGACTTCTTGAATGGGCTTCATTTTTGCTTGTCTTGCTATTTCAATATCAGATTTTACTTTGCCCATTTTAGCTTTCTTTAATTTTATATATTCAAACTCATTTGAAGCTGGATTAATATCTTCTTTTATGGATTTTTTAAAGTTCTAAAAAATATATATAAAAAAAATAAAGAACTATTTATACTAATTACGATAAAATTTGATCATGCAAAAATATTCAGTCTTCAGCCTTATTAAAAATGCTTTTAAAGGTCATAAAGAATGGGAAGTGGCCTGGAAAGACCCAACACCAAAATCTGAATATGATGTTATTATTATAGGAGGCGGAGGTCATGGTTTAGCAACAGCATATTACCTTGCTAAGGAACATAATATTACAAAAGTTGCTATTATCGAAAAAGGCTGGATAGGGGGAGGTAACGTTGGAAGAAACACCACTATAATCAGATCAAATTATATGCATGATGAAAATGGATTGTTTAGTGAGTTCGGTATGGACTTGTGGAGAAATATGAGTCAGGATTTAAATTTTAATGTAATGTTTTCTCCAAGAGGAATAATTAACCTCGCGCATTCTGATGCACAAATGAATGTTTACTCTAGGAGAGGAAATTCAATGCGTTTAAATGGAATTGATGCAGTTCTGTTAAATAGAGAAGAAGTCAGAAAGATTATTCCTATGGCAGATTTTTCTGAAAATGTAAGATTTCCAATTTTTGGTGGACTGATGCAACCAAGTGCAGGAACAGCAAGACATGACGCGGTTGCCTGGGGGTACGCACGTCAAGCAGATTCGATGGGAGTAGACATTATTCAAAATTGTGAAGTTACAGGGTTTGACGTTTATAATGGAAAAATTTTAGGAATAAGAACTTCAAAAGGAGATATTAAAGCAAAAAAAATTGGTCTTTGCGTTGCCGGAAGTACAAATATTTTAGCAGAGAAATTAAATATGACATTACCTATAGAAACACATCTTTTACAGGCATGTGTTTCTGAACCAATCAAGCCAATTTTAGACAATGTTGTCACATTTGGAGCTGGCCACTTTTATTGCAGTCAATCTGATAAAGGTGAAATGGTTATGGGTGGAGATCTTGATGGCTACAACAGTTATGCTCAAAGAGGAAATCTTCCAACATTGCAACATGTTTTAACTGAAGGAATAGCAATGTTTCCATTTCTAAGTAAATTAAAAATGCTTAGAACATGGGGAGGAATTATGGACATGTCTATGGATGGATCACCTATTATTGATAAAACACATATTGAAGGTTTATATTTAAATTGTGGATGGTGCTATGGAGGATTTAAAGCAACTCCTGCATCTGGCTGGACTTTTGCTCATACAATTGCTCAAGACAGACCTCACAAACTAAATGCAGGTTATAGTTTAAATAGATTTAGTACTGGACATTTAATTGACGAAAAAGGTCTTGGAACTAAAACTTGGATTTCTTAAATGTTACATATTAAATGTCCTCACTGTGGATTAAGATCTCAAAATGAATTTTCATATGGTGGTGATGCAACAGTAAAAAGACCTGAATTAAATAAAGAAGTTTCGGATAAAGATTGGGACAATTTTGTTTATTTACGTAAAAGTCTGATAGGAAAACATCTTGAATTATGGCAACACATTTCTGGATGTAGACAATGGATTAAAGTCGAAAGAGATACATTAACCCACGAAATATTTAAAACATTAAAAGCAAACGAAGAAGTATAAAGATGTCAGAAAAATTTAGATTAGATAAAGGTGGATTAATCAATAGAAATAAAAAAATTTCATTTAAATTTAATGGAAAAAAATATTTTGGTTATGAAGGCGATACTTTAGCTTCAGCTTTAATTGCAAATGGAGTTCATTTAGTTGGTAGAAGTTTTAAATATCATAGGCCTAGAGGTTTTTTTGGAGCAGGTGTAGACGAACCTTATGCAATAGTTCAAATGAATAGAAATAATGAAGTTGATCCCAATGTAAGAGCAACAGAACAAGAGTTATTCGAAGGTTTAGAGGCAAAAAGTGTAAATTGTTGGCCAAATGTAAATTTTGATATTGGAGCGATAAATAATTTTTTAGGAAAATTTTTTCCTGCAGGTTTTTACTATAAAACTTTTATGTGGCCTAAAAGCTTTTGGTATAAGGTTTACGAGCCAATTATTAGAAAAGCAGCAGGTTTTGGAGCAGCTTCAATAAAGCATGATAAAGAAAAATATGAACACAAATATGAATATTGTGACCTATTAATTACAGGATCTGGTCCTTCCGGTTTAGCAAGCGCCTATGCTGCAGCTCAAAATGGAGCAAAAGTAATTTTAGCTGAAGACAAATCGAGGTTTGGTGGAAGTCTTCTAACCAGCGAAGTTACAATTGGAAATCAAAGTGGACAAGAATGGGCAGAAAAAATAATATCTGAACTTAAATCAATGCCAAATGTAGTTGTCAAAAATAGATCACAAGTTTTTGGTTATTATGATCATAACATGCTTGTTATGTCTGAGAGAATTAGTGATCATTTGCCCAAAACAGAAAAATATATTCCAAAACAGAGACTTTGGTATATCCGTGCAAAAGAAGTTATTATTTCATCTGGATCAATAGAAAGACCTTTGGTTTTTGGAAATAATGACACTCCAGGTGTTATGCTTTCCTCGGCAGCTAAAGAGTACTTAAAAATTTATGGAGTATTAGTTGGAAAAAAACCATTAGTATTTACAAATAATGATAGTGGATATGAAACTGCTATAGAATTCAAAAAAAATGGAATAGATCCTATCGTATTAGATACAAGAAAAAATCCTAATTCAGAAATTATAAAAGAAGCAGAAGACTTAAATATAAATATAAAAAATTCTTATGTTGTTGTAGCGGCCAAAGGTTACAAAAAAGTTAAATCTGCAGATATTGCCAAAATATCAGATGATAAAAAAAATATAAATAACATTGAAAATATAAAATGTGATTGTATTTGTGTCTCAGGATTTTGGACACCAACAATTCATTTAGCATCACAATCAGGCAATAAAACTAAATTTAATGAAGAAATAGATGCATTCATTCCAAGCAAATCAAAACAAAAAGAAACAACTCTTGGATCAGCCAATGGTACTTTTACACTTGAAGAAACATTAAAAACATCCTTCAAAAAAGGAAATGAATTATCGAAACAAATAACAAATAAAGAAAATAAAGTTTCTATTCCTTCTGTTGTGGAAAAAAAGTATTCCAATCATGATAAATTTTGGTGTGTACCATTACCAGAAGGTAAAAATTATAAAAGATTCCTAGATTTTCAAAATGATGTTGCTGTCTCTGATATACAGCTCGCATTAAGAGAAGGTTATAGATCAATCGAACATGTTAAAAGATATACAACATTAGGAATGGCCACAGATCAAGGCAGGACAAGTAATCTAAATGGATTACAATTAGTCTCTGATATAGAAAATAAAGTTGTACCTCAAGTCGGTCATACTACTTTTAGACCTCCTTATTCACCTGTTTCAATCGGAGCTATTGTTGGAAGAGAAATTGGAAAACATTCAAAACCAACAAGAAAATCACCAATGCATTATTGGCACGAAAAGAATAATGCCGTCTTTGTAGATGCAGGCGTTTGGCTGCGTCCGAGATATTATAAGCAGGGAAATGAAAACTTATTTGAGGCTTCAAAAAGAGAAGCAAGAAATGTGAGACAAAACGTAGGCGTTTGTGATGTTACAACTTTAGGTAAAATTGATATTAAAGGACCTGATGCTGCTGAATTGTTAAATAGGGTTTATACTAATGCTTGGCTTAAGTTACCAGTTGGGAAAGCAAGATATGGAGTAATGTTAAGAGAAGATGGAATTGTAATGGATGACGGAACAACCACGAGAATTTCAGAAAACCATTATCATATGACAACTACTACTGCTCAAGCTGCAAATGTTTTATCTCATTTAGAATATTATTTGCAACTTGTGTGGCCTGAGCTGAATGTAAATGTAGTTTCAAGTACTGAACAATGGGCAGGTGCAGCAATAGCTGGACCAAAGTCTAGAGATGTATTGCAAAAATTATTTCCAGATTTAGATGTTTCAAATGAAGGTTTGCCATTTATGGGATATATGGAAGGCAATTTATTTGGTGTAAATGCAAAAATTTTTAGAATTTCATTTTCTGGTGAACTTGCTTACGAGGTAAATGTTGAGTCTGACAATGGTAACTTTATGTGGGAAAAAATAATGGATGTCGGAAAAGATTTTAATATTCAACCATATGGAACAGAGGCATTATCAACATTAAGAATTGAAATGGGACACGTTGCAGGGTCAGAATTAGATGGACGTACTATTCCATATGATAATTCTTTAGAAGGTTTAGTTAGCAAAAAGAAAGATTTTATCGGAAAAAGATCTTTAAGTAAATTAGCTTACGTTGCTCCAGATAGACAAAAAATAGTTGGTGTTGTTCCCTTAGATAAAAAAACAAGTATACCTGAAGGTTCATATATAGTTAAAGATGCAAAAGCAAAACTTCCAAATCCTAAATTAGGTCATGTATCAGCATCATGTTGGAGTGTTGAATATGACAATCCTTTTTCGCTTGCAATTATCAAGGATGGAAAAAATATGATAGGACAAAAACTTTTTGCACTATCTCCATTAAAAAATAAAACAATACCTGTTGAAATTGTATCATCACATTATGTTGATCCAAAAGGGGAAAGAGTTAGATCATGACATCCATATCAGCTTTAAACCATATTCATAAAACTGGTCTTTTTGGAAATCATGAAAGTAAAAGTGAAGAAAATTTACTAAAAGTTTCAGAAATTAAAAACATGCTTATTGTTCAAATAGTTCAATATAAAAATTCTACAGTTTCAATTGAAAATATTGATATTAATAGTTTAAAATTAAAAGATGAACCATTAAGCGTGGTTACTAATAATGATACTAGAATTTTATGGAATGGTCCAAAAAATTGGCTTTTAGTATCAACAAAAAAAGATTTACTTAAAAATATTTTAGAAGTTCTTAAAGAAACAGATTTTGCTATAACTGATTTGTCCCACTCTAGAGCTATAATTGAAATAGAAGGGAATGATGTAAAAGAAGTTTTGAAAAAAGGATGTCCATTTAATTTTAATATTTTAGAAAAAAATAATTCAATAAATTCTACATATAATGGAATAGCATTTACAGTAGATATGATAGACGATAATCCCAACAAAATTAGATTGTTTGCTTTAAGAAGTTTTGGAGAATCTTTGTATCATTCGATAACAGATTCTTCGTTGGAATTTGGTTATAAAGCAATTTAATTTACCCTTTAAAATCAATAAAATTACTCAATTTGGATAGTTTAGTTATTTTACTCTCTTGAGTTGAATAAAAAATACCTTTAATATTCAACTATAGGGATAATTAAAAGTTATGGGAATCAAAAAGATATTAAGTTTTATTTTGGTGGGAATAATTTTATCAGGTTGTGCCCAGTCCACAGCGATGATTGGCCCAGCTCTTACATTAGCTTCAACAGGAAATGCGTCACAAGCAGGATTAACGTTTTTTACTAATAAGGCTGTAGAAAAAGAAACTGGAATGGACACAGTTTCATATGTTTCAAAAAAAATCGAACAACAAAATACTAAAACTAAACTAAGACGAGATTTTAAAAGCTTAGTAGAAAATAATTTTGTAAAAACTAGAGAAAAACTAATTTTACAAGATAAATCTAATACATTTAACTAAAAAAACATTTACTCTGAACTATAAATCCAGCGTGTAGTAGCAAGAGTTAGGATCGTCTTTGTAATGAGCAAAAGGAGGACATGATTTAAAACCAAATTTAGAAAACAAATTTCTAGCAGGTAAAAAGAAATCTCCCGCTCCTGTTTCAATACTTAATTTTGAAATTTTTAATTTTTTTGCTTCCTCTATTAGATGATTTATTATTCTTTCACCAATACCTTTTTTTTTAAACTCATCTGCAACTCTAATAGATTTAAATTCGCCATGGTTTTTTTCTAAAAATTTTAATGCTCCGCAGCCAACAAGATTATTGTTTTCCCATAAACTCCAAAATTTTATACTTGGATCTTTTAAACCATCAATATCAAGTACATGAGTACTGCCTGCTGGTGAAACTGATCTAAGTTCAATAAAATGTTTTTTTAATAAATTATTAACTTCTGAATTATCAAAATTTCCTTCTATGGATTTCATTTTAATATATTTTGAAGTGTTTCTACTTGTCCAATTTTGAAAATAATAGCATCATCGCTATGGTAGCCATATTGATTAGAGGAATTTTTAAAACGTTTGGGTGGTTCAAATATTGGTTCTAAAGATAAAACTACAGTTCCCCAATGCATACCTAGAACTTTTTTGCTTTTTAAATCTTGACCAATATTTAATGCCTCTTCAGGATTTGTATGATAAACCGATTTATCTTTAATTGGAGACATAGGATAAAAATTATATGCCCCAATATTAATGAAAGTTAAATCTATAGGACCATATTTATTTCCAAGTTCCTTATAAATATTTCCATAACCAGTATCACAAGCAAAGAATATTTTTTTGTTTTTATACTCAATTAAAAAATTTCCCCATAATGTTTTATTTGTGTCCCACAAACTTCTTTTTGACCAATGAACTGCAGGTAAAAATGTTATTTTCAAATCGTTAACTTTTATTTCATCATACCAATCCATTTCGATAACATCTCTAAATCCATTTTTAGTGAAGTATTTTCCAAGCTTTAATGGAGCTAAAACTTTTGATTTTTTATAAGGAAACCTTTGTATAGTTCTAGTGCTTAGATGGTCATAATGATTATGTGTTAATAAAAATAAGTTTACCTCTGGTAATTCATTAAGAGTAACTGCGGGATCTACATATCTTTTAGGACCAAATATCAAAGGTCCCATATTTTTTTCGAAAACCGGATCAGTAATAATAGTTGTATTACCAAGTTTTATTAAAAAAGTAGCATGACCTATCCAAGCGATATAATCATTGTTTTTATTTTTTTTTAAATTTTCTAAAACTTCTTTTTTATCTACAACATGATCTTCTGGAATTTCTATTTTAAGTTTTCTTTTCTCTTCGTTAAAAACTTTAAAACTCCAGTTAAATGAAGCATTTCTTTCTGGAGAGCCCTCGGGGTTTCTAAAGGTTCCATTTGGCAGATGATGATAAGGTTTATTGTCCATAGCTAATAAAGAACTGTTATAAACAAAAAAAACCAATATAAAACTTAATATTTTAGGCACTACGATTATTTTACTTTTCGATTATTGTTAAATGGCCCATTTTTCTTTTTTCTTTTACAGTATTTTTTTTATAATCAAAGAAAAATTCATTCTCTTTAAAAGTTTTTTTTCTATAAACCAATATATCCTCACCGATTAAATTAATCATTTTGGCATTATGTAATTTTTTTGTTTCAATTTTGTCTAAACCACATACTGCTCTTATATGATTTTCAAATTGACTCACGTTATAAGCATTTATTGTAAGATGTCCTGAATTATGAACCCTTGGTGCTATTTCGTTAACAAATAAATTATCATTTTTATCAATAAAATATTCAACACACATAGTTCCGATATAATCAAGTTCCTCTGCAATATACTTTGCCCATTCTTTAGATTTATTAAACAAGTCTTCACTAATCTCAGCTGGTATTTTTGAATATTTTAATATTTGATCTTCATGAACATTTTCTATTGGGTCATACACTTCATATTTCTGTTTTCCAAATCTTGTAATTATTACTGAAATTTCTTTTCTAAGTTTAACAAATTTTTCTAATATGTAATGATTTTCAAAATCAACTTTTAAATTATCTAGTTCTTCTTCATTATTAATTTTATATTGACCTTTTCCATCATAGCCCAATGTGCAAGTTTTAAGTATACCTGGTATAAAATCTTGACTAGACTTAAGTTCACTTTCATTTTTGACAGAAATATATGAAGTAGTTTTAATATTATTTTTATTTAAAAAATCTTTTTCACTGAGTCTATTTTGAATAATTTTATTTATTGAAGGTTTTGGATTAACTTTTTTAATATTATCTATTTTAGACAAAGTGCCATAGGGAATATTTTCAAATTCAAAGGTTACAAAATCAACTTTATTAGAAAATTCTTCAATTTTTAAATCATCATCATATTTACAAAAAATAAACTCATCAGCAAAAAATTGTGCCGGCGCCTTCTCATCGTCAGAAATAATTACAGTTTTTATATTTAAATTTTTAGATGCCGAGCAAAGCATGCTTCCTAGTTGTCCACCACCAATTATTCCAATAGTAGGATTTGACATTTAATTTATTTCGGTTTTTTTTTTACTGAAGAACTTTGTTTAATACGCCACTTATTTAGATTTTTTTTTAATTTTTCATCACTTAAAGCAACTATAGATGCTGCTAATAATGCGGCATTAATTGCACCATCTTCACCAATTGCAACAGTACCAACTGGTATTCCTTTTGGCATTTGTGCAATAGATAATAAGCTATCTAAACCCTTCAATTTTTTGCTTTCGATTGGAACACCAATAACAGGCAATGTAGTAAGTGATGCAATCATTCCTGGTAAATGTGCAGAGCCTCCTGCGCCAGCTATAATTACTGAAATATTATTTTTTTCTGCTTTTTTTGCGTAATCATACATTCTATTAGGCGTTCTATGAGCTGAGACAATTTTTGTTTCAAATTGAACTTTTAAAATTTTTAATACTTTTTGACAGAGCTTCATAGTTTTGAAATCTGATTGGCTTCCCATTACAATAGAAACCTTATGTGTTTTTTTTGATTGCATAAGAACTAATAAACGAACAGTCCTCAACTTATTTCAAATTAAATTAACTTTTTCAATAAAATTAGTAATGTAAGTGAAAATAAAACAAAAATATGTTAATTAGAAATATAATGAAAATATTGGCTTTTTTTATACTGTTAATTTCAACCAATTCTTTTGCGGATGGGTATAAGACAAATTTTGATATCGAAAAATTTAAATTTGCTCAAAAAAATGGCAAAATAGTTATTATTCATTCATGGAATAAATCTTGTAGCACTTGTGCAAAACAAAAACCCATTCTTGAAAAGGCAAAAAAAGAATTCGAAAATGTCATTTTTATGAATTTTGAACAGACTAAAAATAAGGATATTGCAAAGCTTCTTAAGATTAATTATTGGACAACAATTGTTGTTTATAAGAACAATAAAGAAATAGTTAGGGAAATAGGACTATATACAGAAAAAGATATTTACAATCTTATTCGAACAGGTATTCAATCTTAGACAAAATGAATTATAAAATTGATAATTTACAATATTGCAATTGGTCTAGAGAAGTTTTCGAAATAAATAGGGAAGCCGAACTTGATGCTGTTCATGTTACAATAGTTTATCATGAAGATTATGACGAATTATTAAAAAGAGTAGATGAATGGAATATTCGTTTTAAAGATAATTCTGATTTAATTTTTCATGGAAAAAATTTCAAAGATATAGAAAAAGCTAAGGATCAAAAAAAAACTGCAATATTTTTTGGCTTTCAAAACTGTTCTCCAATTGAAGACGATATTGGCTTAGTTGAAAAAGTTCACCATTTAGGATGTAAATTTATGCAGCTTACTTATAATAACCAATCACTTTTAGCCACAGGTTGTTATGAAAAAATAGATAGTGGAGTTACACACTTTGGCAAAGAAGTAATTAAAGAGATGAATAGGGTAGGTATTGTAGTTGATATGTCCCATTCAGCAGAAAAAAGTACCTTTGATGCAATTGATATAAGTGAAAAACCAATTGCGATAACTCATGCTAACCCTTCATTTTGGCATGAAGCAATCAGAAATAAATCAAATGACCTAATAAAAACTTTAGCAAAAAGTGGAGGCATGATAGGTCTTTCACTATACCCTCATCATCTTAGAGAAGGAACAAATTGTAGTTTGGAAAGTTTTTGTGAAATGACCGCGAAAACTGCTGAATTAATTGGAGTAAAAAATATTGGGATAGGTTCAGATTTATGCTTAAAGCAACCTGATACGGTTGTTGAATGGATGAGAAATGGTACCTGGACTAAAACAAAAAATTATGGAGAAGGTTCAAAAAAAAAACCTGGCTTTCCAAAACAACCTGATTGGTTTGAGGATGCAAGAGGGTTTAAAAACTTAGAAAGTGGTTTAAAAAAAATTGGATTTAACCAATCAGAAGTAGAAGGAATTTTAGGAAATAATTGGTATAATTTTTATAAAAATATTTAGTATGAAAGTTGAATTAAGAGATCCAAAAATTATAATGAAATTATCAAGACTTGGGTCTTTTCATCAATCAAAATTGTCTTTTTTAAGATCATTTTTAAAAGAATTTAAAGATTGGGATTATAATAGAAACTTATTTGAATTAGATGAAAATGGATATGGAAAAGCAGTTTATTCATTTTCAAAAAAAAACAGAACTTATTCTCTAGTTTGTTTTGCAAATAAAATTAATGATGAAGAGAGATCAGATAGAGTAATTGCTACAAAATGGGACGCTGCTTTTGTATTGCATGATGGAATTCCCACAAAAAAAGATATTGAAAGATTAGAGTTAAATGTTCCTAAACAAGAAGTAGGAAGACTTTCTTATAAAGAATTAACTCTTTCAAGGGCAAACAAATCAGTTAGACTTTTTGAACATGTTATTGAGAATCTTTCAAAAGGAAAGCAACCCGACAAAGAATTTCTAACAAAAGTTGGTTACTTGTACAGAACTACTGCTGTGTATGGATCAGGAAAATTTGGACTTGCAGATAGATTTAGAATTAAAAATAGAGACGAAATTTGTGGACCATTTAGGCTAGAAATGATGTTGGTTTACCTAGTAAGACAATTTACCTTTGATCAAGTTAATCATATAGCAAAACACAGAAGTCCAAAAAATTTTGTTGAATTAGATAAAGAAATTTCTAGAAATTTAGGGATTGGAAATTCTACAGGTCTTGGAATGGCACCTTTTATTGTCAATCATCCAACACTTTTAAATAATTGGATCCTTGCTAGAGAGAAAGCTTTAAAAAAAGTTCGAGAAATAAAAATTATAAGAAAAGAGGATTCTGATATATTTATTAAATGCTTAAAAAAATCTCTGAAAAATGTAACCTCTTGGAATACTGAGAGTGAATTTCAAAAAAATAAAATTAAACGATTAATAGCAGATTTAAATAAATTATTATTATTTATTGATAGTTTTAATTTTCAAGAAGAATTCGGTTTTAATAAGTTATATTTATGGATTGAAAAAAATCTAGATCTAGAATGTTCTGAATATATTGTTTCTATGATGTTAGAACCATACGATTATATTGTTGAACCTTTAATACATGAAATGAGCTCTGAAGAAGAAAAATATTTTAATATTCCAGGAGATAGAACTGTACTAGATTTAAGAAATATTTTAGAAGAAAAATATTCAGATATTTTAAAAATTGATTTTAGCAAAAAAGAAAGTAATGAAAATTTTTGGTTTATTTCAAAAAATAAAGAAGAACCAAGGCTTGCAAAAAGATATAACGAACAAGGTTCAGATTTAGAACAACCTCTTGCTATAGCAAGAGATATAAAAAAATTGTATGAAAGAATATCAAATCAAAAAAATAGTTTAAAAATAGGAAGATTTTTAATTGAAAATAACGACCTTAGACATGTTGTTAGAAGAGCATTTATATCTGAAAAGTTTCCTTACTCTGAAATTCAAGATAATACAATTGGATCTAATTTGATGCCCATAGACATGTTAAGATTAAAATTGTCATTTTTTGGTGCGGTTAAGTTTGATCCAAAATCTGATAAGTGGTTAAGAATATCTATGTTTCAGGGAGCACCATTACCCAATGAATTAAAAAATTTTAATGATTATTGGGTTTATAATTCTTTAAATTAATGAAAACATTAAGTGAAATAGACACAACTTCAAAAAGAGCAACTAGAGGGGCAGGTTTTTCATGGGGAATTGCTGAAGAGGTTGGAAAAAATATGAGATTATTAGAATTGTACGGCCTCCCAGGTATAAAAAATTTAAATAAATTTTTAAAAGATTATAAGGAAAAACAGTTTCAAAAAATTACTTTGATTTCAGAAACTAATTATGCAAGTAAAAATCCTTTCTGTCCAATTACGTTAGGAACAAACTTTATAGACCAGGTTAATTTACTAGATAAAAAACTTAATATCCAAATATCAAATTTAGCTTTTCCAATATTATTTATACCCTTCGTAAGTAGGGCATCAGAGATAGTTGGAAAAAAAATTTTTTTAAAAGTTGATGATAAAGAATTTTTATTTAATCTAAACCAGTCTATTTATTCTAATTATTTAAAAAATGAAATTTTAGAAAATTGCAATAATATAAACATTAGTTTTTTAGAAAATAATAATTCATTTAACGAAGATGAATGGAAAGAACTTTATAAATTATCTGAAGATACATTTGTTGAAGAGACCGAGTCTCTTAAAATTGGTGCAGCTGGCGCAGGATTAACAGACAATGATTGAAGACATTGATAAAAATAAAATAGTTGAAAGTGACCTAGATAATATTTGCTATGAATGCAAAAGTGAAGATAACAGTGTAACTGAAAACTTAATTCTCACAGGATTTAAGATTTGTAAATCTTGTATAATTTCTAAAACTTTATTCCCAATTTAACTCATATTGCTAATTGGCAATGAATCCATCCTACTCATTACAAATGAGATTGATAAAAACGCAATAATTAAAAAAGATAAAAAAACAATTCCAAAAGCTTTAAAGCTTGATTTTAAATTAAGCACTTGTTTTGTAGCAATTATTAATGATGCAAAAATCCAAAATTGAGTTAAAAAAATTATAGGAATAACAAACTCTGGTGTAACTGCAAAAAATCTTATTAAACCTGGAGCGTGAGCATACCCTACTGCAACAAGTATTTTTTTGAAAGTAACTTTTGACTCTTTATCAGAAAACAATTTTACTCCAACAACATAAATAAATATTGCCCAAATAAACCACGTTAATATTGCGGTTAAACCTGAAATTCCTATAGATGTTTTTACTATAGAGTTTGCAGCAACAGCTCCTGCTACTCCATCTAGAATCATTATTAATAAAGCAAAATATATTCCTGCTTCACCAAAAAATTTATTATCTTTGTATAAATTCTTATCAAGTTTTATTGAACTAAATACAATATTTAAAAATTGTGCAAACATTTGTAAAATTGAATATAGGGGAAATTAATCATTTCCCCTATTAAAAAATTATTAACCTTTAACTACTTCTCTTGTATTTGCGTTAAAAGATTCTTTGAATGGTATGTCAACCACCACAGCATCTACAGGCGTTCCGGGTGTATCCGAATATTTTGCAGGTAAATGAACTTTATATTTAGTTCCAACTTTTCCTTTTGGAAATCCATTAGCATTTAGAGTTCCATCAAAAGGGACATAACCCATTGCAATATTTTGTTTTTTTTCTGGGTGATACCATGGCGATGTAATAAATCCTACCGGATCTCCACCATCAGCATTTGAAATTAACCAAAAATCTGGCGCATATTCTTCAATAGGTTTTCCTCCTAATTCAAGACCAACTAATTGAAGTTTGTAAGGTTTTTTTCCAGCTTTAATCTCTGCTCCCATTTTTTCTAAAGCTGCTTTACCAACATAATCAGTCTTCTTATTCCATTCACCTTTTCCTGATAATGAAACTTGATATCCAAGATTACACTGGAAAGGATTATGTTGGTGATCCATGTCTTGTCCCCATGAGAGAATACCTGCTTGTATTCTTCTATGGTGAGCTGGAGCAATAACCATTAAATTATGTTTTTTTCCAGCTTCAAGAACAGCATTCCACATATCGTCAGCATACAATGTTGCATTTCTTAAATATATTTCATATCCCGCTTCTCCAGAGAAACCAGATTGTGAAATTACACAACTTCTTCCTGCAACTTTAACTTCAGCTAAACCATAGAAAGGCATGTTGTCTAGATCAACTTGATCGCCAAGTAAATCTTTCATTAAAGCTTTTGATTTTGGGCCTTGAATTTGTACAGGGCAAGCGTCGATTTCTTCAACTGTACAATTAAATCTTCCATCATGATTAACACCTTGAAGATACATTCCAATATCAGAGTCTGATAATGAAAACCAAAATTCATCTTTTGAAATTCTAAGAAGAATTGGATCATTCAAAACACCACCATAAGAGTTACACAAAATTACGTATCTAGCTCTCATTGGAGAGATTTTAGTTGCATCTCTGGTAATTACGTAGTCAGTAAATTTTTCTGCATCAGGACCTTTAACTCTGATTTGTCTTTCAACTGCAACATTCCACATTGTTACATGATTAACAATTGCATCATACTCAACCATTGCTCCACCATCTTCAGGTTTTACATATCCTCTAGGATGGTAAATTCTGTTATAAACTGTTGCTCTCCAACAACCTGCCTGCATAGATAAATGCCAGTAAGGTGACTTTCTTACTCTTGTCGAAATTAACATTTCAACTTTTGTTGGCCCACTTTGTCTTAAATTATATGGAACTTCTCGATCAGATTGATCAACTGAAGTTACATGTTTTAGTTTTGTATAGTCAAATTCATTAGACATATTTGTTCTCCATCAACCACTTGTTAGTTTCCTTCAAGCCGCCGAATGTATAAATGTGGAAGAAATCAGTATGCGATTTAACTTTCCCAATTAAGTCATTTGGGTCTTTAGGTTTCAATAAATCTAACGCCTTACTAAAATTAGATTTAAGAAAGTTTATGGAATTTTTTGCACCTACAATATTAGCAAACTTAATTAAGCTAGTTATTTTTAGTGGCCCAGTAATTCCGACATGAACTGGTACTGTTTGTTTAGAAATAAAGTCTACAATTAATTGAGGATCTAATAACCATTGAGTCACTATATAGTCCGCATAAGGCTTTTTATCTTTCATAGCTTCTTCTAACTTTGAATCGGATATATCAGGACTCCCCTCTGGATGTCCAGCGATTCCTATCTTCATATCTTCAAAATATCCTGTCTCTAAAAGTTGAATTGAGCTATCGAATTTTCCTATGGGATCTCTACTGCCCCCTATAACTAAAGCTTGCTTTACACCCTCATTTTTACATCTATTTACAAAATCTTTTAGTTGTTCTTCATTTTCTATAGATCTAGCAGGAAAATGAGGTATTGGATTAAAGCCTTTTTTGACTAGTTTAGCAGCTTGTTCAGAGGTTTCTTTATAGTCACCACCAGGTAGCATAGTTACATATACATCCTTTAATGCTGGTAAAGTATCTAAATCAGTTTTAGGCCCAATTTCTAAAGAAAAATTCATTCAGGGATATTTATTTATTTTAAAAAGACTGTCTATAAAAATCGAAGAGACAAATTGTTCAGCTTATCTTTTTATTCCTCTATGCTTTTGTATCCTTCGACCATATTCTTGAGCTGCTCTATCAAAAATTATCGCTAAAGCAACAATTGCTAAACCGTTAAACAATCCTAGAGCTAAATATTGGTTTAAAACAGCTCTTAAAATAGGCACTCCTAAACCTTTTACTCCAATCATAGAAGCAATAACAACCATTGCTAAAGCCATCATAATTGTTTGGTTAACACCAGCAAATACAGTTGGAAGAGCCAAAGGTATTTGTACAGTTCTTAATTTTTGTAGTTTTGTAGCTCCAAAAGCTTCGCTTGCTTCTATTGTCTCTTTATCTACTTCTCTTATACCTAAGTTTGTTAACCTTATAATAGGCGGAACTGCATATATACAAATAGCTATTAAACCAGGAACTTTACCAATACCTAACAACATAAGTATTGGAATTAAATAAACGAAACTTGGAATTGTTTGCATCATATCTAAAACGGGTAATATTGTTCTTTCAGCCCTGTTAGAACGAGCCATTATAACGCCCATAGGTATTCCTATAGCCATACAAATTATTACGCATACAGTTATGATAGCAACTGTTGCCATACAATCTTTCCACATTCCAAAATAACCTATTAAAAAGAAAGATATTGCTGCTCCTAAAACAAGTTTCCAACTTTTTGATGCAATCCAAGCCAAACCACAAATTATACCTATGATTATTGGCCATGGAGAATTCATCATCAATTTTTCTAACCAGACTAAAAAGTATAATAATGGATCAAAAAATGATTCTATACCATCACCATATGCTCTTGAAAAATCTCTAAAAGCAAAATCGATACCTTTTCTAAATTCAGCAAGCGCCGAACGCTCCATAACAGGAAACTTAGTAAAAAATTCCATTAAATTCCTAAAAAATTAACGAGCCTATTTTTTATAGGCTCGTTAAATAATTTATATATTAAAGACCAGCTTTGATTTTTTTCTTAGCTGATGAAGATACCCATTTACCCCACAGGTCTTCATGCTTTTTCAAAAACTCAACTGCTGCATCTGAACCCTTCGCTTGATTGTCTGCCATGTATACAAGCATTCCGTTCATAATATCACCTGGATAAGTACGTTTTTCAACATATGCTACAGCTTCTTTTCCACCATTGTCTACGAAGCTTTTAGTAATAAGTGAATTTACTTCTGATTTTGTCCAAGCAGTTTGTTTTGGATTTGCACACTCGCCAGCCGGTTTCATTATGCAATTGTCCCAGTTATCTCTTCCAGCAAAATCTACACCAAAAGGAACTGGAATTAATCCATATTTTCCAACCATTGAAGTTGGGTTCCAGTAATAACCAAACCATGGTTTTCCTGAGTCTGATGCTTTTGAAATTGTTCCATCTAGACCTGCAGCAGAACCTGGATCAATTAAATTCCAACCTTTTTTCTCCATTTCGTAAGCTACAAATAAATTTGCATTTGCTAACTGACATCCCCATCCAGCAGGACAACCTACAAAAGCTCCTCTAGAAGGATCTTCTTTATCTGGAAACCATTCAGGATGCTCAAGTATTTCAAGAGCTGTCATTCCTTTTATCTGAGGATACTTCTCAACAGTTCCAGGAGTTATCCACCAACCTTCTCCAAGTCCAGTAATAGGAGCTTTGTTTGCTACGAATATTCTTTTTTCACTTACTGCTACTTTTAAAGGTTCGTAAACAGCATTTGCCCATTGTTCAGGGTTCATGTCTGGTGTTCCTTTATCATTCATTGAAGTAAAAGTTGGCATAGTTGCACCAGGCACTAATTCAACCTCACAACCATATCCTTTTTCTAAAATGATCTTATCCACGTTAGCCATCAATTCAGCTGACGCCCAGTTTTGCTCTGCAATAACCAGCTTTCCACATCCTGCATTAGCAACACCACTAAATGAAGTGAAGCCAAAAATCACAAGAGCTGAAAGAATTATATTTCTTATTTTCATTATTTATTTCCCTTTTAATTAATTAAAATAACATCAGAACATATTGAAAAAAAAAATGCAAATGTATTTCAACTATCAGTTGTAGACAAAATGTTTTTGCAAAGGTTTTAATTTAAAAATAAGATTTAAAATTGCATTTATGAAAAAAGATTTAATTACAAGACTAAATGAAGGTCCTGTTCTTTGTGCAGAGGGTTATCTTTTTGCAATGGAAAGAAGAGGATATTTATCGGCTGGAGGATTTGTTCCAACAGTAGTTTTAGAAAATCCAGAAGTAGTTACTCAATTACATAGAGAATTTATTAGAGCAGGATCTGATGTCGTTCAAGCATTTACTTATTACGGTCATAGAGAAAAATTGAGAATTATTGGAAAAGAAGATTTACTTGAACCAATGCAGAAAAATGCACTTAAAATTGCAAAAGATGCTGCAGATGAATTCAAAGATTTAGATTTAATGGTATGTGGTGATGTTGCTAACACAAACATTTTTGATCCAAAAGACAGATCAACATTTAAAGAATGTCAAAAAATGTATGAAGAACAAATTAGATGGGCTAAAGAAGCTGGAGTTGATTTTGTTGTAGCAGAAACAATTAATTGGGTTGATGAAATGAAAATTGCTCTAAAAGCCATTAAGGATGAAGGTTTAATAGCAGTTGCAAATTACGCAATACCAAGAGGTGATTTAACGAGAGATGGATACACGGCTGAAGATGCTTGTAAAATAATTGAAGACCTTGGAGCAGATGTTGTTGGTTTAAATTGTTATAGAGGTCCAAAAATGACTATGAAATTGCTTAAAGAAATTAGAAAAAAAGTTTCTTGTAATGTAGCAGGTTTACCTGTTCCATACAGAACTACCGAGGAAGAGCCAGGTTTTTTAAATCAAACAGACCATGGTTGTGATTGTATACCTGGGGGAAATGCTTTTCCTGTAGCTCTGGATAATTTATTTTGCAATAGATTTGAAATGGCAGAATTTGCAAAAGATTGTTTAAAACAAAATATTAATTTTATTGGAATTTGTTGTGGTGCGGAAGCTCACCATGTAAGGGAAATGGCAGTAGCAATTGGAAAAAAACCAATTTCTATGAAGTATATGCCTGACATGAGTAAACATTTTCATCATGGAACTGATAAAACTTTAAAAGAAGTTAATAAAGAAATTAAATATTAGTTATGGAAAATCATGCCAAAGTAGTAATAATTGGTGGAGGAGTTGTTGGTTGTTCAATTCTTTATCATCTTTCAAAATTTGGAATGAAAGATTGTATTTTACTTGAAAGAAACGAATTAACATCTGGTTCATCATGGCATGCAGCCGGAAATGTTCATGTAATCTCTAATGATCCAAATATTTCTAGAATGATGGCCTACACGATAGGTCTTTATAAAGAAATAGAAAAAGAGTCAGGACATTCTTGTGGGTTTAAACCAAGTGGAGGGTTCTACTTAGCTTCAAATGATGTTTGGGCTGAATATCTTAAAAGAGAAAGATCAAAAGCAAGATATATGGGTCTAGATCAGGAATTTATTTCTCTTGAAGAAGTAAAAAAGAAAAATCCACTAATTGATCCATCTAGATATTTATTAGCATTATGGGATCCAATAGACGGGGAGGTTGACCCATCGGGTGTAACATATGCTTTTGCTAAAGCCGCTAAAGTTCATGGTGGAAAATATTACACCCATACAGTTGTTAAAGACACCAAACAAAAAGAAGACGGTTCATGGAATGTTGTTACTGATAAAGGAAATATTAATGCTGAGATTGTAATCAATGCTGGGGGTTTATGGGCAAGAGAAGTTGGTAATTTAGCTGGATTAAATTTACCAGTACAGCCAATGGAGCATCACTATTTAATTACTGAAGCTATTCCAGAAATTGAAGCATTAGGAGATCAAAGACTTCCGATTGGAACAGATTTTGAAGGTAACATTTATTTTAGACAAGAAGGAAAAGGTATGTTGCTTGGAACTTATGAACAAAGATCTACACCATGGAAGGTAGAAGGAACGCCTATGAATTTTGGACACGAACTTTTAGAGCCTAAGCTTGATAACATTCAAGACAGGTTAGCTATTGGATTTGAGAGAATGCCTGCTTTAGAAAAAGCAGGAATAAAAAATATTGTAAATGGACCATTTACTTTTGGTCCTGATGGAAGTCCTTTAATTGGTCCAGTTCCTGGTATGAAAAATTATTGGGTAGCTGTTGGAGTTATGGCAGGTTTCTGTCAAGGTGGCGGAGTTGGAAAATGCATTGCCGAGTGGATTATAGATGGTGAACCATCAATAGATGTTTGGGCAATGGATGTTGCAAGATTTGGAGATTACGCATCTCCACAATACGGAACAATTAAATCATCGGAAAATTATGAAAGAAGATTTATAATGACTTTTCCGAACGAGACTTTACCAAAAGGTAGAAAACAAAAAACAACAGCCTTATACGATCGATTTGTTGAACAAGGAGCTGTGATGGGAGACTCTTTTGGTTTAGAAAATGTTTTGTGGTTTGCTAACAATAAAGAAGATGCTTATGAAGAACCAACAATTAAAAGATCAAGATCTCACAATTACGTCTCAAAAGAAGTAATAAATGTAAGAGAAAATGTTGGTATAACTGAAGTAGCCAACTTTTCAAAACATGAATTCAAAGGTCCAGATGCTAGAAAATTTTTAGATCATATCATGGCCGGCAAATTACCAAAACCTGGAAGAATTTCCTTAACACCAATGCTTACATACAGGGGAAAACTTTATGGTGATTTAACTGTTGCATGTTTAGACGAAAATGAATTTATGGTTTTTGGATCTGGAGCAGCACAAGAAATGCACAGAAGATGGTTTGAAAGCCATCTAGAAAAATTTAATTTACAATACAAAAATAGATCTGATGAATATCATGGCCTTGGTATTGCAGGTCCAAAATCTAGAGAGCTTTTGCAAAAAATTGTTAGAGAAAGTGTTTCTAATGATAGTTTTAAATTTCGAGATTCTAGAAAAATGTTTGTTGCAGGCGTTCCCGCTATAGTAAACAGAATATCTTTTACGGGAGAGCTTGGATATGAAATTTATGTAGCTCCTCATTTTCAATTAAAATTGTATGAAGAATTAACTAATGCTGGAAAAGAATTTAACATAAAACCGTTTGGCGGAAGAGCACTAATGTCTATGAGATTAGAAAAAAATTGGGGAGCTTGGACATTAGATTATCGTCCTGATTTTACAGCAAAAGAAACTGGTTTAGATGTTTTTATAAATTGGGATAAAGATTTTATTGGAAAAGATAGCGCTCAAAAAGATGAAAGTAAAAATAAATTAGTTCCATTGATAGTTGAAACAAACGATATTGATGTGACTTATAACGAAGCTGTATTAAAAGGTGATAAAAGTATTGGATACATAACTTCTGGTGGTTTTGCACATTTTGTAAATAAAAGCGTTGCATTTTCTTATATTGATCAAAATGAAATAAAATCTGACAAAGGTATACAAGTCGAAATAAATGGCGACTTTTTTAACTGTTCAATAATTAAAGAACCACTTTATGATCCTACAGGACAAAAAATGAGGAGCTAATGGCACAAAAAGATGTAGGAAATAAAGTACCAATTTATAAATTAAAAAAAACTGATGAGGTCATGAAATACTATGATGAGTGGGGCGAAGGAAATAAATATGATCAAGATATGGTTGACTGGAATTATACTGGTCCCAAAGAAACTTCAGAAGTTTTTATTAAATATCAAAAAAACAAAGATGCTAAAATTTATGATGCCGGGTGCGGAACTGGTCTTGTGGGTGTTGAATTAAAAAAATATGGATTTTCAAATTTTTATGGAGCAGACTTATCTCAAAAATTATTAGATTTAGTCCCAACTGACCTATATCAAAAATTAAATAAAGTAGACTTAAACAAAGCTATTGAAGAAGAAGATAATTTTTATGATTCGGTAATGTGTGTAGGTACATTTACATTTGGACATGTAAAACCACCTGCATTAGATGAATTTATTAGAATTACCAAAAATAAAGGTCTTATTTGTTTTACAATTAATGAAGGAATTCACGAGGAGTATGGTTTTGATAAAAAAATAGAACAACTTAATAAAGATAA
The DNA here is from genome assembly GCA_902577625.1 of uncultured Pelagibacteraceae bacterium. Lineage (GTDB taxonomy): Bacteria > Pseudomonadota > Alphaproteobacteria > Pelagibacterales > Pelagibacteraceae > Pelagibacter. Next base: position 49,447 of record CACGZX010000002.1, read on the forward strand.
TAAATGGAAAGAAATAGAATTTTTTAAATCAAACTATATTGCCAGTAAAGATGTTAACGCATGGCTTGGTCTTTACGAGGTTATAAAATAATGTCTGAAATTTATAATATTGTTGATAAAAAAAAATTAGATGTAGTAAAAAAACCTATTAGTAAAGCACATGGTCTTCCAAATGAATGTTACACAAGCAAAGAGTACACATTAATTGAAAGAAAAAAACTTTTTGAAGATAAGTGGGTCGTAATAGGCGTTGCAAGCTCCATACCTAATATTGGTGACATTAAACCTTTTGATCTTTTAGGAATTCCATTGCTTTTAGTAAGAAACAAAAATGATCAAATTAAAGTATTTCACAATATTTGCAGTCACAGAGGATCTAAACTTGTTACAGAATTATGTAAAAAAAAAAATATTATAAGATGTCCTTATCATTCATGGTCATACAATTTAGATGGCAATCTAATAGCCACTCCACATATTGGTGGAATGAATAAACATAAAAGCCCAGGGTTTAAAAATTCTAAAAGCAATTTGAAAGAAATTAGTTCATATGTGTGGCTAGATTTAATTATGATAAATATTAATGGTAATGAAATATCTTTTGATAAATATATAAAACCACTAGATGATAGATGGTCAAAGTTTTGGCCTAAAAAAGATAGAAAATTAATAAGACATTCAAATGATTTTGGATATTTCAAACTAGAAGCAAAATGCAATTGGAAATTTGCAATTGAAAATTATTGTGAAAGTTATCACCTACCATGGGTTCACCCTGGTCTAAACTCTTATTCTAAGATAGAAGATCATTATCATATCCAAGGTTTACCCAATCGTTTTGCTGGACAAGGCACTGTAGTTTATAATCCAAGACTTAAGGGTAAAAATAAATTTCCATGCTTTCCTAATTGGCCAAAAAATAAAGAACATATAGCTGAGTATGTGGCATTATTTCCAAATGTAATGCTAGGAATACATAAGGATCATTATTATGCTTACTGGTTAGAACCAATTAATCATGAATATACTATAGAACATATGGAATTGTATTACGTCGGAGAACAAGCAGCTAATTCAAAAAAGTTTAAATCATTAAGGAAACAAAATCATAAATTATGGGAAGATATTCAAAGAGAAGATGTCGACATAATCCAAAGAATGCAGATTGGAAGAAACTCTCCAGTTTATAATGGTGGAAATTTTTCCCCAATTATGGATAATCCAACACACCATTTTCATAAATGGGTAGCTACGAACTTGATATAAAATTATGTACAGACCTTTACCAAAAGAATTAACAATAAAAAACTCACCAATAGAGGGATTGGGTCTTTTTACTACTCAAGATATTAAAGCAAATACTTTTATTGGAGTTACTCATATTAGAGATGAGCAGTTTGAAAACAAATATATAAGAACACCTTTAGGAGGTTTTTATAATCATTCAAATGATCCTACTGTAATGAGAATGGTTTCCAATATGTTGCCAACTTTAAAATTTGGTGATCCAATTGACACAAAAGCTAAAGCAAAAAGATTTGATGAGAATGATACTAATAGAGAAAATATGTATTACAATTTAAGTGAAAAACCTGATGCGAAATATATGTTTATGGTATCAGTTAAAGATATAAAATCTGGCGAAGAGCTTACAGCTAATTACAATTTATATACATATCCTAAAACTGGTGTTGGCATACAAATGCTTTAATTGAATGAAGTTTAATAGAAAAATTAATCCCAATATTAAACAAAACCAAAATTTCATAACAAAAAAAAGATTAAGAGAGGATGAAATTAATTTTCAGAAACTTAGATCTTATAGGCTGGATAGAGTTAAAAAAGAACTAGAAAAAAATAATTTAGAAGCTTGTATATTGTTTGATCCTGTAAATATTAGATATGCTTTAGACACCGTTAACATGAGTGTTTACAATATGCACAATCTTACAAGATATTGTTTTGTGCCAATAAATGGACCAGTAATACTTTATGAGTATTTTAATTGCGAAATATTGTCCAAAGATTTAAATTTAATTGATGAAATAAGACCTGCGATAACTTGGGATTATTTTAGCAATGGAGACCAAGCAAGTTCACAATTAAAAAAATGGATTAATGAAATCAAAGATTTATCAAAATCTTATTTTAATAGTAAAAAAATAGCGATTGACGTTATAAATGGACCAGCGGTAACTGCTTTAAATAAAATTGGCATTGAAGTTGTAGATGCTAAATTAATTCTTGAACAAGCAAGAGTTATAAAATCTGCCGAAGAGTTAAAATGTATGAAGGCTGCAATTGAAGTTGCTGAAATTGGTGTTGCTAAAATGCGCAATGAATTAAAAGCAGGCATGACTGAAGATGAACTTTGGTCTATTTTACACAAAACAAATATAGAGAATGGCGGTGAATGGATAGAATGTAGAATACTTTCATCAGGTGAAAGAACAAATCCATGGATGCAAGAAAGTAGCAATAAAGTTATTCAAAGTGGAGAAATAGTTGCATTCGATACTGATATGGTTGGTCCATATGGATATTGTGCTGATATATCAAGAACTTTTGTTGAAGGGCATAGATTTAACAATGAACAAAAACAGTTATATAAAATGGCTACAGATCATATTAATCATAATGCTAGGATAATTAAAAATGGCTTATCGTTTAAAGAGTTTACCGAGAAATCATGGAAACTTCCTGAAGAATATTATGGTAATAGATATTCATGTGTTGTTCATGGAATAGGTCTTTGTGATGAGTGGCCACAAATAAAGTACCCAACTGACGGTGGTCAAAGAGAAGGTTTTTTTGAAAAAAATATGACCATAACAATTGAGACATATATTGGTAAAGTAGGTGGTAAAGAAGGCGTCAAACTAGAACAACAGTACTTAGTTGGTGAAAATAATCTTGAACTGATGTCACATCATCCTTTAGAAGATATTTAATGAAAATAATTTTAATTATGGGATTACCAGGTGCAGGTAAAACAACTTTAGCAAATGAGTTGGCAAAATTAATTGATTGTAAAAGATTAAACGCGGATGAAATCAGAAAAGCAGCAAATGATTGGGATTTTTCAGAAGAAGGAAGAAAAAGGCAAGCAAAAAGAATGTCTGATGCAGCTCTTAAAATAAAAAAAGAAGGCAATAATGTTATTGCTGATTTTATTTGTCCAACACCAGAAGCAAGAGAATTGTTTCCTGCGGATTACATTATTTGGGTAGATACAATTAAAGAAGGAAGATTTGAAGATACAAATCAAATGTTTGTAAAACCAGAAAAATTTAATTTTCATGTTACAACACAAGATGCTAAGCTATGGGCATCTAAAATAAAAGAGGATTTAAATTAATGTCTTATCAATGGGATAATAAAAAACCAACAGCGCAAATGTTAGGAAGATGGCAACCTTTTCATGATGGTCACTTCGCTTTATTTGAAGAAATAATAAAGAAAACTGGTCAAGTTTGCATTCAGATAAGAGATGTTCAAGGAGTAGATGACAATCCATTTGATTTTGAAACAGTTAAAAAAAAAATAGAAGAAAGATTAAATCCAAAATACGAAGGTAGATTTAAAATTATCTTAGTACCTAATATAACTAATATTTGTTATGGTAGAGGTGTTGGTTACAAAATAGAAGAAATAGTTATGCCCGAGGAAATACAAAAAATTTCAGCAACAAAAATTAGAGCAAAAATGCGAAAGGATGGAGACCTGAAGTGAACGAAAGACTTAAGTCTATTGTAGATTTAGAAAAATATCCTATTCACGACTTAAATTCTCCAAATATTAAAAATTTAGTTAAAAGATGCAAAGAAGAGCTAGATCAATTTAGTTGTTCTACAATATCAAATTTTATTTTACCAAAATCTTTAGAAATAATGAATTTAGAATTAGAAAAACAATTAGATCAAGTCTACATGTCTAAAGAAAGTATAAATCCATATTTGTATGCTGAAGATAATCAAAAGTTGCCAAAAGATCATCCAAAAAGAACTTTTATGAATAGATATAATGGTTATTTAAATTCCGATTGTTTTCCTAAAAATTCTGAAATGAAATATCTATATGAAACAGATGAGTTATTAAAATTTGTATCAGCATGCTTGGGTGTTTCTCCAATTTACAGATGGGCAGACCCTTTAGCATGCCATGCTTATAATGTTATGAAACCCAAGGGTGTACTTCCTTGGCATTTTGATAGTTGTGAATTCACTTTAAGTATAATGATACAAAAACCTGAAAAAGGAGGAATATTTGAATACTGCCCCAATATCAGAGAACCGGGCAATGAAAATTTTGATGAAGTTAAAAAAGTTTTAAACGGTGATAGAAAAAGAGTACAACAATTAAAACTAGAACCTGGTGATCTTCAAATATTCAAAGGAAGATTTACTTTGCATAGGGTTACAGAAGTTGAAGGTAGAAAATCTAGATACATGTGCATTCCAGCTTATGTATTAGATCCTTGGAGAGTTAATACACCAGAACACTCAAAAGCAATATATGGAAAAGTATTACCAATTCATCTTGAAAGAAACATTGCTAGATCAGATGGCTTAGCAGATTAAATGATTAAAAAAATTGCTGTTATTGGGACAGGAGTCATAGGAACTGGGTGGATTATTAGGTGTCTAGCACACAATAAGAAGGTTATTGCTTTCGATAAAGATTTAAAATTAGAAAAAAAATTAATTGTTGAAATAAAACGTGCTTGGCCATTTATAAAAAAATTATTCAACAAAAAAAAACTTAATCTTAAAAATTTTAAATATGTAACCTCTATAGAGGAAGCTGTTAAGGATGCAGATTTTATTCAAGAATGTGCAACTGAAAATTATAAATTAAAGATAAATTTAATGAATAATATTAGTAAGAAGGCAAAATCTAACGCAATAATTTCATCAAGCTCATCAGGTTTACTTCCAACTAGAATATATTCTAAATGTAAAAATCCTGGACGAGCGATGATAGGTCATCCATTTAATCCTGTTTATCTATGTCCTGGTGTTGAGATTGTTGCAGGAAAAAAAACTAAGAAAAAATTTTTAAATAAAGCTAATCAATTTTACAAATCAATTTCTATGAATCCAATCATGGTTAAAAAAGAACTTCCCGGATATCTAGCTGATAGATTACAAGAAGCCTTATGGCGAGAAGCCTTACATATAATTAACGAAGGTTATGCTACTACTAAAGATTTAGATAGAGCAATAGAAGATGGGCCAGGCTTAAGATGGTCGTTAATGGGAACTTTTTTAACATTTCATTTAGCTGGAGGTAAGGCAGGAATGAAGCATATGTTAAAACAATTTGGACCTGCGTTAAAATTACCTTGGACTAAACTTAAAGCTCCAAAACTTTCTAAAAAATTATCAGCAAGAGTTATTAAAGGCACTAAACAACAAGCAAAAGGCAAATCAGTTTCAAGCATATCTAATATTAGAGACGAATATTTAGTTAATCTTCAAAAGTTAAGAAAAAAATATGCAGACAAAATAAGAAAATGATAGTAATAAAATATTATGGTTATTCTGGTCAAAAATTTAGGTAATGGAATAAAAAACATAACAATCAATGATCCAAAAACTTATAATTCATTATCTTTTGCAACTTTAAGATCTCTTTTAAATACTTTCAAAAAACTTGATAAAGATAGCACTACTAAAGTAATAATTTTAGAAGGCGCTGGAAAAGGTTTTAGCGCGGGTCATAACTTAAAAGAAGTAAAAAGTTTAAAGAAAAGATCAAAATATCTTAAACTATTTAATCTTTGTTCAAAGTTGATGCTTCAAATAGTTGAAGGAAGAAAACCAGTTATTGCAAAAGTGCATGGAGCTGCTTATGCAGCTGGATGTCAATTAGCAACAAGTTGTGATTTAGCTTACAGCACTAAAGATGCTACATTTGCTACACCTGGAGTTAACATTGGATTATTTTGTAGTACACCAATGGTTGCTGTTAGTAGAAAAATCAGTAGAAAAAGAATGATGAAAATGCTTTTAACCGGCGAACCTATAAATGCTAATTATGCAAAAGAAATAGGATTGATTAATGATTGTTTTTCAAAATCAAATCTCAATAAAGAAGTCTTAAAGGTTGCAAAAACAATTGCCTCTAAATCAAATTTAACAATAAAAATTGGAAAGCAAGCATTTTATAAACAATTAGAAATGCCTTTAAGAAAAGCTTATGTATATACAAGTAAAATGATGACTTTAAACATGATGTCCATAGATGCTCACGAGGGAATATCAGCGTTTTTAAATAAGAGAAAACCTAAATGGAAAAATAAATGAGTGATGAACAAATAAAAGAAATTCTTAAAAATTCAAAAACAATTGCAATGATTGGAGTAAGCTCTGAAAAAAAAGGAGAGGATCCTAAAAATTTAAAAAGAAAACCAGCCAATGTTGTGATGAAATATATGCAGGACTTTGGATACAAAGTAATACCCGTTAATCCTTTTGCAAAAGGGGAAGTTATAAATGGAGAAACTGTTGTTGAAAGTTTAGATAAAATTTCTGAAAAAATAGATATAGTCGATATATTTCGACCATCAAAAGAAACGCCTGGTTTTGCAAAAGAAGCTGCGAAGATTGGTGCTAAAACCTTGTGGCTACAGTACGGTATTCAGCATGAAGAAGCTAAAAAAATTTCTGAGAAAGCTAATATAAAATACATAGAAAACAAATGTATTAAACAAGAATATCAAAAGTTGTTTCAAAAATCTAACCCAGTATTTCCATTACTTAAAAATTAGTGAAAAGAATTTTATTTTTCATTTTTTTATTTCAATCATCCTTGTTTGCTCAAGATCTAGAAAAAGCATATTTTGCTGGAGGTTGCTTTTGGTGCATGGAAGAATCGTTTGAAAAATTTAAAGGAGTTTCGAAAGTTATTTCAGGATATTCCGGAGGTTCGACTGAAAATCCTACTTATGAAGAAGTTACTTACTCCAATACTGGGCATTTCGAAACTATAGAAATAATCTATGATAAAAACATTACAAACTATAATAAAATATTAGATCATTTTTGGATAAATATTGATCCTTTTGATGCAGTAGGCCAGTTTTGTGATAAGGGATATAGTTATAGATCTGTTGCTTTTTTTAAAGATGACGAACAAAGAAAATTAATAAACAAAAGTAAGAGAAAAATTGAGCAAAAATTTAAAAAAAAAGTAGTAACTTACGTAATAAAATTTGATAAATTCTATAAAGCTGAAGATTATCATCAAGATTATTACAGAAAAAAATTTTTGAATTATCTAAGATATAAAAAAGCCTGTGGAAGAGAGAAAAAATTGGATAGTATATGGAGTAAATGACAAAAATTTTTTTAATATATGGACATTATAATGAAAAATCATTTAATGCAGCGATAAGAGATACTTTTATTAAAACAGCAAATGAAAATGGAAACGAAGTAGATTGTGTTGATTTGTATAAGGAAAAGTTTAATCCAGTTTTTGCAGGTGAAGAACCAGATCATGTTGTAACTGATCACCAAAAAAGAATAGAAAAATCAGATGTAATTGTTTTAATTGCACCAATTTGGAATTTTAGAATGCCAGCTATCGTTGAAGGTTGGATAGATAAAGTTTTAGCACCACCTTGGGCATTTAAATTTAAAAAGTTATTTGGAAATTATGGATATCCAATTGGAAATCTTAAAGGAAAAAAAGCGATTGTCTTTTGCACTTATGGATCACCACAATTTGCAATCAGGACTTTTTTTTTAAATATGCCCACAAAAAGATTGAGAAGAGGTGTGTTTAATATATGTGGAATAACTGATGTAATTTACAAAAGATATTTTGCGGTACCATTTGTCTCAGCAGAAAAAAGAAAAAAATTTTTAGAAGATGTTAAAAGTACAGCATTGAATTTATGAAAAAATATTTTAAATATTTTCTGTACGGTCTAATTTACTTAATACTGATTGTTGTTTTTGCCATTATGTTTATCGTAACAGCTCCAGCTGATGTAATTAAACCTAATAATGGAATTGAGCCATACCAAGTTGTAAAAATTCAGCTAAGAAGTCTAAAAAACAATGACGATCCTTTCAAAAATGCTGGTATAGAACAAACATGGGAGTTTGCTCATCCAAATAATAAAAAATTTACTGGTCCTTTAGAAAGGTTTAAAACTTTATTGAGTAGCGAATCTTATAAAATGCTCCTAAATCATATTGATCACAATATAGTAGAAGTAAAAACGACAGATTCTCTGGCTTCTTATGAGGTAACTATCTTAGGCGAAGGGAAAAATTACTACAAATTCAGGTGGATGGTGGAGAAATATAATTCAGATGGACCCCTCAAAGATTGTTGGTTAACGACTGTAGTTTCCCAGCCTGTATCCTTAGGCTCATCGATATAATATAGATTTTTGTTTAAGTAGTAAAAAAAATTTAGTAGGAATCGCTTTTATGAAATCTAAAACTAAAGTAGTTGTTGTTGGTGGTGGAGTTGTAGGGGTAAGTGCACTCTATCATTTAGCAAAAAAAGGTTGGTCAGATGTAGTCTTAATTGAAAGAAAAGAACTAACCTCAGGTTCTACTTGGCATGCAGCAGGACTGCTTCCATTATTTAATATGAGTTATTCAGTTGGACAACTTCATAAATACGCTGTTGATTTTTATAAAACATTAGAGAAAGAAACAGGACAAAATGTTGGATTTAGTGTTGTATCTAATATTAGACTAGCAAGCACCAAAGATCGAATGGATGAATATCATCAGTATGCTGGTGTAGCACAAACTATAGGTGTTGATGTAAAATTTTTAACACCTGACCAAGTTAAAGAAATTTGGCCATTATGTAACACTTCAGATCTAGTTGGAGCAATACAACATCCTGAAGATGGATATATTCAACCTGCTGATTTAACACAAGCACTTGCAACAGGCGCAAGAAATAGAGGAGCAGAAATTTATAGAAATACGACCGTTGTTGGAATGAAGCAAACAAAAGACGGATGGGTAGTAGAAACAGATAAAGGAACAATCGAATGTGAGCATATTATTTCTTGTTCAGGAAATTTTGCTAGACAAACTGGAAAAATGGTTGGATTAGATATCCCTGTCATCCCAGTTGAGCATCAATACATTGTAACTGAACCTCACCCAGAGATTCAAAAAAGAAAAAAAGAAGGTTTACCTGAAATGGGAGTTTTAAGAGACAGTGATAGTAGATGGTACATGAGAGAAGAAGCTGGTGGATTAATATTAGGACCATACGAAGATGGAGCTCCTGCTTGTTATGTTAATGGACCATCAAAAGATTCAGAGTATGAACTCTTTCAGGAAGATTTAGATAGACTTGCGCCACATATTGAAGGAGCAATACATAGAGTCCCAGCCTTTGGAGAAGTCGGG
>CACGZX010000003.1 GCA_902577625.1 uncultured Pelagibacteraceae bacterium
TAGAAAAAAAAATAGGTGTGAAATTAAGTTTGCCCGTTATAAAAAAAAATAATGAGATGGATTTTTATAAATGGTCTACAAAAAGTTTATTAATATTAAATAAATTTGGAATACCCGAGCCTGAAGAAATTAAAAAAGTTTTTCCTGATATAATATTTGTTCCAATAGTGGCATTTGATAATAGATTATATCGTATTGGATATGGAGGTGGATACTATGATAGGTACATTCAGAAACTTTCAAATAAAAAAAAATTATTTAAGATCGGAATTGCTCACTCATTTCAAAAAATAAATAAAGTTCCTATTAATAAATATGATAAAAAATTAGATATAATTATTACAGAAAAATATATTTTAAGATGAGAATTTTTTTTTTAGGTGATATTGTTGGTAGATCTGGAAGGTTGGCTGTTATTGCAAATCTAAAAGATATTTTAGAAAAAAAAAAAATTGATTTTGTTATAGTTAATGGTGAAAACGCTGCAGATCAAGGAGTTGGTATTACTGAAGAAATTTCAAATGATTTATTTAATTCAGGAGTAGATGTAATTACAACTGGAAATCATGTATGGGATCAAAAAGAAACTGCAAATCATATAGAAAGAGAAAAGAGACTTTTAAGACCCGAAAACATAACAAGTAATTCTCCAGGCAAAGGATTTGGAATTTATGAATCAAGAAATGGATTTAAAGTTGGTGTATTAAATTTAATGGGAAATGTTTTTATGAAAAAATGTGATGATGTTTTTAAGACAGCGGAAATATTTAAAAATAAATATAAACTTAAAGAAGATTATGATTTTTTAGTTGTGGATTTTCATGGAGAGATAACAAGTGAAAAAATGGCTATGGGTTATTTTTTTGATGGGAAGGCAAGCTTAGTAGTTGGAACACATACACATGTTCCAACAAACGATGTAAGAATTTTAGTTAATGGCACAGCCTATCAAACAGACGCAGGAATGTGTGGCGATTATGACTCGGTAATAGGAATGAACAAGGAAAATTCTTTAAATCGATTTTTAAAAAAAAATTCAATAAAACATTATCCTGCTGAAGGTGAGGCGACATTATCTGGACTAATTGTAGAATGTGATAAATCAAATGGTCTAGCAAATAAAGTAGAGCCATTTATATTAGGAGGAGGATTAATAAATAACTATTAATTATGGCAGGACACTCTCATTGGGCTGGAATAAAACATAAAAAAGGCAAAGCAGACAAAGCACGTTCAAATCTCTTCTCTAAACTTTCTAGAGAGATTACTGTAGCTGCAAAATTAGGTGATAAAAATCCAGATATGAATGCAAGATTAAGATCAGCAATTCAATCTGCAAGATCATCAAATATGCCTAAAGATAATATCCAAAGAGCGATTGAAAAATCTGAAAATAACACAGATTCAAATTATGAAAATATTAGGTATGAAGGTTTTGGACCAAAAAGAATTGCGGTGATAGTTGAAACTTTAACTAATAATAAAAATAGAACAGCATCAAATTTGAGAACTATTTTTCAAAAAAATGGAGGGAATTTAGGTACCCAAGGTTCTGCTGCTCACAATTTTCAACAAATAGGAGTAATTAAAATAGAAAAAACCGAAGCCTCAGATGATAGAATATTTGAATTAACAGCTGATTCAGGTGCAAATGAATGTTTTTCAAATGAATATTTGCATGAAATCCAATGCGATAAAAATGAAATATATAATGTGAAAAAAAAACTGGAAAAAAATATTAAAAATTTTTTATCTACCGAAATCGAGTGGGTCCCCTTAAATAAAACTGATTTATCTTCTGTAGAAAAAGAAGAAATAATGAATTTTTTAGGAAGTCTAGATGATGACGATGATGTACAAAATGTTTATACAAATGCTAAATTATAAATAAAATTCATGTTAATTATAGGAATAGACCCAGGAATCTCAGGTGCGATATGCTTTTTTGAAGATGGTGAAGTCAAAGAAATAATTGATATGCCAGTAATGGCCGACGGAAAAAAAAATAAAAGGCAAATTAATGGTCCTCAAGTTTATAATGAGATTTTAAAAAGAATTAATAATTTTCAAAAGAAAGATATAATTGTAGTTATTGAACAAGTTTCTGCTATGCCTGGACAAGGAGTTACAAGCATGTTTAATTTTGGGCAATCTTTTGGTGTTTTAAAAGGAATATGTTCTGCAATGCAATTATCAATGTTTTTTATTAGACCAGCAAAATGGAAAAAATACTTTGGTTTAATAAAAACAGAAAAAGACGCAAGTAGAACTAAAGTTATTGAAATTTTTCCATATATTTCTTCTCAACTATCAAGAAAAAAAGATTCTAATAAAGCTGACGCAGTTTTAATTGCTAGTTTTTTTTATAATACCTATAAAAAACCAGGTGAATAAGTATATTTTTAGGACAAATTGATGACACATTTTAGTGTGAAACACACTTAATGGAAGCTGATATTTCATCACAAGCAGTTGGACTTGCAAGTAGTGCAGATTTTTCTATTCTAAATTTGTTTTTACGAGCAGATGTTATTGTTAAATCTGTAATAATTATATTAATTGCTTCATCGGTATATTCTTGGGCTATAATTATAGAAAAATATCGACTTTTCAAAAAAATAAACAAAAGTTCTGAAGAATTCGAAAATAAATTTTGGAAATCGAGATCTGCTGAATCTTTTTATAATAGTTTACCATCCAATATTGATGATCCAATGGCAAATGTATTTAAAGATACAATGCAAGTAATAGTAAAATCTAGATCAAAATCCAATCTATCTAATAAACTTGAAAGTATGCTAGAAGTAAATATCGAAAAACAAATGAACATGCTTGAAAAAAATTATACTTTTCTTGCAACTGTTGGAGCAACAGCTCCATTCATTGGATTATTTGGAACTGTTTGGGGAATAATGAATTCTTTTCAATCAATTGCAATTTCTAGAAATACAAGTTTAGCTATAGTTGCCCCAGGAATAGCGGAAGCTCTATTCGCTACAGCACTAGGATTATTGGCTGCAATACCTGCTGTAGTTGCTTATAACAAATTTAATAGTGACTCAAAAAAATATTCACAAAAATTAGAAAACTTTTCGAAAAGATTTACCTCAATAATTTAATTAATGGCATTTAAATTAAAAAGTTCATCAAGAGAACCAATGAGTGAGATAAATGTTACTCCTTTTGTCGATGTAATGTTAGTTTTGTTAATTATTTTTATGGTTACTGCTCCGCTATTAACAGTAGGTGTTCAGGTAGACCTTCCAGAAAGTTCCGCAGACTCATTACCAGAAGAACAAGAACCGCTTACTTTAACAATTAATTCAAAAGGAGAAATTTTTATTCAAGAGTCAAAAGTAGAATACGATAAGATTATTGCCAAAATCCTTGCAGTTTCAAAAAATAGAACTGACACAAGAATTTATGTTAGAGGAGATAAAACAATTAATTATGGGAGAGTATTAGAAATAATGGGCATGTTGTCCGGATCAGGATTTACGAAAGTAGCATTAATTTCAGAACCATATAAAGAAAGATAGTGAGTGTACAAAAATATTATAATTTCATCAGGTTTGCACATGATGTTGATTTTTGTTGCAACATTAAGTTTGCCATTTTTAATAAAAAAACCAATTGATCTTCCTCCAATAATTTCTGTGGAATTAATACAAATTACAGATCAAACAAGTATACCCTTTGCTCCTAAGGCAAAAAAAATAATTGAAAAAGTTAAAAAAAAACAGGAAAAATTAGTTTCGGAACAAGCTCCTCCAAAGAAAGTTAAAAAAGAAAAACCTGACGCCATTCCATTACCTAAAGAAAAAAAAGAGATAGTAAAAAAAATTGAAGAAAAAAAACAAAATCCAGAAAAAATAGAAGATGAAGTAAAACAAGTTTCGGAGTTTGAAAAAGATGAAATGTTTGACCCAAATTCAATAGCTGCTTTAATTGATAAATCTAAAGAAGAACAAGCCGAAACAACAAAAAAACTAGATAAAGTAACTCAATCTCAAGATCCAAGTATGAAATTATCAGGATTAACTTTAAGCGAAGAGGATGCATTAAAAGCACAAATTTTTGGTTGTTGGAGTATACCTTTGGGTTTACCATATGATAAAAATTTGCTTGTAAGAATTAAATTAAAATTAAAACCAGATGGATCAGTGATTAAAACAGAAATATTAGACCACGCCAGAATGAATAAACCTGGGCAAGCTTTTTACAAAGTTTTAGCCGAAAGTGCGTTAAGAGCGATACAACTGTGTCAACCTTTAAGAGTGCCCACAACTGGTTATGAGAGATGGAAAGATTTACAATTAAATTTTGACGCAAGGGAGATGCTAGAAGGATGAAAATTAAAATTAAAATATTTTTTATAGCTTTATTAATTTTGTTTCCATTTAAATCATTAGCTTTAATAGAAGTAGATATTACCAGAGGTAATCTAAGTCCTCTACCATTAGCTGTTTCCCCATTATCATCCGACAAGGATGATCAACAAGCGCTTCAAAAAGAATTAGATATCAAAGATCTTGGTTTAGAAATATCAAAAATTGTAGAAAATAATCTTAAAAAATCTGGTTTATTTAACCCATTAAATAAAGATGCGTTTTTACAAAAACCAGATATTGCACACTTAAAACCAAGATTCGAAGATTGGTCATTAATTAAAGCTCAAGCATTAATCACAGGCAAGGTAAATTTTGAAGATGACAAACTTAGAGTTGAGTTTAGATTATGGGATGTTTTAGCAGGAAAAGAAATGTTAGCTCTTGCCTTTACAACAGTTCCTAAGAATTGGAGAAGAGTAGGCCATATTATTTCAGATAAAGTTTATGAAAGATTAACTGGAGAAAAAGGATATTTTGATACAAGAATTATTTATGTTTCAGAAAAAGGACCAAAAACTCAAAGAATAAAAAAATTAGCAATTATGGACCAAGATGGATTTAATACAAAATATTTAACTTTAGGAAATGAATTAGTTTTAACACCAAGATTTAATCCAACAAATCAAATGGTAACCTATTTATCTTATTTTAAAAATCTACCGAGAGTTTATTTGTTAGATATAGAGACTGGAATGCAAGAAGTAGTTGGTGATTTTCCTGGCATGACATTTGCTCCAAGATTTTCTCCAAATGGAAAAAAAATTATTATGAGTTTTGCTATGGATGGAAATTCAGACATTTATACTATGGATCTAGAAAACAGAATTGTTGAAAGAATTACAAATCATCCATCAATAGATACATCTCCCTCATATTCTCCTGACGGAAAATATATAGCATTTAATTCTGACAGAAGTGGTTATCAACAAATTTATGTTATGAAAAGTGATGGATCAAAAGTTAAAAGAATTTCTTTCGGAAAAGGACTATACGGAACACCTGTGTGGTCTCCAAGGGGAGATTTAATTGCATTTACAAAACTTCATAAGGGAAAGTTTTATATTGGAGTAATGAGAACTGACGGGAAAGGAGAAAGACTTTTAACCGAAAACTATTACCAGGAAGCTCCTTCATGGTCCCCAAATGGCAGAGTTTTAATTTTTTATAGAGAAACAAAAACAGATAGTAAAGGAGAAGGTTTTTCGGCCAAACTATGGTCAATTGATTTAACAGGATATAATGAGCGTTTAGTTGATACAGAAACTGACGCTTCCGACCCATCTTGGTCATCATTATTAAGTAATTAGTAGTTTTTTTAATAAAATATATTGATTTTTAAGCTTGTAAGATCTATTTAGGTGTGAAAAAGTTAATAAAAAACAGATTTAAGGAGCAGGAATGAACTTTAGCAAAAATTACAAAAACATTTTTCTAGCAATGTTTTTAAGCTTTTTGTTGTCAGCATGTGCTACACAAACGGCTAAGAAAGTAGATTCTCAAATCCAAGGCGATGTTTATACGGGAACGGATACAGTTGAATATTTGGCTGATGGAGTTCCAGATAGAGTTTTCTTTGCAACAAATGAATCAGTTCTAACAACTGCTTCTAGAGAAACTTTAAGAAAACAAGCAGCTTGGTTAAGAAAGAATCCTGAAGTAACAGTAGTACTAGAAGGTCATGCCGATGAAAGAGGTACAAGAGAATATAACTTGGCATTAGGAGAAAGAAGAGCTAATGCGGCCAAAGATTATCTTATGACCTATGGAATATCTTCGAGCAGAATTTCTGTACTAAGTTATGGTAAAGAAAGACCAGTAGACTCTGGATCAAATCCTTTATCATGGTCAAAAAATAGAAGATCGGTTACAGTTAAAGCTAATTAATTAGAATTAATCAAAGACCCTATAAATCATTTAATTTTATAGGGTCTTTTTTTTGCCATCATTATCATTACAAATAAAAATAATGAATAAATTAAAGTATAATTTTAATTTTCTTCTAATTTTTATATTAATTGGTTTTCCTTCAAAAACTTTTTCTGAAAATCATAATTTAAATGAAGTTATAAAGTTAATTCAAAAAGATCTAAGAACATTAGAAAGGGCAGTTTATTCTGAAGATTTTTCTATAAATCAAGATTCAAATGAAAATGGAAACAATATGGATCAGAGTTCAGAAGAAGTTCTTACTAAGCATTTGCTTAAATTGTCTGAAATAGAAAAACAATTTCAAGAACTAACAAACAGGTTTGAAGAGATAAATTTTAAATTAGATAAGTTATCTTCCAGACTATCAAAAATACAAGCTGATAATCAATTAAGATTTCAGCAACTAGAAGAAGGAAATTCAATTATTAATACGGGTGAAAATCAAAAATTAACTTCTGCCTCTGATCAAAAAGAAGAAAAAATTCTTCCTGGTTCATCAGAACCACAAGATTTGGGTTCAATTTCTTATAAAGATACTGAAACAAATTCAGAAAATCAAATAACTCAATCAATAGAGTCAACTGGAACTATAGTTACCGAGACCTATCAGGGAGAAGAAAAAATATTACCCGAAGCTCCTGCTGATAAACAATACGAGTTTGCAACAAATTTACTAAAGGTAGGTGATTATAATACTGCTGAGAGAGCATTTAGAGAATTTGTTATAAGCAACCCAGATCATGAATTAGCCGGTAGCGCACAATATTGGTATGCAGAAACATTTAGAATTAGACAACTATATACTGATGCGGCATCAGCATATCTTGAGGGTTATCAAAAATATCCCAAAAGTGAAAAGGCTCCTATAAATTTATTAAAACTTGGAGTATCATTAGTTCAAATAGGAGAAAAAGATCAGGGTTGCTTGATGATTACTGGTGTTCAAAAACAATACCCTAAAGCAAATCAATCTGTTCTTCAAAAAGCAAAATATGAAGAAAAAAAGTTTGAATGTAAAAAAGAAAATTCATAAAAAACTATTAATTAATCTAAAAAATCCTTTAATTTACAAGATTTATAAAGACTTTAATAATTTTGTAAAATTTAACTTAAATCAATCTAGTTTTTCTGTAGGTATTTCAGGAGGAGTTGATAGTCTAGCTTTGACATATTTATCAAAATGTTATTCGATTTCTAACAATGTTGAAGTTAAATTTTATCATGTAGATCATAAGCTAAGAGAAGAATCTTCTTTAGAAGCAAAAAAATTAAAACTTTTACTTAAAAAATTTGATATAGACTGTAAAATTTTAAAATGGAATGGCAAAAAACCAAAATCAAATATTCAATCAATTGCAAGAAAAAAAAGATATAGTTTAATTTGCAATGAATGCATAAAAGATAACGTTAATTTTATTTTTGTTGCACATCATAAAGATGATTTATATGAAAATTTTATAATTAGATTGCTTAGAGGTTCAGGGTTAAAAGGTCTTGTATCTTTTAACCAAGTTAAAACTAGGTTTAATGAAAAATTAGAAATTTTGAGACCTTTAATTGGTTATAAAAAAACTGATTTAAATTATATTACCAAAAAAGTTTTTAATTTTAAATTTGAAGATAATTCAAACCAAAATATTAATTTTAAAAGAGTAAGAATTAGAAATTTGATTGATATTCTTAAGTCTGAAGGTTTAAATATGGAAAAGCTAAAATTAACGATTAGCAATCTTAGCGACTCTAATATTACTATTAATTATTATGTAAACAGAAATATTAAACATAATTCAAAATATAACAGAAAAAGAAAAAATTATATTTTAAATAGTCATTTTTTTAATCAACCTCACGAAATTGTTTTCAGATCTTTGATGCATTTATTGAAAAAAATTGGTAATAAATATTATTCACCAAGAGGCAAGAGTGTTAGCTATTTATTAACAAAATTTGGATCTGGTGAGATTAAAAAGATAAATATTTCAGGATGTATATTGGAAAAAATCAATAATTCTTTTGTAATTTATAAAGAAAAATGAAAAAAAGTCTATTTTGCAACAATTTAGCACTTGTTAAATTCACAATAATTCTTACTTTATAGATATGAATTTTAAAAATTTAGCTATGTGGGCTGTAATAGTTTTTTTAACTATCGGTTTATACAATATGTTTAAAAATCCACAAGGCTCAATGGGACAGAATAATAATATAATTTTTTCAGAATTTTTATCAGAAGTAGATAATGGAAGAGTGGTTCAAGTAGAAATTCAAGGAAATAGAATTAAAGGAATAATGTCTAATGGTGAAAAGTTTTCAACTTATTCACCGAACGATCCTAATTTGATTGAAAAATTATCAAATAAAGGAGTTAGCATTTCAGCATCTCCGCTAGAAGAAAAAATGCCTTCACTACTTGGAGTACTTTTGTCATGGTTTCCTATGTTGTTGCTAATAGCAGTATGGATATTTTTCATGAGACAAATGCAGGGTGGAAAAGGTGGAGCAATGGGATTTGGAAAATCAAAAGCTAAAATGATGAATGAGTTGAAAGGAAAAGTAACTTTTAATGATGTTGCTGGTGTTGAAGAAGCAAAAGAAGAAGTAGAAGAGGTAGTAGAATTTTTAAAAGATCCAAAAAAATTTAGTAGACTTGGTGGAAAAATCCCAAGAGGTTGTTTATTAGTAGGCCCACCAGGTACAGGAAAAACTTTATTAGCTAGAGCTATAGCGGGAGAAGCTGGAGTTCCTTTTTTTACAATTTCAGGATCAGATTTTGTAGAAATGTTTGTAGGTGTAGGCGCTTCAAGAGTAAGAGATATGTTTGAGCAAGGAAAAAAACATTCTCCTTGCATTATATTTATTGATGAAATTGATGCAGTTGGAAGAAGTAGGGGCGCTGGACTAGGTGGAGGAAATGATGAAAGAGAACAAACTTTAAACCAGCTGTTAGTTGAAATGGATGGTTTTGATACAAACGAGGGAGTAATTATCATTGCAGCAACAAACAGGCCAGATGTTTTAGATCCGGCACTTTTAAGACCAGGAAGATTTGATAGACAGGTAGTTGTTTCAAACCCAGATATTCTTGGAAGAGAAAAAATTCTTAAGGTTCATGCTAAGAAAATTTCAATGGCACCAGATGTGAATTTAAGGACTGTAGCTAGAGGAACTCCAGGTTTTTCGGGTGCAGATCTTGCAAACTTAGTTAATGAGTCTGCATTATTGGCAGCAAGAAAAAATAAAAGAATTGTTACAAATCAAGAATTTGAAGAAGCAAAAGATAAGGTCATGATGGGAGCGGAAAGACGTTCAATGGTTATGACTGAAGATGAAAAAAAATTAACTGCATATCATGAAGGTGGGCATGCTTTAGTTTCATTTAATATGCCTAGCTATGATCCAATTCATAAAGCAACAATAATTCCAAGAGGAAGAGCGCTTGGTATGGTGATGAATTTACCTGAAAGAGATAAGCACGGCCACTCTATTAAATATCTTAAAGCTAGATTAGCTGTTTGTTTTGGAGGTAGAGTTGCGGAAGAAATAATATTTGGAAAAGATAATATATCAACTGGTGCAGGAGGTGGAAGCGGTTCAGATATAAATCAAGCCACTCAACTTGCTAGAGCAATGGTAACAAAATATGGAATGAGTGAGGAATTAGGGCCTGTAGAATATGGGGAAAATCAAGAAGAGGTATTTTTAGGAAGATCAGTAACTCAAACACAAAGTGTTTCAGAAGCTGTTGCACAAAAAATAGATAAAGAAATACGAAAATTAGTTGATGAAGGATACAACCAAGCAAAACAAATTTTATCAAGCAAAATCGATGATTTGCATAAAATAGCTAAAGCTTTATTAACTTATGAAACTTTAACTGGTGAAGAAATTGAAAATATAATTAATAAGAATAAATATCCAACAAATAAAGAAGATTTAAAAGTCGAAGAAGATAAAGATACTTCAGCTCTTGGCTCAATAGGACTTAAACCAAAAATTGTTCATTAAGCCATAATGAAAAAATATTACACAAGAGCGTGTAATTTTTATTATGGTTCAATATCAAAAGAAAAAATTAAAAAAAAATTGTCATTTCCATTAAGTGGAAATGGTTTTATATCATTTGACACAATAGAAATCATAAATAGAAAATACAAAAAAAAAATTCATATAAGAGAAATAAAAAACCAGAGCAGAGAAATTAAAAGAAAAATTAAAGAAGATATTAAATTAATTACAAAAAAAAAAAAAATTAAAGGATTAAATTTTACAAATTTACCTATTTTAATGGGAGTAATTAATTTAACACCTGATAGTTTTTCTGATGGTGGACAATATAATAAAAATAATTCTGGTTTTAATCACGCAAATTACTTAATAAAAAAAGGATCTAAAATTTTAGATATAGGTGGAGAGTCAACAAGACCAGGAGCTAAAGAAATTAGTAAAAAAGTAGAGTGGAGAAGAATTAGCAAAACTTTAAAAAAACTCAATAAATTAAATAAATTTATTTCTTTAGATACTCGAAAAAGTTGGATTATGGAAAAAGGAATAAATAATAAAGTAAATTTGATAAATGATGTTTCTGGTTTCGAGCATGATGCAAATACTATTAATGTTTTAAAAAACCACAAAACTCCATTTGTTATTCACCATATGCAAGGGACACCAAAAAATATGCAAAAAAATCCAAGGTATAAAAATATTCTCCTAGATATTTATGATTATTTTGAAAAAAAAATAAAAAAAATAAGGTCTTTAGGTATTAAACACAATAGTATTATTTTGGACCCAGGTATTGGATTTGGTAAAAACTTGAAACATAATATGACCTTAATTAACAATATTTCTATTTTCCACTCACTTGGATTTCCTATAATGTTAGGAATTTCTAGAAAAAGTTTTATTAGAGAGATATCTGGGAATAATGACAGCAAAGAAAGATTAGGTGGTACAATATCATCTAGTTTATATGCAATGACACAAGGAGTTCAAATATTAAGAGTTCACGATGTGAATGAAGTGAATCAGAGTATAAAAGTTTTTAAATCATTAAACTTTAAATAATGTCAAAAAAATATTTTGGAACCGATGGAATCAGGGGCAGAGTTAACCAAGGAAATATAAATGGAGAAATGTTCTTCAAGTTTGGATTAGCTGCGGGAACTTATTTTAAAAATTTAAAAAAAACTAAACAAACAGCAATTATTGCTAAAGATACTAGATTGTCGGGTTATACTTTAGAGCCAGCTTTAGTATCTGGCTTAGCTTCTGCAGGAATGCACGTTTATACACTAGGTCCTTTGCCAACTAACGGTCTTGCAATGTTAACCAAAAGAATGAAGGCAAATATGGGTATTATGATAACTGCATCTCATAATCCTTATTTTGATAATGGATTAAAATTATTTGGACCTGACGGTCTAAAATTATCCGATAAAATTGAGAAGAAAATTGAAAAATTAATAGATTCAAAAATAACAAACAATCTATCTAAACCAAATATTCTTGGAAGAGTAAAAAGGTTAGAGAATGCTAATGATAGCTATATTAAAATTTTAAAATCTAATTTTCCAAGTAACTTTAGCTTAAAAGGGATTAAAATAGCCATAGATTGTGCAAATGGTGCTGGATATAAATCAGGACCCAAACTTTTAAAATCCTTGGGGGCAAAAGTTTATAATGCTGGTACGTCTCCTAATGGATTAAATATTAATGAAAATTGTGGATCTACTTTTCCTAAAAAGATTAAATATTTAGTTAAAAAACATAGAGTAGATTTAGGTATTTCTTTAGATGGTGATGCTGACAGAATCATTCTATGCGATGAGAAGGGGACCATAGTTGATGGTGATCAGATTATAGCAATGCTTGCGAATAGATGGAAAAGAAAAAAAATTCTTAAAGGTGGAGTAATTGGAACTTTAATGTCTAATTATGGACTGCAAAATTATTTTAAAGAAAAAAAAATAAAGTTTATAAGAGCAAATGTTGGAGATAGATATGTTAAAGAAAAAATGCAAAAAAATAATTTTAATTTAGGAGGAGAACAATCAGGTCATATTATATTAGGAAAATTTGCAACTACAGGTGACGGACTTTTAGTAGCTTTAGAAGTTTTATTTTCAATGAGAAAAGGTAAAAAGGCCAGTGAATTATTAAATATTTTCAAACCTATGCCTCAAATTCTAGAAAACATTATTGTAAGAGATAAAAATATAATAAATGAACCAAACTCTAAAAAAGCAATAAAAAAAGCAAATAATTTAATGGGTCGAAATGGAAGGCTTCTGGTAAGAAAATCTGGCACAGAACCAAAAATAAGAATTATGGGCGAGTCTCATAATAAAAAATTAATTTTAAAATGTATAAAAATAATTAAAAGATCAATAAAATATTGAAACCTAAATCAAAAATTTTAATAATTGCTGGATCAGACTCCTCTGGAGGAGCGGGCATACAAGCTGATATAAAAACTGTTACTGCTCTTGGTTCATATGCTATGACCGCAATAACAGCTGTAACATCACAAAATACTACCGGTGTAAAATCAATCTTACCTATAAAACCAATTGAAATATCAAAGCAGATAGAATTCACTTCAAAAGATATTAAACCTGATGCAATTAAAATTGGTATGCTTCACTCGGCCGAAGTAATTAATGCAGTTTTAAAGTCTTTAAATAAAATAAATATAAAGAAAGTTATTTTAGATCCAGTAATGGTTGCTAAAGGAGGGACTAAATTAATTGATAATAGCTCAATTAAAATTTTAAAATCAAAGCTTATAAAAAAAGTTAGTTTAATAACACCAAATATCCCTGAAGCGGAAATTTTAACTAAAATAAGCATCTCCTCCACAGATGAAATGATTCATGCAGCAAAAATTTTAATTCAATTGGGAGCAAAAAATGTATTAATAAAAGGTGGACATCTTAAATCAAGAATTATGTACGATGTTTTTTTAAATAGAAATGAAATAGTAGTTTTTAAAAACAAAAAAGTTCATACAAAAAATACTCATGGTACCGGATGCACATTATCTAGTGCTATTGCCACATATTTCTCATGTGGAAAAACATTAAAGAAATCTTGTGAGATGGCGATTAAGTATGTTAACCATTCAATTGGTACAGGACCAATGTATGGCAAAGGTAGTGGACCAATAAATCATTTGAGTACAATAGATATTAATAAAAAGTTTAAATGAAAAATGTAGCTGTTGTTGGGTCTCAGTGGGGAGATGAAGGCAAAGGAAAGATTGTTGACTGGCTTTCTAGTCAGGCCGATATAGTTGTAAGATTTCAAGGTGGGCATAACGCGGGACATACTTTAGTAATTGATGGTGTTACATATAAACTAAGGTTGCTACCTTCTGGGATTGTAAGAAAAGATAAAATTTCAATTATTGGAAATGGTGTTGTTGTTGATCCTTGGGCTTTATTAGATGAAATTAAAGAAATTAAATCAAAAGGTGTTGAAATAACTCCAAAAAACTTAATTGTTTCGGAGGCTGCGAATTTAATTTTACCATTTCATAGAGAAATGGATGAAATAAGAGAAGATGCAGCAGGCAAATCTAAAATAGGAACTACAAGAAGAGGAATTGGTCCAGCATATGAAGATAAAGTTGGTAGAAGATCAATAAGGGTTATGGATTTAGTTTCAGAAAAAAATCTAGATAATAGATTAGAAACAGTTTTAATACATCACAATGCAATAAGAAAAGGTTTAGGAAAAGAAATTTATAAAAAAGATAAACTAAAACAAGACTTGTTAAAGATAGCTCCAGAAATCTTAAAATACTCTAAGCCAGTATGGAGAAAAATAGATGAATTTAAATCACAAGGAAAAAAAATATTATTTGAAGGTGCTCAGGGTATTTTACTTGATGTTGATCATGGCACATATCCATTTGTTACATCATCAAACACAGTTGCTTCAGCTGCAGCGACAGGTTCTGGCTGTGGACCTAATTCAATAAATTATGTTTTGGGTATCACCAAAGCTTATACCACTAGAGTTGGAGAGGGTCCTTTCCCAACAGAATTAAAAGATGAAATTGGAGAAAAACTAGGATCTGTAGGAAAAGAATTTGGGACTGTTACGAGTAGAAAAAGAAGATGTGGATGGTTTGACGGAATTTTAGTAAGGCAAACAATTAAAATTGCTGGAATAAATGGAATAGCATTAACCAAACTAGATGTTTTAGATCAATTAGATGAAATTAAAATGTGTATTGCTTATGAAATTAATGGAAAAAAATTTGATTATTTACCTGCATCTGTAGAAGATCAAATTAAAGCAAAACCTATTTATAAAAATTTTAAAGGCTGGAATTGTTCGACTAAGGGAATAAAAAAATTTGATGATCTCCCAGATAATGCCAAAAATTATATCAAAGAATTAGAAAAATTTATTGAAACAAAAGTTGCTAGTATTTCCACAAGCCCTGAAAGAAATGATACTATATTAGTAGTTGACCCTTTTAGTACCTAATTTACTGGAAGAAGATTTTTTGATTTTGCCGAGTTGAGCATGTGTTTTTGTAACTTTTCAAAAGCTTTATTTTCTATCTGCCTAATTCTTTCTCTACTTATTTTAAATTTTTTACTTAAATCTTCTAATGTTGAAGGTTCGTCAGTTAAACGTCTTGAATATAATATTTCTTTTTCTCTATCATTTAAAATTTTTATTGAATCTTTTAAAAGGTCTTTTCTTTGATCCATTTCTTCTTTTTGAGCAAATTTAAGTTCTTGATCCATTTCTTTATCAACTACCCAATCTTGCCATTGGTCTCCATCTTCCCCAACAGGAGCATTTAGAGAATGTTCTTTGCCAGACAATCTTCTATTCATAGAAATAACTTCGTCTTCTTTAACATTCAATTTATTTGCAATTTCTGCCACTTGTTCATTTTTTAAATCACCCTCGTTTTTTGGAGCAATTTGATTTTTTAATTTTTTTAAATTAAAAAATAGTTTTTTTTGGGCTGTAGTTGTTCCGATTTTGACAAGACTCCAAGATCTCAAAATATATTCTTGTATAGAAGCTTTAATCCACCACATTGCATAAGTAGCAAGTCTAAAACCTTTTTCAGGTTCAAACTTTTTTACTGCTTGCATTAAACCAACATTGCCTTCTGATATCATTTCGTTAACTGGTAAACCATATCCTTTGTACCCCATTGCAATTTTAGCTACCAATCTTAAATGGCTAGTAACTAATTTTTCTGCAGATTTTAAATTCCCAGTTTGCTTCCAATTTTTTGCAAGCATATATTCTTCTTCAGCATCTAGCATAGGGAATTTTTTTATTTGAGCTAAATAAGCTGATAGCCCACCTTCATTTGAAAGTATTGGCAGATTATAGTTTTTTGTAGTACTCATTTTAGTTATTTATTTAATTAAGAAAATTAATTTTACAATCGTTTTATTTGCTTAATTTTCTTAAGCTTTTTAAAATTTTTTCAAGTTCCTGTGGCAAAATTGAGGTAAACTCAAGTTCTTTTCCAGATTTTGGGTGTACAAATCCTAAAATTTTAGCGTGCAAGAATTGTCTATCTAAGTTTAAAATCATTTTTTCTAATTCTAAATCAATATTTTTTATTTTTTTAAATTTTTTTTTATATTTTTTATCTCCCAAAATATTATTTCCTTTGTTACTCATGTGGACTCTTATTTGATGCGTTCTTCCAGTTTCAAGTTTACATTCTATAAAACTAAAAGTCGGAATTTTGTTGTTTTCAAAAACTTCTAAAGTTTTATAATTTGTAATTGCTTTTTTTCCTTTAGTTAGACCCACCTCCATAAGCTGTCTATTTTTTGAGCTTCTTGTTATTAATGTTTCGATTTTACCAAACTGAGGTCTTAATTTACCCCAAATAAGTGTTTGATAGACTCTTTTTATTGAATGTTCGCTGAACTGATTTGATAATTTTTCATGGCTAATATTATTTTTTGCAACAACAACCAAACCTGATGTGTCTTTATCTATTCTATGAACAATTCCCGGTCTAAGTTCATCACCAATGTTAGATAAATTTTTACTATCATAATTTATTAGAGCATTAACCAAAGTCTTATCATAGTTGCCTGCTCCAGGATGCATAGAAATCCCAGCAGGTTTATTCACAATTATTAAATCTTTATCTTCATATATAATATCTAGTTTAAAGTTAAATGGTTTTAATGAAGCTTTTTTGGGTTCTGGTATTTCAAGATCAATGTAGTCATCAGTAGAAACTTTTTTAGATGGGTCAGTGGTAGTTTTTTTATTAATTTTTAATTTTTTATTTAAGATTAAATTTTTTATTCTAGTTCTGCTAAGATTTTTTTCTTTATTTGATATAAATTGATCTACTCTTTGACTGTTTTCGTCTTCTTTAACAATTAAATTAATGATATTTTCCATAAATTATAATATTAATACTATATGCGCTTGTAGCTCAACTGGATAGAGCGCCTGACTTCGGATCAGGAGGTTCTGGGTTCGACTCCTAGCAGGCGCACCATTTATTCACCAATATTAATTAAAGTACCCTTTTTTCGAGCTTTACTAAAAGAGTAGTAAAATAAACAAACTGAAATAAACAAATACAATCCATTTAAATAAAATGCTTTAAAAATACTTTCTACATTTACAGTTCCGTCAATTAAAATACTTCTTGCTTCTTCAAATATATAAACTAGTGGAAGCATATAGGCAATTTTTTGAAATATTTCGGGCAATATTTCTATAGGATAGTAGATACAGCCAAAAGGTGCTAACAAAAACATTGTTGACCAAGCAATGTTCTCAAATGATGGTCCAAATCTTAATAATCCAGACGATACAAGTATACCCAAAGTTATTCCAAATATATAAAGACTTAAGAATAATAAGAATAAGCTTAAGCCTAGATCTAATATAGAAATTCCAAATAGAGGAGAGGTTAATAAAATTGCAGGAATTAAACCGATAAGTGCTCTAATTAAAGCAGTGAATATTAGTGAGATTAAAATTTCACTTTTCTTAATTGGTGCAATAAACAAGTTTGTAAAATTTCTACTCCATATTTCTTCTAAAAATAACATATTAAAACCAATACTGGTTCTAAATAAAAAATCATAGAGTATTGCACATGTTAATATTACTCCAACCGCATTATTATAGTAAGAACTATAGGTAGAAAAGAAGTTTGAGATAAATCCCCATAAGGTTATTTGTATACTTGGCCAGTAAATCAAGTCTAGTATTCTAGGAAAAGATCTAGTTATTAAAAAAAAATGTCTTAAAAAAAGCCCGTACATTCTACCTAAATTCATTTTAATTCCTCACCAATTTTAAAAAAACTTCCTCTAAATTTTTTCTTCCATGTTTTTTAATTAAATCATTTGGTTTACCACGGTCTATTATTAAACCATTTTTCATCATCATTATTGAGGAGCACAATCTAGTGACCTCGTCCATGTTATGAGAAGCCAATAAGATTGATACTTTTTTTTCTTTTTTATAATTTTCTAGAAATGTTCTAACAAAATCTCCTATCTCAGGATCCAAAGATGCCGTAGGCTCATCAAGTAACAATACACTAGGGTCATTAATTATTGCTTTTGCTAAACTTATTCTATTTTTCTGTCCAGATGACAATTCTCCAGTAACTCTATTAAGTAAATTCTCTAATCTTAATTTACTAACTAAATAATCTATCTTTTCATTTAAATTTTTTACAGAATAAAGCCTGCCGTATACAATTAAATTTTGCTTTACGGTTAATTTTTTTGGTAATTCTATATACGGAGAAATAAAATTTATTTTTTTTAAAATTTCAATTGGATTTTTTTCAATTTTTAATCCATTAATTAATACTTCACCGCTTGAAGGTTTTAATAAACCCAATATCATTCCAATTGTTGTAGTTTTTCCAGATCCATTTGGCCCAAGTAAACCGATGATCTCATTTTCTCTAATTTCAAAGCTAATATTTTTAACAGCTTCTTTTGTTCCATAAGATTTTTTAAGATTAATAACTTTTATAGAATTTTGCATTATTTAGCCGATGCCTTTTTTAATCTATCGTTAATTGCTTCGCCAAAACCGAAGTTTGGAATTTTTTCAACAACTATACTTTTATAATTTTTTTTCTTTATTTTTCTTAAGATTCTATACAAATTTTTAGCCGCCTGTTTAAGATTTTTAGTTTTACTTAAGTAAAAATAATTCTTACAAGATTTTTTTCTTTTTTTAATTAGAATAAATGCCTCATCATGTTTTGGTTCTGTAGTATTTAATTTTATAGGAATTCCAGGAGAATAGTGTAATTTTGATTGACCTGGTGCAGTAATTTTTTTATTATTTCTATCGTATTTAATAATTTTATTTAATACTTTATTAATTTTTGATCTTTGCATTCCACCAAGTCTTAATATTTTAGGCTTGTCAACCAAACTTATTATTGTCGACTCCAATCCAATTGTAGATCTACCTCCATCAAGTATAAATTTAATTTTATTTCCGAACTCTTCTTTCACATCTTCTTTAGAAACGGGACTTATTTTTGTTGAGATATTTGCACTAGGTGCCGCTAAAGGATATTTTAAAAGTCCAAGAAGTTTTTGAGTCAATTTATTTTTTGGGAATCTTACTGCTACAGTTGTTTTATTATTCGTAACTATTCTTGAAATACGGCTTCCTTTTTTAAGTTTTAAAACAAATGTAATTGGTCCAGGGCAGAGTTTTTTATATAAAATTAAAAAATTTTTATTTAACTCACAATCTTTTTCCAACCGATTTAAACTTGAATAGTGAACAATCGAAGGATTATTTCTTGGTCTTTTTTTTAAAGCATATATTTTTCGAACTGCTTTGCTTGAATATGCGTTTGCAGCAAGACCATATACTGTTTCAGTTGGTATAGCTACGCATTCACTTTTATTTAAATAAAATATGCTTTTTTTAATATTTGCAAGATTATTATTCATGTATTATCACCAACTAATATATGAAAGAAAAAAATTTTCCAAATAATAATGATTTAAAATCACTGGATGAATTGACAAAA
Organism: uncultured Pelagibacteraceae bacterium; assembly: GCA_902577625.1. Classification (GTDB taxonomy): domain Bacteria; phylum Pseudomonadota; class Alphaproteobacteria; order Pelagibacterales; family Pelagibacteraceae; genus Pelagibacter. The sequence goes on from CACGZX010000003.1 coordinate 19,360, forward strand.
GAAGTCAATCAAATCATAGAAAATTTAGAAAAGGAAAAAAACTTAGAAAATTCAATTGAAGATTATCAAAAACTTATCAAATTAAACAATATTATAGAAAGAAAGTTTCAATCTAGTTCAAAGAATATTTCTTCAGAAACAAAAGATAAAATAAATAAAATAATAAAAAAATGATTAATAATTTGAATCAAATTGCGAAAGATACAAACAAATTCCTAAACTCATATATTAAAAAACAATCAAAAACTGAATTGATCAAATCGATGAGATATGGATTGTTGCCCGGAGGAAAAAAAATAAGATCTAAAATTTTAATTGATGTTGGAAAAATTTTTAACTTAAGTTATAGCTCTTTAATTAAAATAGGTGCAGCTGTAGAATGTATACACGCTTATTCTTTAATCCATGATGATTTGCCTTGCATGGATAATGATTCAATCAGAAGAGGAAAGCTTTCTACACATAAAAAATTTGGAGAGTCAACAGCGGTTCTGGCAGGTAACTCTCTGCTTACATTGGCATTTGAAATATTGAGTGATAAAAGTTTATTATTAAAAGAAAAAACTAAAGTTCAATTGATTAGTCTTATTTCTAAATGTTCTGGGCATACTGGAATAGCTGGAGGTCAATATTTAGATTTAAATTATGAAAAAAAAAAAATAAAAAAAAATAAAGTGATAAATATGCAAATAAAAAAAACAGGAAAATTATTTGCTTTTTGCTGTATTGCTCCAGCGTTGATTTCAAATAAAAAAAGAAATGTTCTTAATTCTCTTGAAAAAATAGGTTACGAAATTGGATTATTATTTCAAATTACCGATGATTTAATTGACTATAAAGGTATTGCAAAAAAAGCTGGAAAAAAAACAAAAAAAGATCAAAAAAAAGGAAAAGCTACGTTAATAAGTTTACTAGGTTATAAAAATACTATTAAATACAGTAACAAAATAAAAAATAATATTTTGTATAAATTAGCAATTTATGGAAAAAGAAGTGAAAGCTTAAAAAAAACAGTTTTATTTATTTTTGAAAGAGAAAAGTGATTAAAAAATATCAATACTTAGACAAAGTTAATTTTCCCTCTGATATAAAAAGTTTGAAATCATCAGAACTAAAAATTTTAGCCAAAGAAGTAAGAGAAGAAATGATTGATGCTGTTTCAGTTACTGGGGGCCATCTTGGAGCTGGTTTGGGAGTTGTAGAATTAACAATAGCATTACATTATGTGTTTGATACTCCTAATGATAAAATTATTTGGGATGTTGGTCATCAAACTTATCCTCATAAAATATTAACTGGTAGAAAAGATAAAATAAAAACTCTTAGACAGGGTAATGGCCTTTCTGGTTTTACGAAAAGGTTAGAAAGTGAATATGATCCGTTTGGTGCAGCTCATAGTTCAACATCAATTTCAGCTGCACTTGGTATTGCTACAGCAAATAAACTAGAAAAAAAATCTAATCAAGTTGTTGCAGTAATTGGTGATGGCGCAATAAGTGCAGGCATGGCTTATGAAGCAATGAATAATGCCGGGTCTTCAAAAACTAAAATGATCGTAATATTAAATGATAATGACATGTCCATTGCAAAACCAGTTGGAGCAATGAGCACATACCTTGCGAAAATTTTATCAGGAAAAATCTACTTTAGCTTAAGAGAAACAATTAAATTAATAATTTCAGCATTTTCAAAAAGATTTAGTGACAAAGCAAAAAGGGCAGAAGATTTATTGAGATCAGCAGTAACTGGAGGCACTTTATTTAATTCTTTAGGTTTTTATTACGTTGGTCCAATTGATGGTTATGATTTAGACAATTTAATTTCAGTTATGCAAAACGCAAAAAAACTAAATTATGAAGGACCAATAATGATTCATATAAAAACTGAAAAAGGTAAAGGTTATGAATTTGCAGAAAAATCTGATGATAAATATCATGGAGTTACAAAATTTAATGTTAAAACTGGAATTCAAGAAAAAAGTAAATCCAATATACCATCTTACACAAAGGTTTTCGCAAATACCTTGATTAAACATGCTGAAAAGGATAGCAAAATTATTGGAATAACAGCAGCAATGCCATCTGGAACAGGGATGGATTTATTTTCTGAAAAATTTCCAAATAGAATGTTCGATGTTGGAATTGCAGAACAACACGCGGTAACTTTTGCTGCTGGTTTGGCAACTGAAGGTTATAAACCTTATGCAGCAATATACTCAACTTTTTTACAAAGAGCTTATGATCAAGTTGTTCATGACGTGGCAATACAAAATCTTCCTGTTAGATTTGCAATAGACAGAGCTGGGCTTGTTGGGGCAGATGGACCAACTCATGCAGGAGCTTTTGACATTACATATTTGTCTACACTTCCAAATTTTATTGTTATGGCAGCAAGCGATGAAGCTGAGCTTGTTAGAATGATTAACACCTCTGTTGATATAAATAATAACCCATCTGCTTTAAGATATCCAAGAGGTAATGGCGCAGGAGTAAATCTACCAGATATTGATGAAAAAATTGAAATAGGAAAAGGAAGAATAATCTTAGAAGGAAAAAAAGTTTCAATAATTAATTTTGGAGCAAGATTGAATGAATGTTTATTAGCCAATGAAATATTAAATAAAAAAGGTATTGGAATTACATTAGTTGACGCAAGATTTGCAAAACCACTTGATGAAAATTTAATTTGGGAAATTGCAACCAACCATGAGGCGATAATTACAATTGAAGAGGGATCATTAGGAGGATTTGGTTCTCATGTTAGTCAATTTTTGTCAGAAAAAAACTTATTAGATAATAATTTAAAATTTAGATCAATGATTTTACCAGATAAGTTTATTGATCATAACAAGCCAGAAATTATGTATAAAGAGGCTGGTCTTGATGCTGAGTCAATAGTTTCGAAAGTTTTTGATGTTATAAATTCAAAAGTTATTTTACAAAAACAAAATTAAAATTTATTTCCCACACTGAGCTTTGTTCATTAAATAGTGATCTAGTATAACACAATGGATCATGGCTTCCCCAATTGGTACGGCTCTTATTCCCACACAAGGATCGTGTCTTCCCCTAACAGATATTGAGGTATTTTTCCCAAATTTATCTATAGTTTTTCTTGAACTTAATATTGATGAAGTTGGTTTTACGGCAAATGATACTATAATTTCTTGTCCACTTGAAATACCCCCAAGAATTCCTCCCGCGTTATTAGATTTAAATTTTGGAGATTTGCCTTTTTGAACTATTTCATCAGAATTTTCTTCTCCTGTTAAAAGCGCTGAATTCATACCCGATCCAATGTTAACTCCTTTTACAGCATTTATACTCATCATTGCTGAAGCTAAATCCATATCTAGTTTGGAATAAATTGGTGAACCCAAACCTACCGGTATACCTCTAGCCCTAACCTCAATAATTGCACCACAAGAAGATCCAGATTTTCTTATACCAAGTAAATATTTTTCCCATAGTTTTATTATTGATTTATCAGGACAAAAGAAAGGATTCTTATTAATTAATTTGTCGCTCCAATTTTTTGTATCACATCCGAGAATACCAAGCTGGGTAACAGCTCCAATTACTTTGTATTTTTTTCCTAATTTAATTTCTAAAACTTTTTTTGCTATTGCTCCAGCAGCCACTCTGCTTGCAGTTTCTCTAGCTGATTGTCTTCCTCCTCCACGGTAATCTCTTATTCCATATTTTTTAAAGTAAGTATAATCAGCATGACCTGGTCTAAATTTATTTTTTATTGTTTCATAATCTCTTGATCTCATATCTTTATTGTAAATTATCATTGAGATGGGAGTACCTGTTGTTTTTCCTTCAAACACACCTGATAAAATATTTACTTTATCATCCTCTTTTCTTTGAGTTGTAAATTTTGATTGACCTGGTCTCCTCTTATTAAGTTGAATTTGTATGTCTTTTTCAGATATTTTTATATTTGGAGGACAGCCATCTACTACACATCCTATAGCAGGTCCGTGAGATTCACCCCAAGTAGTAAAACGAAATATCTTTCCAAAAGTATTAAATGACATTAAATATATTATATAAGTTATTTTGTTGAAATTATGAATCAAAAAAACTCACTAGGTATAGATTTATGCTTCAAGGATTTAGATAATCCAATAGATTTGTTTGCAGACTGGTTTAACGAAGCTAAAAAAACTGAAATTAATGATCCAAATGCCCTAGCTTTAGCTACTGTAGGAAAAAATGGGATACCTTCTGTAAGAATGGTTTTGCTTAAAGAATTTAACAAAAAAGGATTTGTTTTTTACACAAATTTAAATAGTCAAAAAAGTAACGAAATAAAATCTAACCCAAATGTAACAATGTGTTTTCATTGGAAATCATTATTAAGACAGGTTAGAATTACTGGAAAATTGTCGAATGTTTCTGATGTGGATGCTGATAATTATTTCAGTAGCAGGTCATATGGAAGCAAAATAGGAGCATGGGCTTCAAACCAAAGTAGTGTTTTAAAATCTAGAGATGAGTTACTAAAATCAATTGAAGAATTTAAGAAAAAATATTCAAATGAAAAAAATATACCAAGACCTAAACATTGGTCAGGATGGAATTTAAATCCATTTGAAATTGAATTTTGGCTTGATGGCAAAGATAGAATACATGAAAGACTACGTTATACTAGAAAAGATAATAATAATTGGAAAAAATATCTTTTAAGTCCTTAATAAGATCTTTCTAAACTAAATGAAGTTAGATTTTTTAGAATTTCTTTCTCCTTAGATTCATCAAAAATACTCAAAGAATTAGATGCAAGGTTGATAAAATATTCTGCTTTTAAGTAGCAACTGGAAATTATATTATAATTTTTAATCATTAGTAAAACTTTTTTAAATTCTTCTTCATTTCTCTCACTTTTTTCAAACAACTTCTTCAACTCACCTTTTTCATCATTGTTAGCTTTTTGATACAGAAGAATAATTGGCAAAGTAACTTTCCCCTCATAAAAATCATTGCCAATTTTTTTTCCAAAGAACTTAAGTTCTGAATTATAATCCAAAGTATCATCAGCTATTTGAAAAGTAAGTCCAAGGTTTTTTCCATAAAACTCTAAAGCTTCTTTAATTTTACTTTCTTTTTTTGCTAAAATAGAACCAACTTTTGTTGCTGCCGCAAAAAGAGATGCTGTTTTTGCAGAAATTATTTTTAAGTAAGTTTCTTCAAGCATATCTATTTCACCTTTGTGCTGTAGTTGTAATACTTCACCTTGAGAAATCTCAGCAGATGTTGAAGACAGAAGTTTTAATATTTCTAAGTTTCCATCTTCAACCATCATTTCAAAGCATCTACTTAATAAATAATCGCCAACTAAAATTGACGATTGATTTCCCCAAATACTATTTAAGGTTTTTTTTCCTCTTCTAATTTTACTATTGTCGATGACATCGTCATGCATAAGCGTAGCAGCATGAATTAATTCGACACAAGCCGCTAAATTTATATCTCTACCACCTTTATAGTATCCACAAATTTTAGCTGCCCCCAACGTAAGAAGCGCTCTAAGTCTTTTTCCACCAGTTCTTAAGTGGTAGTTTGTCATTTCATCAACAAGACTTACTTTGCTAGATAATTTTAATTTAATTTTCTCTTCTACTAGTACTAATTTTTCCTCAACTGAATTTTTAAGTTCTGAATATGAATTATTTATTCGATTTTTTAATTGAACAACTGTCCCCATCTAGTTAAACTAGTATAATTAACGCAATATTATACTTATCAATTGACGCACCTAAAACTTCAACTATAAGTAGACTTTATATTAAACCAAAAATTTTATAAGCATAAGTATGTTGTCTTTTTTTAAAAAAAAAAAAATTGTACCTCACATTAAACTTAGTGGCGTCATTGGTAATGTTGGAAAATTTAAACAAGGCATTGATTTTGCAGGACAAGAAGAAATAATTAAAAAAGCTTTCTCAATTAAAAAAGCACCTGCAGTGGCCATTTCTATTAATTCACCAGGAGGATCTCCTGTTCAATCACATCTAATACATGACTTTATTAGGTCACAGGCAAAAAAAAATAATAAAAAAGTAATAATTTTTACTGAAGATGTAGCCGCATCTGGCGGGTATCTAATTGCCTGCGCAGGAGATGAAATTTATGCAAATCAAAGCTCTATAGTAGGATCAATAGGAGTGATTTATTCATCTTTTGGTTTTAAAGATCTTATAAACAAAATAGGAGTTCAAAGAAGAGTTTATACAGCCGGCAAGAATAAAAGTACACTCGATCCTTTCATGGATGAAAAAAAAGAAGATATTGAAAGATTAAAAACTATTCAGCTAGATCTTCATAAAGATTTTATTGATGTTGTTGAAAAAAGCAGATCTTCAAAATTAAAAAAAGATAGCGGAATAGAATTATTCTCAGGAGAATTTTGGTCAGGAAGGAAAGCAAAAGAATTAGGTTTAGTTGATGGAATAGGAAATGTAGATCAAATTTTGAGAGAAAAGTTTGGAGAAAAAATAATTATTAAAAAATTTGAGAAAGCAAAAGGCTGGCTTGCTAGAAAATTATCTTCAGAAAATCATACAGAACAAGCAATTAGTATTTTAGAGGAAAGATCTATCTGGCAAAGGTATGGTTTCTAAAAAAAAAAATAAAAAACCAAAATTTCAATCATTTCAAGATACAATCTTGAATTTACAAAAATATTGGAGCAAACATGGGTGTGTAATTTTACAACCGTATGATTTGGAGGTTGGAGCAGGAACATTTCATCCTGCTACAACACTTAGATCTCTCGGAAGTAAACCATGGAGAACAGCTTACGTTCAACCTTCAAGAAGGCCAACAGATGGAAGATATGGAGAAAACCCAAATAGACTTCAGCACTACTATCAATTTCAAGTTTTAATTAAACCATCGCCAAAAAATATAAAAAAACTTTATTTAAACAGTCTCTCAGCAATTGGTATTAAACATAAAGAACACGATATAAGATTTGTTGAGGATGATTGGGAAAGCCCAACATTAGGAGCTGCAGGTCTTGGATGGGAGGTTTGGTGTGATGGCATGGAAGTAACTCAATTCACTTATTTTCAACAAATGACTGGAATAGAGTGCAATCCTATATCTGTTGAATTGACATACGGATTAGAAAGACTTTGTATGTTTACTCAAGAAAAAAAAAATGTTTTTGATTTAGTGTGGAATAACAGTGGAGTTTTATATCGAGACGTATTTCATCAGTCAGAAAAAGAATTTTCAAAATACAATTTTGAATTAGCTAATACTGAAAATTTATTTAAAATATTTGATATGACTGAAAAAGAATCTAAATCTTTAATAGAAAATAAACTATCTTTACCAGCTTACGATCAATGTTTAAAAGCCAGTCATATTTTCAACATACTAGATGCTAGAGGAGTAATAAGTGTTGCGCAAAGAGCAGAATACATTGGAAGGATTAGAGATCTTGCAAAAGGTGTAGGTCAAGTTTGGCTTGAAAGTCAAAAGTAATAATGGCTGAATTTTTATTAGAATTATTTAGTGAAGAGATACCCGCTAATTTACAATCTAACGCAAGAATTAATTTACTTGAAAGTTTTAAAAAATTTTTTGAAAAAGAAAATATAAATTATAAAGATGATGCTAAAACTTTTTCTACACCAAACAGACTAGTTTTATGTTGTAAAAAAATTGAAAAAGAAATACACCAAAAATCTGAAGAGATAAGAGGCCCTAACACCAAAGCTCCAGTTAGTGCGATAGAGGGTTTTTTAAAATCAAATCATATTAAAAAACAAGATATATATATAAAAAACACTGATAAAGGAGAGTTTTTTTTTTATAAAAAGCCATCAAAAAAGATAAAATCAGAAGATCTTTTGAAAAACAACATTCCAAAAATTTTAGAAAATTTATCTTGGAAAAAATCAATGAAATGGGGAGAACACAGTCTTAACTGGGGGAGACCTTTAAAATCAATACTTGCAATTTATGATAATAAGCCTTTGTTATTTAAGTTTCATCATTTATCAAGTTCAAATTTCACTTATATAGATAAAGATTTTGAAGAGAAAACTAAAATATTTAAAAATGTTAATTCATATTTTTCTTATTTTAAAAAATCAAATATTATTATTGATAACGAATTAAGAAAAAAATATATAAAAAAAAAATTAACAGACCTTTCAAATAAAAAAAAATTTCAAATAAATATCAATGAGAAGTTATTAAACGAGGTAACTGATATTGTTGAAAAACCAAAAATAATTTTATGCGCATTTGATAAAAAATATCTAAATATACCAAAAGAAATTATAACAATAACAATGCAACACCATCAAAGATACTTCCCAACATTCGATAAAAAAGATAGTTTAACAAATAATTTTTTTATTGTTGCGGATTCACTCGATCCAAAAAACTTCATAAAAATCGGTAATGAAAGAGTAGTTGACGCAAGATTAAATGATGCAGAATTTTTCTGGAATAAAAATAAATCACAAAATTTGGTAAAACAAATATCTAAATTAAAAAATATAAATTATTTTAAGGGTCTGGGAAGCTATTATGATAAAGTCCAAAGAATAAGAAAATTAAGTGGTTTAATATCAGACGAATTATTAATTAGTAAAGAAAAAATAGAAATTGCATCTTCAATATGCAAAGTGGATCTACTCTCAGATCTTGTTGGAGAATTTCCAGAGTTACAAGGTGTATTAGGAGGTTATTTTGCTGAAGCACAAGGATTTGAAAAAGAAGTTTGTACCGCTGTCAGTGAGCATTATTTACCAACAGGATTAGAAAGCAAGATTCCAAAAAAACCTTACAGCATAGCATTATCGTTGAGTGACAAACTAGACTCACTTGTGGGATTTTTTGGTTTAGATTTAAAACCCTCAAGCTCTAAAGATCCATACGCATTAAGAAGATCTGCAATAGGTTTATTAAAAATGATTTTAGAAAATAATAAAGAATTAAAATTAAAAGATTTAATTAATTATAGTTGTCAACTATATAGCGAACAAAATTTTAATTTTAATTCAAAAAATATACAAAAAAATCTTTCAGAATTTTTTCATGATAGATACAAAAATTTTATGAAGGAAAAAGAAATTAGAAATGATATTATTGAAAGTGTAACATTGAATTACAATATTGATAATATTTTAAAAACTTATAAAAAAACTTTAACTTTAAATAAATTAATTTCAAAAGAAATTGGAAAAGATTTGATGTATAGTTATAAAAGGGCATCGAATATTATTTCTAATGAAATAAAAAATAATCAAATAGAACTAACTGGATCTGCAGATCCCGGACTGTTTAAAAATGAATTTGAAAAAATTCTTTATAAAAAAATCCACGAAATAAGAAAAGATTTTACAAACATTGGTAAAGATGAAGATTATGAAGGTATATTAAAAACGTTGTCACTAGCTAAAAAAGAAGTAAGTGTGTTTTTTGAAAACGTAATTGTTAATGATGAAGACGAATTGATTAAGAAAAATAGACTAGAACTTTTACAAATGTTGTGTAAAACCTTCGATAATTATTTAAATTTTTCTAAAGTAGAAAGCTTATAGTGAAAAAATTAGTTTTTAATTTTAAATCAAAAGATACAAAAAAAATAAAATTTCCAAAAAATATCCTAGGTGGAAAAGGAGCAAATTTAGCTGAAATGGGAAGACTTGGTTATCCTGTTCCTTCGGGATTTACTATTTCTACTGAAGTTTGTGATTTATTTTACAAAAATAATAAAAAAATTAGTACAAAAATATTAAAAAATATAAAAGCTGAAATAAAAAATATTGAAAAAGATTCAGGTAAAAAATTTGGTGATTTAAAAAATCCTTTGCTAGTTTCGGTAAGATCTGGTGCCAGAATTTCAATGCCTGGAATGATGGATACAATATTAAATTTAGGTCTAAATGATGAAACAGTTCTAGCCCTTGCCAAAAAAACATCAAATGAAAGATTTGCTAAAGATAGCTATAGAAGATTTATTCAAATGTACGCTAATGTTGTATTAGGAGTTGAAAGCTATAATTTTGAAGAGCTTATTGAAAATTATAAATTAACAAAAGGAGTTTTATTAGATACTGATTTGGATGAAAACGATTGGAATGGTTTAATTAAAGATTTTAAGAACGTTGTAAAAGAAAAAACAAAAAAAGAATTTCCACAAGATGTTAATGAACAATTAATAGGTGCAATAAAAGCTGTATTTTTATCTTGGCAAAGTAATAGAGCAAAAGTTTATAGAAAAATTAATCAAATACCCTCTGATTGGGGAACAGCAGTTAATGTTCAGTTAATGGTATTTGGAAATATGGGTCAAGATTGTGCTACAGGAGTCGTTTTTACAAGAAATCCATCAATAGGTAAAAATGAAATTTATGGAGAATATTTAATCAATGCACAAGGAGAAGATGTTGTTGCGGGCACTAGAACTCCACAATACATAACAAGAAAAGCTAGAATTGAGGCTAAGAGAACAGAGAGGTCAATGGAAGAGTCAATGCCCATTGTTTTTAAAGAATTATATAAAATTTTAAAGAATTTAGAAAAATATTATAGAGATATGCAGGATGTTGAGTTTACAGTCGAAAAAAATAAGCTTTGGATATTACAAACAAGATCAGGAAAAAGAACAGCCAAATCTTCTGTTAAGATTGCGGTTGATATGGTTAAAGAAAAATTAATTTCAAAAAAAATTGCTGTCACAAGAATAGACCCACATTCTCTAGATACACTTTTACACCCTACTTTAGACGAAAAAAGTAAAATAAATGTTATTGCAAAAGGTTTACCAGCCTCTCCTGGTGCAGCAAGTGGAAAAGTAGTTTTTTCATCCGACGAAGCAGAGAGACTTAATGAAATGATGCAAGATTCAATTTTAGTTAGAGTAGAAACCTCCCCTGAAGATATACATGGAATGCACGCAGCAAAAGGAATACTAACTTCAAGAGGTGGAATGACAAGTCACGCAGCAGTAGTTGCAAGAGGAATGGGTAGACCATGTGTTTCTGGCTCAAGTGAAATTGACATTAATTATGATAAAAAAATTTTTAAAACTAGCTCTATAGAGATAAAAGAAGGTGATTTAATAACAATAGATGGATCCACAGGAAGGATTATTAAAGGAGAAGTTCCAAAAATAAAACCTGAAATTTCAGGAGATTTTTCAAAGTTAATGAGCTGGGCAGATAGTTTTAGAAAATTAAAGGTAAGAACAAATTCTGAAACTTCATTAGATACTAAGACTGCAAGAGATTTTGGAGCAGAAGGAATAGGCCTATGTAGGACTGAGCACATGTTTTTCGATGAAGAAAGAATTTTGTCTGTAAGAGAAATGATACTTTCAAAAACCACAGAAGATAGAAATAAAGCTTTAGAAAAACTTTTGCCCCATCAGAAGAATGATTTTGTTGAAATATTTAAAATTATGAAAGGTCTGCCTGTTACAGTAAGATTACTAGACCCACCTTTACATGAATTTCTTCCAAGAACTGAAAAAGAAAAAAATGAATTAGCAAATAAATTAAAATTACCTATTAAGGAAGTTGAAACTAGAATTAACGAGTTGCACGAACAAAATCCAATGTTAGGGCACAGAGGTTGTAGATTGGGAATTTCTTTTCCCGAAATTTATGAAATGCAATGTAGAGCAATATTTGAAGCTTTAACAGATTTAAAAAAGAAAAAAATCAAATCTGCTTTTCCTGAGATCATGATACCTTTAGTTTCAACCGAGGCTGAAATAAAAATTATGAAAGATCTTGTAATAAGAACAGCAAAAAAAGTTCAGAATGAAAACAAAATTAAGATTAAATTTCTAGTTGGAACTATGATTGAATTGCCTAGAGCAGCAATAAAGGCTAAAGATTTAGCAAAACATGCAGAGTTTTTTAGTTTTGGCACAAATGATTTAACACAAACTGCATTTGGAATTAGTAGAGATGATAGTGGTAAGTTTTTAAATGACTATATTGAAAATAAAATTTTTGATATTGATCCTTTTGTTTCAATAGATGAAGGTGTGGGGGATTTAATCAAGATTGCTTCTGAAAAAGGAAAAAAACAAAATAAAAATATAAAATTAGGAATATGTGGAGAACATGGGGGAGATCCAAAAAGTATATATTTTTGTTCAGATGCTGGATTAGACTACGTTTCTTGTTCACCTTATAGAGTACCTGTAGCAAGACTTGCTGCAGCACAAGCTCAATTAAAAAAATAATTTTTTTTAAATCTCTAGTTTTAAATCTAATGCTCGCGCACTATGAGTTATTGATCCAACAGAAATTCTATCTACCCCTGTTTTGGAAATATTTTTTACTGTCTTCAAAGTAATATTACCTGATGCCTCAGTTTCATAATATTTTTTAGCTATTCGCACTCCTTCTCTGAGTGATTTGATATTCATATTGTCAAATAAAACTCTATCAAATTTTAAACCAACTATTTTTTTTAATTGATTAAGATTATCGATTTCTACAGTAATTTTTTTTCCTTTTTTAAATTTAATTGCATTTTTTATTATTTCTCCAATATTTTTATTTGCCGCTATATGATTGTCTTTAATTAAAAATTCATCGCTTAAATTAAACCTATGATTTTCTCCTCCACCAAGTTTAACTGCATATTTTTGTATAACTCTTAAATTTGGTATAGTTTTTCTAGTGCAACAGATTTTGGTTTTTTTATTAACTTTTTTTACGAAACTTTTGGTTTTAGTAGCAATACCTGAAATATGAGATACAAAATTTAGCGCAACTCTTTCGCTAATTAATATATTTTTTATATTACCTTCAACAATTGCAATTAAATCTCCTTTTTTTATTTGAGAGCCTTCTTTTTTTTTTATTTTAATTTTAATTTTTCTATCAATTAATTTAAAAGTTTGTTTTGCAAATTCTAGTCCACCTATTATTCCTGCTTGGTTTGATAATAACTTTGCTTTTTTTTTAGTATTACTTCTTAGTAAACTTGAAGTAATATCACCCGAAGGATATAAATCTTCATTTAAAGCTAGTTTACAAACATTTATAATAAAATTTTTACTTAATTTAATTTTTGGCACAGACTTTATCTGCCTATCTCTGCCATTCTTTCTACAGACTTTCTTGCTTTTTCTATAGTTTCTTTATTCATAATTATTTCATTTGTCTCATTTTCTAAACAATCAAGAATCTTTGGAAGTGTAATTTTTTTCATATGTGGACAAAGGTTGCATGGTCTTATAAATTTTACATTAGGATTGTCAATTTGAACATTATCGCTCATCGAACATTCTGTTACCATCATAACTTTTTCTGGTTGGTTATCTTTAACATATTTTATCATACCACTTGTTGAACCGGCAAAATCACTTGCTTTAATTACATCAGGAGGACATTCAGGATGAGCAATAATCTTTATTCCAGGATTATTATTTCTAATTTCATTTATTTCTTCATCATTGAATTGTTCATGAACTTCACATGTGCCTTTCCATGAAATAATTTCTACATCTGTTTGTGAAGCAACATATTTAGCCAAAAAATCATCTGGTAAGAAAATAACCTTTTTTACTCTTAAAGACTCTACAATTTTTACAGCATTAGCTGATGTACAACATACATCTGTTTCAGCTTTTACTTCGGCAGATGTATTAACGTAAGAAACAACTGGAACTCCAGGATATTTTTTTTTTAGGTTTCTAACATCTTCACCAGTAATTGACGAAGATAGAGAACAACCCGCGCTCATATCTGGAAGAAGAATTTTTTTTTCTGGACTCATCAGTTTTGCAGTTTCCGCCATAAAATGAACTCCACACATTACAATAATATCAGCTTTAGTTTTTGCCGCCTCAATAGCAAGCGCTAGAGAGTCTGCTGAAAAATCTGAAATGCCATGATATATTTCCGGTGTTTGATAATTGTGGGCAAGAATTACAGCATTCTTTTTTTTTTTTAATTTATTTATTTCGTAAATATATGGGGCATGAATTGCCCATTCTATTTCTGGTATAGTTTTTGAGACTTTCCGATAAATTGGATCAGTTGCTTTTTTTATCTCTGCATTAACTTCCATATCAAAACTTACCAACTTGAAATTGAATTGTCATTACTTTATTCTGACGCATTAAATGCGGTCATGCTGAAATTGGTAGACAGGCACGGTTGAGGGCCGTGTGGGCTTAGCCCATGAGAGTTCAAATCTCTCTGACCGCACCAAATTTAGATAGATACAAATAGTTTTATCTTTGAATTGTTAATGGGCAAAGTTGTGTATTAGCAATTGTTATTGCTACATCAGAACCCAAGCAATTATAAATACAAATTTTGTTAAAGCCTGATATATATTCACTTTTTTTAAAACATGTAACAGCTGCATCAGCAACCATAACTGGATAGATTGTTGAAAAAGTTAAAGCTAAAGTAGCTAACAAAAATACTTTTATTCTTTTCATAAATGAATATTAACACTCTTATGGATTTTTATAAAGGGGCGTTCTGTTGCCAGGTGCCCCAAACCCCGTAACTTAATTAATAAATTAATTAAGCTGCAATTGCGTAACTTTCGTTAGCATTTATAATTTAGCCCATTACGGCGGAACAATACCGAACGAAAGAACAACTTTTAGACACTCGTCGATTCTGATTCACCCCCATAAGTTGAAATTGGTGGAGGTGGTGGGTACTGCCCCCACGTCCGCAATGCTTATTACGAAATTCGTTTATCGTCGTAGTTGGAAAACCAACATTATTAATATAAAAGTAAATTTAATAGATTCAATATTTTATTCATGAAATTAACTAAAGAACAAGAACAAGAGATTAAAGAGCAACAAAGCCAAGAAACTAGCACAAAAAGAGTTACAGCACCTGAGCTTGAAAAAATACTTTATGAAGCAATACCCATTCTGGATCATGGTTTTGTAAGAGTTGTTGATTATATGGGTAATGACACATCTATTGTTCAGGCAGCTAGAGTTTCTTATGGAAAAGGAACTAAAAAAGTTTCAACTGATTCAGGTTTGATAAAATATTTAATGAGACACTGGCACAGTACTCCATTTGAAATGTGTGAAATAAAGTACCATGTAAAGCTTCCGATATTTATTGCTCGACAATGGATTAGACATAGAACAGCAAATGTTAATGAATATTCTGCAAGATATTCAATTTTAGATAAAGAGTTTTATTTACCCAAATCAGACCATTTGGCTGCCCAATCTCAAAGCAACAGGCAAGGAAGAGGAGATGTGCTCCAAGGAGAACAAGCCAAAAAAGTTTTAGATCTTTTAAAAAATGATGCAGAACAAACTTACAATAATTATGAAATGATGCTCAATGAGCGTTATGATGGTTCTGTAATAGACGAAAAAGGAGTTGGTCTAGCGAGAGAACTTGCTAGAATGAATTTAACTTTGAATACCTATACTCAATGGTATTGGAAAACTGATTTACTTAATCTAATGAACTTTTTAAGATTAAGAGCAGATCATCATGCGCAGTATGAAATAAGAACTTATGCTGAAACAATGTTAGACACATTAAAAAAATGGGTACCAATAACATATGAAGCATTTATGGATTATAGGGTAGGTGGCACTGAAGTGTCAGCAAAAGGAAAAACTATATTACAAAAATTAATTAAAGGTGAAGAAGTTAACTTAGAACAATCCGGTCTATCAAAAAGAGAATGGAATGAATTAATGATTGCTTTTGATCTTAAAGATAAGTTGATTTAATTTTTTCTGCCAAATTAAGATATATTTTTGAAATTTCGTGTTCTGGCTTACTCTCTACGATTGGAGTTCCAAGGTCGCCTAGTTTTCCAACCTCAGGATTAATTGGGATTTCTCCTAAAAATTCTTTATTAAATTCTTCTGAAGTTCTTTTAACACCTCCTTCTCCAAAAATTGGATATTTTTTTCCATCGTCACCAGTAAAGTGGCTCATGTTATCTATTAAACCAATTATTTTTACTCCAAGTTTATCAAACATAGCTATTCCACGTTTTACATCCTGCAATGCAATTTCTTGTGGAGTAGAAATAATAATGACTCCATCCATTTTTATTTCTTGGGAAAAAGTAAGTTGAGTATCTCCCGTTCCTGGTGGCATGTCTACAATTATAAAATCTAAATCTTTCCAAGAAACTTTTTGGGTAAAAGTTTTTATAGCACTTGTTACCATTGGACCCCTCCATATCATTGGAGTTTGTTCTTCAGTTAAAAAACCAATAGACATACATTGAATGTCATACTTTAAAATCGGGTTTAAAGTTTTGCCATCACTTTTAGGTTTTTCATTTATTGAAAATAATTTTGGCAGTGAAGGCCCATAAATATCTGCGTCTAACAGTCCAACTTTGCATCCTATTTTTTTTAATGCAATTGCAATATTTGTAGCAAATGTAGATTTACCAACACCACCTTTTGCACTTGAAATCGCTATTGTAAATTTTGTTCCATTAATAGGGTTTTTTTCAAAGGATTTTTGTCGCGGTTTTGTATCCATTAATCCAACTTACCTTGTTTTTCCTGATAAAGACACTATATACATTGTCATATGAGCGATTTCAAAAATCAAAGTCCATGGGGATCTCCTCCAGGGGGAGGAAATGGTGACGGGTTTAGAAGAGGACCGACCCCGCCAGATATTGATGAAATTGTAAAAAATATCCAAGATAAAATAAAAAGATTTATTCCAGGTGGAAGTGCATCTGGAGGAAAACCAATAGTTTTTGGTTTAATAATATTATTAATTATTTGGGCCTTGAGCGGTCTTTACAGAGTTTTGCCTGATGAACAAGGTGTAGTTTTAAGATTTGGTAAATTTGTTAAAACAACTCAACCAGGTTTGAATTATCACATACCTTTTCCAGTTGAAAGTGTTCTTACTCCTAAAGTTACCAAAGTAAATAGAATAGATATTGGATTTAGATCAGAAAGAGATAGTGGATTTGGATCTAGCGGTGTAGCAGATGTTCCAGAAGAAAGCTTAATGTTAACAGGAGACGAAAATATTGTGAACATAGACTTTTCTGTATTTTGGGTAATTAAAGACGCAGGAAATTTTTTATTTAAAATCCAGGACCCAGAAGGAACAGTTAAAGCTGCTGCAGAAACAGCCATGAGAGAAGTTATTGCTCGATCAAACATTCAGCCAATTTTAACTGAAGGAAGATCAAAAATAGAGATAGATACTCAAGAAATTATTCAAAACATTTTGGATGAATACACTTCCGGAATACAGATTACACAAGTTCAAACACAAAAAGCCGATCCACCTGATCAAGTTATTGATGCGTTTAGAGATGTTCAAGCTGCAAGAGCAGATATGGAAAGATCTAAAAACGAAGCTGAAGCTTATGCTAATGATGTAATTCCAAGAGCACGTGGAGAAGCTGCAAAAATTTTACAAGCTGCAGAAGCATACAAAAAAGAGGTTGTTGCAAGAGCAGAAGGTGAGGCAAGTAGATTTGTGTCAATCTATAATGAATATGCTAAAGCAAAACAAGTTACTCAAGAGAGAATGTATCTTGAAACTATGGAAAAAGTTTTGGCTGATATTGATAAGGTTATAATCGATAAGAACGCAGGATCAGGAGTAGTTCCATATCTGCCCCTACCAGAATTGAAAAAGGTAAATTAAATGAAAAAAATTTTATTACCAATAATTATAGTATTAGGGGTAACAGCTTTCTTTTCAATTTTTATTGTTAAAGAAATTAATCAAGCAATAGTTCTTCAATTTGGAGATCCAAAAAGGATTATTTCCACTCCAGGAATTAATTTTAAAATTCCTTTTATTCAAAATGTAGTTTTCTTAGATAAAAGAATATTAAATTTAGATGCTCCACCAGAAGAAGTAATTGCATCAGATCAAAAAAGATTAATAGTTGATGCGTTTGCAAGATTTCAAATAGTTGATCCCTTGAAATTTTATATTTCTGTAGGAAATGAAAGAGTAGCTAGATCGCGTTTATCAACAATTATAAACTCAAGAATTAGAAGTGTTTTAGGAACACAAAGATTACAAACATTATTATCTGCAGACAGAACAAATCAAATGGCATTAATACAAGATGGAGTAAATAATGAGGCAGAAAAATTTGGTATTAAAATTGTGGATGTAAGAATTAAAAGGGCAGACCTTCCACCTGCAAACAGTGAAGCAATTTATAGAAGAATGCAAACGGAAAGAAATAGAGAAGCTAAGGAATTTAGAGCCAAAGGTGCAGAAATGGCAATAACTATTACTTCAACTGCAGATAAAGAAGTTACAGTAATTTTGGCAGAAGCTGAGAAACAATCTCAGATTATGAAAGGAGAAGGTGACGGTCAAAGAAATAAAATATTTGCAGACGCCTTCGGAAAAGATCCTGATTTTTTTGCATTTTATAGAGCAATGCAGGCTTATGAAAAAGCTTTAATAGGAGGAGAAACATCTTTGATATTATCTCCAGATAGTGAATTCTTTAAATTCTTTGGAAATATAAAAGCAAAATTAGATTAGTAATTTAAGATGAGGGAGCTGATCATAGCACTTGGTCTATTCTTTTTTATAGAAGGAATTTTATACGCCTTATTTCCATCAAAAATGAAAAGTATTTTACTTAAAGCAAAAGACGCAAAAGAGGGTCAATTAAGAACAGGAGGACTAATTTTTGCGTTGATTGGTTTTGTTATAATTTGGTATATGAAAAAAAATGGTATTTAAAAACAAAAAATTCTTTTCATTTTTAATTTTTTTTTATTTCTTTTTTAATATAGAAGGAAATGCAAAAGATGCCCCTAGTTCTTTTGCAGATTTAGCTGAAAGACTAATGCCTTCGGTTGTCAATATTTCAACCAGTCAAACTGTAGTTACAAAAAGCAATCCATTTCCAGGTTTTGAATTTCCTCCAGGATCACCATTTGAAGATATGTTTAAAGATTTTGGAACACCGCAAAAGAGGAAAGCATACGCACTTGGCTCAGGGTTTATAATTGACGAAAAAGGAATTGTTATTACCAATAACCACGTTATTAAAGATGCAGATGATATTCTGGTAAGAGTTAATGGAGACAAAGAATATGAAGCAACTATAGTTGGAACAGATCCTTTATCAGATATAGCGGTACTTCAAATTAAATCAAAAGATAAATTCATACCTGTAAAATTTGGTAATTCAGACAAAGCAAGAATTGGAGATTGGGTAATTGCAATTGGTAACCCTTTTGGATTAGGAGGAACTGTTACTGCTGGAATAATTTCAGCAAGAAATAGAAATATTGGTATGACTAGGTATGAGGATTTTATTCAAACTGATGCATCAATTAATCAGGGAAATTCAGGCGGACCCCTATTCAATATGGATGGAGATGTAGTTGGAATTAATACTGCAATATTAGGACAATCAGGATCAATAGGTATTGGTTTTTCAATTCCTTCAAATAATGCTGAGATAGTTATTAGTCAATTAATTAAATACGGTGAAACAAAAAGAGGATGGCTAGGAGTAAGAATTCAATACGTAACCAAAGAAATTGCAGATGCTGAAAAACTAAATAAACCAAGAGGCGCGTTAGTAGTAAGTGTTGCTGACAATAGCCCATCTAGCAAAGGTGGAATTTTATCTGGAGATATTATTTTAGAGTTTGATGGAAAAAAAATTAATGAAATGAAAGAGCTGCCATTGATTGTTGCGCAAACAGAAGTAGGAAAAACAGTAGAAGTAAAGGTTTGGAGAAATAAAAGAGAAGTAGTAAAAAAAATTACCCTTGGTAGATTAGAAACTTCTGAAGATTTTAATATAAAAAAAGCTGAAGGAGGACCTAAATTAACTATCATAGAAGGGTTAAAGATAACTGTAAGAGCTTTAACAAAACAAGATATTGAAGCTAGGAATTTACCAAAAGATACGTCTGGGGCAGTTATTGTTAAAATAGAAAATGATAGCCCGATAAATTATTTAAATGTAAATAATATAATTATCGAAGCCCAGAAAAAGAAAATAAAAACAGTTGGTGATCTTAAAAATATAGTTAATTCTGCTATAAGAAGTACTGACAAAACAATAATGATAGCTATTTATAATAACCAAGGCCAAAAAAGATATATTGGTGTTAAGTTAGATTAACGAATGGACCTTAAGTCCAAAATCATTTTAATTGCAGGACCAACGGCATGTGGAAAATCAAATTTTGCATTAAAGTTATCAAAAAAAATTAAAGGAGAAATTGTTAATGCTGATAGTATGCAAGTTTATAAGCAACTTCAAATTTTAACTGCAAGACCTCAAAAAAAAGATCTAAAAAAAATAAAGCATCATCTTTATGGTTTTTGTGATGTAAGAAAAAATTATTCAACCGGGGAATGGTTAAAGCTTTTATTAAAAAAGATTAAAGATATTCGAAAAAGAAAGAAGGTTCCCATTATAGTTGGAGGTACAGGATTATATTTTAAAGCTCTTACTGATGGTTTAGTTAAAATACCCAATATTCCAATCCAGGTAAGAAATAAAATTAGATTGATGCAAACAAAATTAGGCCAAAAAAAATTCTATAATAGATTATTAAAACTTGATCCTTTAATAAAAAATACAATTGAAAAAAATGATGTTCAAAGATCTATCAGAGCTTATGAAATTAAAAACTATACAAAAATATCAATTATAAAATGGTTTAAAAAAACCAAAAAGTATATTTCTTCAGATGAATTTATTAAAATTTATATTGATTACCCAAGAGAAAGCTTGATAAAGAGAATCAATTTGAGAGTAGATGATATGTTTGCAGAAGGAGCTGTTGAGGAAGTTAGACTATTTAATAAACTTAAGGTCAAAAAGGAAAATAGTTCAAATAAGGTTATTGGAATTAAAGAAATATCAAATTTTTTAAATAAAAAGTGTTCTCTTGATCAGACTAAGGAGTTAATTGCTATTAAAACAAGGCAATATGCCAAGCGACAGGCGACATGGGCTAGAGGTCAAATGGGATCCTGGGAAAAAATTAATCCTAAAAATTTAGGTCTTGCTTTAAAAAAATTAAAATAATCACGTCTTAAACTTGACCTATTACTACAACTTCAGCTAGATTGGCTAAATGTCAAAATTGTATTCAGGAGCTGAAATTTTATTCAAGTGCTTGGAAGACCAAGATGTAGAATTTATTTTTGGTTACCCTGGTGGTGCTGTTCTTCCTATTTATGATGAATTAAAAAACTTTAATTTTTTAAAACATATTTTAGTTCGTCATGAACAAGGTGCCGGACATGCAGCCGAAGGATATGCCAGATCTTCTGGAAAGCCAGGAGTTCTGTTAGTTACCTCAGGCCCTGGAGCCACTAACGCTGTAACTGCTTTAACAGACGCTTATATGGATTCAGTTCCATTGGTTTGTATCTCCGGACAAGTTCCTACACACTTGATAGGAACCGATGCCTTTCAAGAATGTGATACAACAGGAATAACAAGACCGTGCACAAAGCATAATTGGTTAGTTAAAGATGTAAAAGATTTAGAAAAAACAATTCATAAAGCATTCGAAGTTGCGACAACAGGTAGACCTGGGCCTGTTTTGGTTGATATTCCAAAAGATGTCCAGTTTCAAAAAACAAATTATACAAAATTTAAAAAGCAAAAAAAAACAAACGGTAAAGTCCATAATCATTTTTCTCAAAAGGACATTAATGAATTGATTGAGTTAATGAGCAAAGCTTCTAAGCCAATTTTTTATACAGGCGGAGGTGTTATTAATTCAGGACCAAAGGCAAGTGAACTTTTACGAGAGCTGGTGAATAAAACTGGCTTTCCAATAACATCAACATTACAAGGCTTAGGCTCATACCCTGGAGAAGATAGTCAATTTTTGGGTATGCTTGGCATGCATGGATCATACGAAGCTAACAATGCAATGCATGATTGCGATTTAATGATAAATATTGGAGCAAGGTTTGATGATCGAATAACTGGAAAGATAGATGAATTCTCTCCTAAATCTAAAAAAGTTCACATCGATATTGATCCGTCTTCAATTAATAAAAATGTTAAAGTAGACTTACCAATAATAGGTGATGTTGCAGAAGTTATTACTTCAACAATTAAAACTATAAAAAAAATAAAACCTAATTTTGCAAAATCAAATAAACAAAAAATTTCAAAGTGGTGGGAACAAATTCAAAAATGGAGATCAGTTAATTCTTTTGACTTTGTTAATAGCGATGAAACTATAAAACCTCAATATGCAGTGCAAAGACTTTATGAGTTAACAAAAAATAAAGATACATATATCACAACGGAAGTAGGGCAACATCAAATGTGGGCAGCTCAACATTATAAATTCGATAAACCTAATCGTTGGATGACTTCTGGAGGTTTAGGAACAATGGGTTATGGATTGCCAGCAGCTGTTGGTGTACAAGTTGCACACCCAAATAAATTAGTAATTGATATTGCTGGAGAGGCATCAGTTTTGATGACAATGCAAGAAATGTCTACAGCAGTTCAATATAGTCTTCCTATAAAAATATTTATTTTAAATAATGAATATATGGGAATGGTTAGGCAGTGGCAGGAATTATTACATGATAAAAATTATTCTGAAAGCTATACTGCTGCATTACCTGATTTTGTAAAGCTTGCAGAAGCATATGGTTGTGTTGGAATAAGAGCCTCAACACCACAAGAGTTAGATGACAAAATAATAGAAATGATTAACACTGATAGACCAGTAATATTTGACTGCAGAGTAGATAAACAAGAAAACTGTTTTCCAATGATACCCTCAGGAAAACCACATAATCAAATGCTTTTGGGTCCTAAAGATCAAAAAGAAAATAAAATTACAGGAAAAGGAAAGACTTTAGTTTAATGGTAAAATCAAAATCAGCATACAGCATTCCAGGAAAACAAGGAAAACTTGATACTCATATCATTGTTGTTTGGGTTGATAATGAAGCTGGAGTTTTAGCAAGAGTGGTAGGCTTATTTTCAGGCAGAGGGTACAATATTGAGTCTTTAGCTGTTGCTGAAATTGATCCAAAATTAAATATATCTAGAATCACGATTGTAACAACAGGAACGCCACAAGTTATAGAGCAAATTAAACTACAATTAAAAAAGCTAGTTCCAGTTCATAAAGTTGCTGATTTTAAAAGAGAAGATAAAAAAGTTATTTTTAAAGAAATGGCTTTGTTCAAAATAGTAGGGAACCAATCAAAGAAAGAAAAAGCTTTAAAAGCTTGCAAAAAGTATAATGCTATAATATTGGACAAATCAAATAAATCGTATGTTATACAAGTAACAGCTTTAAGAAGAGAAATAGATTTAATGTCAAAAAATTTAAAAAAATTTGGTTTAGTCAGTGTTTCAAGAACAGGTGCAGTGGCAATGACAAGAGGTTCGGAAATATTCAAATAAATTTGAAAGGAGAAAAATATGAAAATGTTTTATGAAAAAGATACAGATGTAAATTTGATTAAAGATAAAAAGATTGCAATTTTTGGTTATGGTAGCCAAGGTCATGCGCATGCACTTAATCTAAAAGATAGTGGTGTAAAAGAAGTAGTTGTTGCTTTAAGGGAAGGTTCTGCCAGCAAAACAAAAGCAGAATCAAAAGGACTAAAAGTTATGAATTTATCTGATGCTGCAGAGTGGGCAGATGTAGTAATGATTTTGACTCCAGATGAACTGCAGGCAACTATTTATAAAAATCACATAGAACAAAGAGTTAGAGAAGGAACTTCAATTGCTTTTGCTCATGGATTAAACATTCATTACGACTTAATAAAAGCAAGAAAAGATTTGGACGTCTTTATGGTTGCACCTAAGGGCCCAGGACATTTAGTTAGAAGTGAATTTCAAAAAGGTGGAGGAGTTCCATGTTTATTTGCAGTACATCAAAATGGCTCAGGTAAGGCAAGAGATTTAGCAATGTCATATGCTTCAGCTGTTGGTGGTGGAAGATCTGGAATAATTGAAACAACATTTAAAGATGAAGTAGAAACAGATTTATTTGGTGAACAAACTGTTCTTTGTGGTGGATTAGTTGAACTAATTAAAAATGGATATGAAACTTTGGTTGAAGCGGGATATGAACCAGAAATGGCATATTTTGAAACAGTTCACGAAGTTAAATTGATTGTTGACTTAATTTATGAAGGTGGAATTGCAAACATGAATTATTCAATTTCTAATACCGCTGAATATGGTGAGTATACTACGGGACCAAAAATTATAAAAAAAGAAGAAACTAAAAAAAGAATGAAGGAAGTATTGGCAGATATTCAATCAGGTAAATTTACCAAAGATTGGATGGATGAATGCAAAAATGGTCAAAAGAATTTTTTGAAAACTAGAGAAAAATTGGCTGAACACCCAGTTGAAAAAGTCGGAGCAGGACTTAGAGCTCTTATGCCATGGATTGCTAAAAAGAAGTTAATAGATAGCGATAAAAATTAGTTATAATTAAAAAAAATATTCATTTTATTTTGCAATCTGGGCGAGAGAATGTATGATGCCAGAGCTTTAAAATAATAATATGACTGATAAAAACAGAGTATATATTTTTGATACTACAATGCGAGATGGTGAGCAATCACCTGGTGCATCGATGAGCTTGGAAGAAAAATTGCAAATTTCAAGAGTATTTGATGAACTTGGAGTTGATATCATTGAAGCCGGATTTCCAATTGCATCTCCCGGCGATTTTGAAGCTGTTAGCGAAGTAAGCAAAATTTTAAAAAATTCTATTCCCGCAGGTCTCTCAAGGCATTCTAAAAAAGATATAGACAGATGTTATGAAGCACTTAAGCACGCTCCAAGATTTAGAATTCATACGTTTATATCAACCAGTCCATTACATATGAAACATAAACTGAACAAGTCCCCTGAGGAAGTTTATGAATCAATCAAGGAACATGTTACTTATGCAAGAAAATTTACAGACGATGTAGAGTGGTCATGCGAAGATGGAACAAGAACAGATATGGATTACATGTGCAAAACTGTTGAACTAGCAATTAAATGTGGTGCTAAAACTATAAATATTCCTGATACCGTTGGTTACACAGTTCCATCTGAATTTACAAAAATTATTCAAACTTTATTAAACAAAGTTCCTAATATAGATAAAGCGATTTTATCAACTCATTGTCATAATGATTTAGGATTAGCAGTTGCAAACTCTTTAGCAGGCGTTCAAGCAGGAGCAAGGCAAATTGAATGCACTATAAATGGAATTGGTGAGAGAGCTGGTAACGCTGCGCTAGAAGAAGTTGTAATGGCAATGAAAACAAGACCAGATTTAATGCCATATGAAACTGGGATTAATACAACTCTTTTAAGTAAAGCATCAAAAATTGTTTCAAATGCAACAGGCTTTCCCGTGCAATACAATAAAGCAATAGTAGGAAAAAATGCTTTTGCACATGAAGCAGGAATTCATCAGGACGGAATGCTAAAAAATAGACAAACTTATGAAATTATGACACCAGAAAGTGTTGGGGTAAAACAAACTTCATTAGTTATGGGAAAACATTCAGGAAGGCATGCATTTAAAGATAAATTAATTAGCTTGGGTTACGTAGATGTTACAGATGATGTTATTAGCAATGCATTTGGTAAATTCAAGGTTTTAGCTGACAAAAAAAAACATGTTTATGATGAAGATATAATTGCTTTAGTTGATGACAGCTTAATTATTGATAATAAAGTTAATGCAATTAGTTTAAAAACTTTAAAAGTATTTGCTGGAACAGGTGAACCCCAAAGAGCAGATATGACTTTAGATGTTTTTGGAGAAGTTAAAAAAGCATCCGAAACTGGAGATGGACCAGTAGATGCAATATTTAAATGTATAAAGAAACTTTACCCTCATGAAGTAAATTTACAATTATATCAAGTTCATGCTGTGACTGAAGGAACTGATGCTCAAGCAACTGTTAGTGTTCGAATTGAGGAAAATGGAAAAACAACTGTTGGTCAAGCAGCAGATACTGATACATTAGTTGCATCAGCCAATGCATACATAAATGCATTAAATAAAATGATTATCAAAAGAGATAAAACTGCGCCTGGATACTCTCCAGAGCAAAAAAAAGAAGAGAAAGTGAAAGGAATATAAATGGGATTATTTAACAAAGTATCAAAAATTTGGTCACAAGATATGGCGATTGACCTTGGGACAGCAAACACATTAGTGGTATTAAAAGGGCAAGGAGTTGTTTTAAACGAACCTTCAGTTGTGGCTGTTGTCGATAGCAAAGGAAAAAAATCGGTATTAGCAGTTGGGGATGAAGCTAAAACTATGCTTGGAAGGACTCCAGGAAATATCCAAGCAATAAGACCTTTAAGAGATGGAGTTATTGCTGACTTTATAGTTACCGAGGAAATGATTAAACACTTTATAAAAAAAGTTCACAAAAGAAGTACTTTCGCAAATCCTAGAATTCTAATTTGCGTACCAACAGGATCAACACCTGTTGAAAGAAAGGCTATTCAAGATAGTGCGCTTGCAGCAGGTGCAAGAAGAGTTCAATTAATTGAAGAACCTATAGCAGCCGCTATCGGAGCAGGACTACCTATTTCTGAAGCAACAGGATCTATGGTAGTTGATATTGGTGGTGGAACAACTGAAATTGCTGTTATGTCATTAGGTGGAGTGGTTTATTCAAATTCATTAAGAGTTGCTGGAGATGCAATGGACCATGCGTTACAAAATTTTATGCGAAAGGAATATAATCTTTTAATTGGAGATAGCACTTCTGAAAAAATAAAAAAAGAAATTGGCACAGCTATACCTACAAATAATAATAAGTATCCTGTTAAAGGAAGAGATATACGTTCAGGAACTCCAAAAGAAGTAAATATAACAGAAGAAGACACTTCTGAAGCCCTAAATCCTATTTTAAAAGAAATGATTGATGGAGTAAAAGATGCATTAGAAAACACTCCACCAGAGCTTTCGGCTGATTTAGTTGATATGGGACTTACATTAACAGGTGGTGGAGCTTTATTAAAAAATATTGATAAAAGATTTTCTAAAGAAACTGGTTTACCGGTTCATATAGCTGACGATCCATTGGCTTGCGTTGCTATTGGTACAGGTAAAGCTTTAGATCAAGAGGAGACTTTTTCGAGCATATTGTCAGAGTATTAAAAATTTATGGCGGCGAGTAGAGATGATTTTATAATTGCTATTCGTTCAGCTTTTCTTAAAAAAGGCAATAAACAAAGATTTTCTTTAATTGGATTAATTTTTTTTTCAATAGGACTATTAATTTTAAGTAAAATTAATCTACCTGTTGCTAATTATCTTAAGATTACCTTAAATGAAATAGTTTACAGAAGCTCATTTATTATTTCTATTCCTGAAAAAAAAATTCAAGATTTTTCTAATAAAATTATAGATCACTATAATGTTTATAATGATTACCTCTTAGTTAAAGAAAAGATAAAATTACTTCAATCAAAAAAGTATAAAACCCAATTTCTTGAAGAAGAAAATAAAAGACTAAAAAAAACAATCAATGAGTATATTTACAGCTCCGAAGAACTAGTTGCTAAAGTTTTAATTGATAAAAACAGCCCTTTTTTAAAATCGATAATTGTGAACAAAGGTTCCAAAGACAATATTAAGCTTGGAATGGCAGTATTAGATGG
This sequence comes from uncultured Pelagibacteraceae bacterium, assembly GCA_902577625.1. GTDB lineage: Bacteria > Pseudomonadota > Alphaproteobacteria > Pelagibacterales > Pelagibacteraceae > Pelagibacter. The sequence continues at coordinate 46,989 of CACGZX010000003.1, forward strand.
AACTTATCTGGTAGGTAAAATTGTTGAAGTTAACTATTCTACTTCTAGAGCATTACTTGTTTCGGACCTCAATAGTAAAATTCCAGTTGGAATAGAGCCTGGCAATATTCAATCTATTTTATCAGGAACAGGAAAACAAAATGGAAAAATAGAATACTTAGAAACTGACATAATAATTCAGGACAAAAGTATTGTTTATACCTCGGGATCTGGAGGATTGTTTAAACCAGGAATTCCAATTGGTATTTATCGTAAAGAATTAGAAGAATATAATGAAGTAGTAATTTTTTTTTCTAAATTATCCCAACTAACTTTTGTTAAGCTAGTATCATTTGAAGAGGAAAGAAATTAATGATTTCTAAATTTAAAAATACTATTGGAAATACATTTCTTTTATATTTACCTTTGTTACTTTTATTTATATCTGTATTTAATGAGTTTGATTTTAATTATTTAAACTATCAATATTTCTCATTTAATTTCCCTTTTATATTAATTTTTTATTGGAGCTTAAAAAGAATAGAAACACTTGGTTATGGTTTTATTTTTGTTGCAGGAATGTTTAACGATACAGTATTGGGATTTCCAATCGGAATTAGTAGCTTAACATATTTAATTATTTGTGGATTTGCAGCTTATCTTAGAAATATTACTTTAAGACCAAGTTTAGCAAAAGACTGGCTATATTTTTTGTTTACAATTTTAGTTGCAAATTCGATTAATTATTTCTTACTAGTATTATTTTTTTCTATAGAAATTAATTATTATGAAATTCTAGGAAATATAATATTTACATTTTTACTGTATTATATTTTTGCACATATTTTTGACATTTATCGTAAAATTCTTTTAAGGATCAAAGCATGATTGGAAGTGTGGAAGACTCAGGTTTTAAGAAGTCAAATACGATTAATAGGAGAATGTTTATTTTTGCTGCAGCAAAAGCTGTTGTATTTGTTGGAATAGTGGGAAGATTGTTTTCTCTTCAAATCAGTGAAAATAAAAAATATTTAACATTATCAGATAAAAATAGATTAAGGGAAGCTAGACTTCCACCTGTTAGAGGAGAATTTGTAGATTATTTTGGGAATAGAATAGCAAAGAATCTTACCGTTTATCAATTGCACGTTGTACCAGAACAAGTAGAAGATTTTAAAACTTTAATTGTTAGATTAAAAGATATTTTAAATTTAAGTGATAGTCATTTACAAGAATTAATTAAAAAAAAAAATAAACAAAAACCATGGGAAACATTAATTGTATCTGAAAATTTGTCGTGGGATGAATTTTCTAAAATAAATTTTTATCTTCATGAGTTATCTGGAGCAAGGCCTGTTTTAACAGTTGGTAGAAACTATCCGTATAATGATACTTATACACATGTTTTAGGATACGTTTCTGAAGCAAGCGTTGAAGATTTAGTAAACAATGAAGCAATTAAGGAAAGAAATGTACCAGGATTAAGAGTTGGTAAAACAGGATTAGAAAAGGCATTAGAAAAAGAATTAATAGGGACAAATGGAATTCAAAGATTTGAAGTGAATGCTTATGGAAAAAGGATTAACCAAATAGATTTTAAAGAAGGAGAACAGGGAAAAACAATAAAACTTACAATTGATACAGAAATTCAAAAATATACTCAGGAACTTTTAGACAATAGGGCTGGATCAATTTCTGTTATGGATATTTATACTGGAGAAATAATTGCTATGAACTCCTCACCATCTTTTGATCCAAATTTATTTTTATATGGAATAGAAAAAAATAAGTGGAAAGAAATTACAAAAAATCCACTAAAACCCTTATTAAATAAAACTGTTTCTGGTTTATATTCACCAGGTTCTACTATTAAACCTCTGGTAGCACTTTCTGCTCTTGAAAATGATGTTATTACAACAAACTTAAAAGTTAACTGCAGAGGTCACAAACATCCTTTAGAATTATATGGCATGAAATACCATTGCTGGAAAAAAGAAGGACATGGATATATGTCACTTCAAAATGCAATAAAACAATCTTGCGATACTTATTTTTATGAAGCAGCGAGACTTCTAGGTGTAGATAGATTAAATGAAACAGCAAAAAAATTTGGCTTAGGAAATGTTGTTTTAGGTAAATATTTTAATGAAAAAAAAGGTGTCGTTCCTTCAACAAAATGGAAAAAAGAGGCTATTGGTCAAAATTGGTATTTAGGAGAAACTTTAATAAATGGTATTGGACAAGGCTATATCCAAACAACTCCTTTGCAATTATGTTTAATGACAGCTCAACTTGCAAATGGTGGTCACAAAATTTATCCAAAAATAATTTATGAAAACAATCAAGAAAATGTTGAAACAATAAAACAAAGAATGAAACTTGCTGAGGAAAATAAAGTAGAAGATTCGAACCTACTATCAGCAACAGAAAAATTATTTAAAAAAGATGAAAAAACATATGACGCATTATATAGAAATAAGGAAAATGTAAAATTTGTTTTAGACGCGATGTTTAGATCTACAAATGAAATTTATGGAACTTCTTTTTCTTCTAGAATTGAAGATCCAAAATATCAATTTGCAGGAAAAACTGGAACAGCCCAAGTAAAAAGAATTACTGAAGCAGAAAGAGAGCTTGATTTAAAGACAAACCAAATTCCCTACAAAGAAAGAGATCACGCATGGTACATAGCTTTTGGCCCATATAAAAATCCAAGATATGCTGTTAGTATTTTAGTCGAACATGGAGGATCTGGAAGTTCTACAGCAGCACCTATTGCAAAAAAATTATTTAAATTTGTTATTGATAGACATGAATTGAGAGAAAAAATCAAAAAAAAAAATTTAGCTACAAGTGATATATAATGTTTATACAAAGCTCATTATCCGATAAATCAACTTTTTTCCAAAAGTTAAGATCTTTAGATTATATAATGCTACTTACTATTTTAATTATAGGAATAATTAGTTCATTTGCGATGTATTCAACAGATGGAGGTGAGCTAAGGTATCATTCTGAAAGTCATATAATTAGATTTGTAGTTTTTTTTACTATGATGATTTTTATATCATTTATTAATATTAAAACATGGCATACTTTTGGGTATTTATTTTATATTCTAGTTCTAGGGCTTTTAATATGGGCTTCGTTGTTTGGTATAACTGCCCAAGGATCTCAAAGATGGATTAATTTATATTTTATAAACTTACAACCATCTGAGTTAATGAAAATAGCAATTATTATTTGTTTTGCAAAGTATTATCATAGAATTCAAATTGCGCACGTTAATAGATTAAGAAATATTATTATACCAATACTAATTCTTTTCGTGCCAATCGCTCTTGTGCTAACACAACCTGATCTTGGAACGTCTATATTAATTGCTCTAAGTGGAATAATTGTTTTGTGGTTAGCGGGTGTTAATATTAAATATTTTTTTTATTCATCTTTAGTTTTTATTATTTCAGCGCCATTTATAATTTCTTTTTTAAAACCTTATCAAAAATTAAGAATTTTAACTTTTTTTGACCCTGACAAAGACCCATTAGGAGCGGGATATCAAATTATACAATCCAAAATTGCTGTTGGATCTGGAGGTCTTACCGGAAAAGGTTTTTTAAAAGGAACTCAAGGATATTTAGAATTTTTACCTGAAAAACATACTGATTTTATATTCACCCTTTTTTCTGAAGAATTCGGTTTTATAGGGTCAATTTTATTACTTATTCTATATGCAATTTTAATATTTAGAATTTTGAGGATTGGATCTTTATCAAGAAATTTTTTTGGTAAATTTTTTTGTTTTGGTTTTGGTTCCGCAATATTTGTTTATATAACTGTAAATATGGCAATGGTTCTAGGTTTGCTACCTATAGTTGGATCCCCTTTGCCAATCATGTCTTATGGTGGTTCATCAATGTTAGCAACAATGATTGGTTTAGGGATAGTTATGAGCACAAAAATCTATAGTCGACAGCTAATATCATAAATTGAATTAAGTATAATTTGTCACTTTAATTAATTTAAAATAAATATGTATTATAAAGATAATGATGAATAAATTAAAAGTTGGAATTGTTGGTGCTGGAATTCAAGGTGTATGTAATGCACTTTTTTTACAAAAAAAAGGTTTTCAAGTAACCTTATTTGATAGGGAAGAGCCAGGGAGCCAAGCAGCTTCATATGGTAATGCGGGACACTTTTCGCCTTATGCTTCAGTACCAGTAAATAGACCAGATATATTATCTGATGTCCCTGCGATGTTACTAAGTTCTACTGGACCTTTGGCATTAAAATGGAACTATGTTCCAAAAATGCTTCCTTGGTTTATAAAATTTATAAAGAATTGTAGTAAAAAAAATATGATGCATACAGCAAAATATATGCATCAAATATTAGATTTGGCTTTACCTGCATATGATGAATTGTTTGAGGAAATAGATCTATCTGAATTGGTAGAAAGTAAAGGTATCATGTATATCTGGAACGATCAAAATCTCAAAAGTAGAGAGTTAGAAATTAACATAAGAAATGAAATAGGAGCCGAACAACAGTTGCTTAGCAAAAGTGAGATACACGATCTAGAGCCCAATATTAAAAATATTTATCATGCTGGAGTTTTTTATAAAAAAGCACGACATGCAAGAAACCCAGGAAAAATTTGGGTTAAATTATTTGAAAGTTTTTTAAAAAAAGGTGGAAAATTTTTAAAACTAAATATCAAAAAGTTAGACTTTGATGAGAATAATCCTGTAGTAAGATCAGAAACACAAAGATTTATTTTCGATAAATTAGTTATTTGTTGTGGGGCATTTTCAAAAAAACTAACAGACAATTTACATGAAAATATTCCACTAGATACCGAAAGAGGTTATCATATTCATTTTAAAGATTTTGATCATTTGATTTCACGCCCTGTTGTTTTTCAAAATAGAGGTTTTGGTATGACTCCTATGGAGCAAGGGTTAAGAGTAGTTGGAACCGTTGAGTTTGGTGGCCTAAATAATCCACTTTCAAAATCTAGAATAAAAAATTTAGTTGATAATGCTAAATTTTTATTAGATGGTCTACCAGATCACCATGATGACGAGTGGTTAGGATTTAGACCGACATTGCCAGATTATCTGCCTGTTATAGGACCTTCTAAAAATTATAATAATGTTTTTTACTCTTTTGGCCACCACCATTTAGGATGGACTTTAGCCGCTATATCTGGGAAGATAATTTCTAAAATGATTTCAAATGAGAATACTAATTTAGATTTAGAACCATACAGTTCTTTAAGATTTTCTTAATTCGTGAAAAATAATAATAACCTTGCTTATTTTATTTTAATTCTGACCACTATATTTTGGTCTGGAAATTTTATAGTTGGAAAAGCTGCAAGCATGTTTCAGATTCCTCCTTTTTCTTTAAACTTTTATAGATGGTTTTTTTGCAGGATTAATTTTACTTCCATTTACATATAAAGAAATAATAAACAATAAAAAATATGTTTTAGATAATCTAGGTTTTTTTATAATATTGGGAATAACTAGTATAACAATATTTAATTCTATTGTTTACTATTCATTGTATTACACGCAGGTTATTAGTGGAATTTTAATGATTTCAACCATTCCTGTTTGGATAATTTTTATTTCTTCAATTTTAAGAATAGAAAAAACAAATATTTTTCAAATTATTGGGGTTATTTTATCTTTAACTGGAGTAATTTTTATTATTACAAAAGCTGATTTAAATTTAATAAAAAATTTAAATTTTAATAAGGGAGATTTATCAATGGTTGTTGCCATGTTTTCTTGGGCAATTTATTCTGCTCTTTTAAAGAGTAAAAAATATAAAATTTCTCAAATGTCTTTATTAGAAGTTGTAATTATTTGTGGATTAGTTTTTTTAATACCAGTTTATTTTATTGAAATGAGAATGGGCAACCCAATTGTTTTAGGTAAACCATTTTATCTAATTTTAGCATATGTAGTTATTTTTCCTGGATTAGCAGCATTCTTTTTTTGGATAAAGGGAATTTCAATTATTGGAGCAAACAGGGCTGGAATATTTCTTCATTTAATGCCAATCATGGGAGCAATAATGGCAATGTTAATTTTTGATGAAAAATTTATGTTCTATCACATATGGGGAGCAATATTTATTATTGCAGGTATAACACTTTCAAATAAAAAAAAATTAAATGCTTAAAGTAGCTATATTAGATGATTATCAAAATGTGTCCCAAGAGTTTGTTGATTTAAAAAAATTATCTGGAAAATATGAAATAAAAGTTTTTAGTGAGCCATTCATTGATGAAAATGATGTTATAGAGCAACTACGTGATTTTGAAGCATTATTAATAATGAGAGAAAGAACAAAAATTACTGAAAATATAATTGCTAAATTAAAAAAACTGAAATTTATCATTACAAGCGGAATGAAAAATAAAGCAATCGATTTGGATGCAGCAAAAAAAAGAAAAATAATTGTGAGTGGCACTGAAATCAACTCGAATCCAACTTCTGAATTAACTTGGGCTTTAATGTTAGGTCTTGCAAGAAATATTAAGCCGGAGATTGACAATATGTATCAAGGATATTGGCAAACAACAGTGGGGGTCGAATTAAAAGGTAAAATTTTAGGATTAGTTGGACTTGGAAAAGTAGGCTCGCAAGTAGCAAAAATAGGAAAAGCTTTTGGTATGCAAGTTATGGCGTGGAGCGAAAATCTAATTTTGGATAAATGTAAAGAACTTGATGTTTTGCCCTCAAGTAAAGAAGATTTAATTCAAAATGCAGATTTTATTTCAATTCATGTGCAAGGAGGCGAAAGATATAAAGATTGTTTTACACTTAAAGAATTTGATAAGATGAAAAAAAGTTCATTCTTAATTAATACTTCTAGAGGACCAATAGTTAATGAAGATGATTTAATAATTGCTTTATCAACAAATGTCATCGCGGGTGCTGGAATAGATGTTTATGAAAAGGAGCCGTTACCATCAAACCATAAACTAAGATTTATCCCTAATGCATTGATACTTCCACATATTGGCTATGTAACTGCTGAAAATTATTCTATATTTTACTCACAAATGATTGAAAATTTAGAAGCATGTGTATCTGGCAAACCAATTAGGATTATTCAATAATATGAAAAAAAAAAATGAAAACCTAACTGATGATCAAAAGTTAATTTTATTTGAAGAGGGAACTGAACCTCCAGGATCTAGTGGATTAAATAGTGAAAAAAGAGAAGGAAGTTACCATTGTGCAAATTGTGGTATAAAACTTTTTGAATCTAACACAAAGTATGAGAGCGGATCAGGTTGGCCATCATTTTATAAAAGTTTACCAGATGTATTTGAAACAAAAACAGATCACCTATTAGGTTATGCTAGAACCGAATATCATTGTAAGAATTGTGGCGGACACCATGGACATATATTTGATGATGGTCCTGAGCCAACCGGCAAAAGATATTGTAATAATGGTGTTTGTTTAGTTTTTAAAAAAAAAACTTAATTATTTAAGAATATTATTTAATTCTCCAGTTTTTTCTAATTCTCTTAACTCTACATAACCACCTACGTGATGATCATCAAAAAATATTTGAGGAATTGTTCTTTTACCATTTGCTTTTTTAATCATTTCTTCTCTCAAACCATCTTTCGTTGAGATATCTATTTCTTTGTAAGAAAGATTATTTCTTGCAAATAATCTTTTTGCAGCATCACAGAAATTACACATTGGACCTGTGTACATGGTAATATTTTTCATAACCTATATATAATCATTTTTTTCAATTTTTCTTCTTATTTCTTTTCTTGATATTTCAAACTTT
>CACGZX010000004.1 GCA_902577625.1 uncultured Pelagibacteraceae bacterium
TATTTTTTTTATCATGCAAAAGTTCAAAAGGAATACCATAAAGTGGACCATCAGGGATTATAATTATTTTTTTCTTATCTTTTATTATATCTGTAAAATTGGCTATTAAAATATCATGAAGTTCTTGTGATTGTGATAAGGCAAATTCTACAGGTTTTCCATTTTTTAACTCAAGACTATTTCTTACTTCTTTGATGAGTTTAGATAGCTGATCTCTATTTGCTCTTATTCTTTGAACCGTATAATCATCAGATGTAATTATAGACGCAAAAGTGTGAAATGTCCCAACCGTATATTGAATCAAAACTTCATCTTTTGGCATTTGTTGATTAAGTATTCCACCAGTTACAACTTGATTGGCAAAATTTTTTGTAAGATCTGGATATTTCTTTATTATATTTTTTAGTAAGTTTTCTAATTCTTGGTTTAATTTATTGATTTCTTGATTTCTTTTTTTAATTTTATCTGGATCAATAGTATCTAATTTTAATATTTCTCTCTTTTTCTCAAGTAGAGATGTATATTTTTTTATATCGGCACCAACTTTTTCATCTTTTGAAATTTGTCTTGTTATAGACTCTGATAGCTTTGCAGTTAATTTGTTAGATTTAACAACTTGTTGCAATCCAAACATAAGATCAATAAATCTTATATCTTTATATTTATCAAAAATTTCAATGTTAGTATGTGAATTTTTTAAAACTTCAAAAATGAAGCTATGTACTTGATCTTTATACATACTAATTGTCTGGTAATCTGAGTTAAAATTTAAATCAAAATTTTGCTGGTCAAACTTACTAAGTATTACCAACATTGATTTAAGCGACACATCAAAAGCTTCATCCATTCTTTTTTCTTTATAATAACAAGCAAATAGAAGAGTATAATTAGCAATAAGTCTTTCATCTTTAGGATTTATTGTTTCTATACTTTTAGAAGCGGCAGTTAAGTATTTTATACACTGATCATTATTATTATCTAATAAAGCTAATAAATCTGAATAATGATATAAATATTCATGATATGGAAAAATATTTTTAACCATTTCTTTTTCAACATACTCAATAGCTTCATCATAATATTTTTTTGCTACAGTATAATATTCTCTTTTTTTTATGTCGTTTTTTTCATGATGTCCTTTTCTTAAATAATACCCTCCTAGGAAATTAATTGTGTTAACAAATGGAATAGAATTTTTACTTACAGTTTTAGATGTGTTGAATAATTCGTAAGATTTTTTTGCATATTTCAAAACATCTTCTTCAATCATAGTTAAAGCCGCCCTGTTGTTATAATTAATTATTAAAGAAAGGTCGTTTTGATTTGTACTTTCTTCTCGGGTGGTAGCCAGTTTTATATATTTATTTGCTAATTCAGTTTCTCCAATATTATTATATGCTAAAGCTAAATTATTTAGGACTGTACTTTCTTTATCAAAATCTTTTTCAAATGATTTATTCAATATATCTAATGCTAATAAATAACTATCAATAGCTTTTTTATACTTTTTTTGACCAGAGTAAATTTGCCCAAAAAGATTTTGCAAATCTACTTTTTTTTTAACTTCAGATATTCCTGTATCATTAGTTTCGTAATTTTTTAATTCGTTTGCAATTTTAAGAGCATTGTTAAAGTTTTCTAAATCAATATCATTCCAAGCTTCATCAAACATTAAAATTCTTTTATCATTTATAAAAAATTTTAATGTCCAACTATTTATTTTTTTGGCTTCTTTAATTTGTCTCTCTACTAGTTCTTTGGCATTATTTAAATTTATTTTTCTTTGCTCATAGTCATTTATTAAATTGTAATAAATATCTAAGATTGTGTATGCAGCTGTACTTTTGTCTAAAAGCTTTAACTCATCATTCATTGACAGCATTAATGAATAAACTTTTTTATACTGATCTAAATCTTGTTTAATAGATTGCTCAGAATCTAATTTCCCTATCAGCGCAATTTCTTTATCAAGAAATAATCTTTTCTTGTTAGCATAACTATTATTTATCCTTAGGCTTTTTTTTACAAAATTAAGTGTTAAATCAAAATGATAAATTGCTTTATCATATTGATTTGTTGATTGATAATGTGAACCAATATCTCTATTAATTCTTGCTTGTAAATTTAAATTAGATTTATTGTATTGTTGAATTATTTCATATCTTAACTTTAAATACTTATATTCATTTTTTGTATCACCCCTTGTTGAGTAAATAAATTCAACTTCAGATAATGCACTTAAATAATCATCAGATGCCAACTCATTTAAATCTTTTATTGAAATTACTTTTAGATATTGTTGATAATCTTTTATAGATTCCTCATATCTAAAAAGATCTTTAAATACTCTTGCTCTATGAACTAATTGATAGGCAAATTCTTTTGAACCCGCATATTCATCTATTTCATAATTATTATTTTTAAATTCATTGAATATATTAATTGCCTTAGTTGAAACATTCAGACTTTTTTCTAGAAAATTATTATCTTTTAAAAGGCCACTTAAGAAATAGTAGCATTGAATAAGATTACGCTTTTTTTCATTTATTTTAACTTTTTTAAAATCCTTTTTTTGTTCTTCACAGGCTTTAGTTTGATACTCTAATGCTAATTTTTTATTACCCTCCATGTCTAAAAAATGTGCTTTATCTGAGTAAGCCCATCCCAACCATGGAAAATTTTTATTAGGTTTTTTTATATAGTACTCAATTGCTTCATCGATTAAATCGTGAGCTTTAGTGGGATTTGTAGGGTAAATTTTTCTAGCCTCTTCTAGATTGTTGAATTTAAAAATTTTTGCATATACATTGTTACTTTGCAAATTAAATATAATGATCAAAAAAATTAAATATTTAACAATATTTTTAATCATCTTATTTTTTTTACCCAAATCTGTAACTTATAGTAATGAATATATTACCTCAATTTTTAGTGAAAATATAAATGAAAATATAACAAGAGGCGGAGCAACAATTGGAGATTTCTCAATAAGCGAAAGTCTTACGAAAGTAAGCAAAATAGGTATTCCTTTTGGAACTTTAGATATCTTAGACAAATTAAAGAACGAAGAAAATAAAACCAGAGGTACAGCTGGACAAAATATCTATGGGAAATATTCAAGAAGTGTTGTTTTGATTTTTAATAACGATATCAAGGGCACAGGCTCTGGTTCTGTTATAATGAAAGACATTGGTGCAATAATTACTAATTGGCACGTTATACAAAAAGCTGAAGTTGTAGGTATTATATTTAAAAAAGATGGAGAGATAGAAAAAAGTGATGTAATGGTTGCTGAAGTAATAGGTTATGATGCAACTAAAGATTTAGCAGTATTAAAACTTGTTGGTAAAGTTCCAGATGATGTAAATGAATTAAAACTGTCGACTAATTTACCAGAAGTTGGATCGGACGTTCATGCTATAGGTCACCCAGGCTCTCTTTCTTGGACATATACAAAAGGTTATGTCAGCCAAATAAGAAAAAATTATAAGTGGAATTATGAAAAAACATTACACGAAGCATCAATAATTCAAACACAAACTCCTATAAGTCCAGGAAACTCAGGTGGACCATTAATAAGTTCAGAGGGAGAACTGCTTGGTGTTAATTCTTTTAAGGCACAAGGAGAAAATTTAAATTTCGCAGTAACCTCATTAGAAGTAATTAATTTCTTAAAAAACATAAAAGAAATTGGAAAAAAAGAGGCAAAATTAAAAGAAGAAAATAAAAAAATTGATAAAGTTGTAAAAAAAATAGACTCAGACAATGATGGAACACCAGATACATTTTATTACGATGATGATGGGGATGGAATTTTAGATACTATGATTAAAGACAAAAATCAAAATGGTAAACCAGAAATAATCGGTATAGATACAAATAAAGATGGAAGACCAGATATAATCGGTAATGACAAAGATGAAGATGGAACAATAGATGCTTGGATTGTAGATAAAGATTTTGATGGAACACCAGATTTAATAGGCATTGATACAGATGGAGACGGTAAACCTGATAAATTTAATAAAATATGATTATTGATCTTGTTCAATTATAAATATTAGCATAAATACTCATGAAAATAACTCATGCCCTCGTGGTGAAATTGGTAGACACAAAGGACTTAAAATGCGAGGGATTAACACTTTGATGAGTCTCTAGTAGTCTCTGGTAGTCTCAAACATCCTATAAAATCATATAATTTTAAATTAGCTTTCAATTAAGATTAGAAAATAAGACTTAATTAATCCTTATAAACTTGGACATGACTTGGACATGGAGAGATAAAAAAATAGTCAATAACATTACTTTTTGTTAAAATTTTTTTATGCAAGAAAGAAAAATAATTAAAAAATCAAAGTCGTGGAAAGATTTAGATAATATTTTAAAGAGACTAATAAAAAGTAAAAAAGAAAAGCTTGCGGGATCAGTATTTGAACACTTAACAAAATTTTATCTTGAAGTAGCACCACAATATAAATCGAAATTAAAAAAAGTTTATTTGTTAAATGAAGTTCCCACAAGTATTAAGAAAAAACTTAAATTACCAAATACTGATGAAGGAATTGATTTAATAGCAGAAACAAATAATCAAGAATATTGGGCAATTCAATGTAAATATCGTTCTAATAAATCAGAAACTTTAAAATTAAAAGGTGATCTATCGACTTTTAATAATTTGGCATTCACTATCTGTAAAAATATTTCTCATGCTATTGTTTGTTCTACAGTTAATAGACCTCCTAAAAAAACTGAACTTTTAAAAAGTGTTGGATTTGAGTTACTAACTACATGGGCTGGTTTAGACAGAGATAACGGAGAATTGTACAAACAAATTAAAGCAAGAGCAGTAGGTAAAGTAAAGAAACCAAAAAAACTAAAACGCAGAAACCATCAGAGGGTAGCTATTAAAAGCACCCTTGAGTATTTTAAAAAAAATGATCGTGGTAAAATAATAATGCCATGCGGAACAGGTAAAAGTTTAACTGCTTTTTGGATAGCTAAAGATATGAAAGCAAAATTAATGCTTATATCTGTACCTAGTTTAGCTCTCCTTCAACAAACACTAAAGGTTTGGATAAAAGAATTTTTATTAAATAATATTGAACCAGAATGGCTATGTGTTTGTAGTGATGATACGGTCAAGGAAGAACAAGATGATTATGTTACATTGAGTTCCGACCTTGGAATTAAGATTGATACAGATCCAAGAGTTATCAGAAATTTTTTAAAGAAAAAAACAAAAAAAATAAAAATAGTTTTTACAACGTATCAATCAGGTAGAGCAACTGCAATTGGTTCTAGAGGATTTGTCTATGATCTTGGAATTATGGATGAAGCTCATAAAACAGTTGGATCTAGTACAAAACCCATGGCTCACTTGTTGCACCAAAAAAATATTAAAATAAAAAAACGTTTATTCATGACTGCTACAGAAAGAGTATTTAGAGGTGATAAAGATGAATACATGTCTATGGATGATTATAGAGATTATGGAAACTTAATATATGATTTAAGTTTTAAAAAAGCCATAAATTCTAAACCACGAATTATATCAGACTATAAAATTATAACTTTTGGTATAACAAATCCAGAAATTGAGAAAATAACTCAATCAAATAAATATCTTAAGGTAAAAAAAAAATTAAAAGATATTACTGCAAGAGAACTTGCTACTGCAATTGCACTTAGAAAAGCAATTAAAAAATTAAATATTAAAAATGCAGTATCTTTTCATAGATCCATTAAAAGAGCTCAAAATTTTAAAAAACAACAAGATCTCATCTCAAGTATTTACTCAGAATACGGAAGACTTAAAACTTTCCATGTCAGAGGGGATATGCCTACCTCAGATAGAGTTTTAGAAATGATGGCGTTTGAAAAAGAAAATGGATTAATAACCAACGCTAGATGTTTAACAGAAGGTGTAGATTTACCAGCAATTGATTGTGTATGTTTTACAGATCCAAAAAGAAGCAAAGTAGATATTGTACAAGCAGCAGGAAGAGCTTTGAGGTTATCAAAAAATAAAAAATTTGGTTATATTTTGATACCAATATTTGTTCCAGATGGTGCTGACTTTAGTCAAGTTTCAGAAGAACAAGGGTTTGATGATGTCGTTGCTACTGTTAGAGCTTTAGCAACTACCGATAAAAGAATTGTTGAAAATTTAAGATCAATCTCTGAAGGAAAAAAACCAAAAGGTGGATCCCCAATTGATGGCATAACATCTATAAACAAATTATACAAAGTAGAGGCAGAAGAATTTAATAAGGCCGTTCAGCTTAAAGTTTGGAATAAAGTAGCTATTGGAAATTATATGTCTTTTGAAGAAGCGAAAGAATATATTCAAGAATTAAGATTTAAAAATGTTAAAGAATATTATTCATGGGCAAAGTCAGATTTAAAACCAGTAAATTTACCTTATAGTGCCGAAAGATATTATTCAAATAAAGGATGGAAAAATTGGCATGATTTTTTAGGATTAAAAAAACCTCAATATTTAGAACTTGAAAAAGCAAAAGAGTATGTCGCTAAACTAAATTTAAATGATGAACATGAATGGAGAAAATATTTAAAAACAAATAAAATTCCAGAAAACATTCCAAAATATCCTGATAGCTATTATAGAATTAAGGAAAAATCGTGGATAGGGTGGAGAGATTTTTTAGGAAAAAATTTTTTAAATTATTTGAGTGCAAGGAAATTTGTTCATTCTTTGAAATTAAAGAATTCTCGAGAATGGATAAAATATTGTGCTTCAGGAAAAAGACCCAAAAATATACCATTTACTTCTGAAATGTATAAAGATCATAAAGATTACACAGAAGGTTTGGCGGACTGGATTGGAACAGATTATATAGCTCACAAATTTAGAAAATGGCGACCATTCAAAAAAGCTAGAGCATTTGTAAGAGAGCAAAAATTAAAAAATGTTACTGAATGGAGAGAGTTTATGAAATCAAAAGATAAACCGAACGATATACCTGTGTTACCTCAGAATGTTTATGAAGAATTTATTTCATATGGTGATTGGTTTGGAACAGGAAATCTTAATTACAGAAATATAAAATGGAGATCGTTTAAAAAAGCTAGAGAATATGTAAGAAAATTAAAATTAAAGGGTTGGAGAGAATATTGGAATTATTTTGATAAAGGAAAAATACCTAAAGATATCCCAAGAGGTCCACAAAATGTCTACAGAGAATTTACAACTATAGTTGATTGGGTAGGATCAGACAAAAAGCCTACTGATATGCCATATAGAAGTTTTGAGGCTGCAAGAAAATTTGTAAGAGCGCTAAACTTTAAAAGTGATAGAGAGTGGGGCAAATATTGTTCGTCTGGAAAAAAACCTATAGATATTCCAAGACAATTTCATAAAATTTATAAAAATAAAGGTTATATAAGTCAAAGTGATTTTCTTGGCACTGATACTAGAGATACTTCAAAATATTTAAATTTCATTGAAGCAAGAAAAGTAGCAAGAAAATTAAATGTAAATTCTTATAGGGAATATATTTCTTTAGGTAAAAATAAGAAACTTCCATACACCCTACCAAGTAGACCAGAAGGATTTTATAAAAATAAAGGATGGATAAGTTATGCTGATTTTCTTGGATATTGATGTAGGACTTTATAGGATAACTTGGACATGACTTGGACACAGGGAGATAAATTAAAAAAATTTTACTTATTAGACTTGTTGAATTATAAATATTAGCATAAACACTCATGAAAATAACTCATGCCCTCGTGGTGAAATTGGTAGACACAAAGGACTTAAAATCCTTGCCCTTTTGGGAGTGCCAGTTCGAGTCTGGCCGAGGGCACCACTAATATGAATAAACCAATAATTATTTCTGATTCAAATACTAAATCATTAAAGATTAAATCTTTTCTTTTAAAAAATCTAAAAAATTTATTATCTAAATCAAATGTAATAATTGTGATTGGTGGTGATGGTTTTATGCTTAAAACATTAAAGAAAAATAAAAGTTCATCAAAATATTTTTATGGAATAAATTCTGGAAATTATGGATTTCTAATGAATAAATTTTCAACAAAACATACTATAAAAAACTTTTCAAAAGCTAAAATGATTACTATTTATCCCTTAGAATTGACTGTAAAAAATAAACAAGGATTAAAAAAAAAATCAATTGCAATTAATGAAGTTTCTATTCTAAGACAAAGCAGACAGGCAGCATCTTTGTCAATCCAAACTGGTGCAAAAACAATAATTAAAAGACTAATTTCAGATGGAGTTTTAGTGTCAACACCAGCAGGCAGCACAGCTTATAACTTATCAGTTCATGGTCCAATTTTAAGCTTACATTCCAAAAAACTTTCTATCTCACCAATAAGTGCATTTAGACCAAGAAGATGGAAAGGTAAAATTATAAGTGATAAATCGATTGTGAAAATAAAAAATTTAAATCCTAAAAAAAGACCAATTAGTGCTGTAGCTGATAATTTAGAATTTAGAAATGCAAAAATTATTACAATAAAAACTAATAAAAAAATAAAATTTAATTTACTTTATGATTCAAATAGAAGTCTTCAAAAAAAAATTAAAATAGAACAAATAAGAAGAGAAACTTCTTAATGGTGCCCCCGCACGGATTCGAACCGCGGACCTATTGATTACAAATCAATTGCTAAAGTTTAAAAAAACATTTGTTTGCAACAATAATCTTGACATATTTATATCTTGGCAACAATCTGGCAACAATGTTATTGTTTATATAGTATGATCAAACTTTTGGACTCCAAATTTATTCCGTTAATACTATTTGTAATTTTAGTACTTATAAATTTAGATATGTATTTTAATTCAGGTTCAGTAACAGGTTTGCAAATGGAGGGTTTTGTACTGCCAGGGGCAACAATAATAGCATTTATATTTGCAGTAAAAACTTTTTTTAAAAAATGAAAAAATTTTTACCAATCATTACTCTAAGTCTTGCAATATTTTTTACAAATATAGGTTATAGTAAAGAGACAAGAGACATTCTTATAGATTGTTCTGGTGAAGAAAAAGTCGTAGGTGGTTTGAAGGGAACAAAATACAGTAATTACTTTCAAACATATAGAATTACAATTGCAGAATCTTCTAAAATAAAAAAACCATATATCCGATCAATTAAAATAGAAGACACCGATAGTTGGTGGAAAAGACCAACATATAAAATATATAGTTCTAATTCAATTAATTACAAAGAATTTAAAGCAAACTTTGATAATAAAAATTTTGAATCAATAAAATACCAAGCATCTAATTATAAAGTCGGCGACATTCAGATAGTAAAATATAATGAACGTATAAATTTAAGGACACAAAGAATGTACGCTTATATTGAATTGAAAAGTCCATCTATAGGGACAAGAATTATTGTTTTATCTGGAAAATGCAGAGGATCAAAAGAGCTATATGCAAAAATTAACGAACTTACTAAACCCGATGGTCCAAATATTAAAGATGACGAGGTAGTTGCTGCAGCATCAGGAACTGGTTTTTTTGTATCTAGACAAGGACACATTATTACAAACCATCACGTAATTGATGGTTGTTCAGTAGTAAAACCAGTGATTGGTGGCAAAGAATATGATTCAAAAATAATTGCTGTAGATAAAGTTAATGATTTAGCTATTTTAAAATCAAATATAACACCCACTAAAGTTTATTCAGTATCTGATGAAGATGGACAACTTTTAGAGGAAGTAATTGTTGCGGGTTATCCATTAGGAAAAAAAATTAGTGCAGCAATAAAAGCAACAAGTGGTACAGTAACTGCTTTGGCAGGTCTTGGAGATAATTATGCAGAGTTTCAAACAGATGCAGCTTTGAACTCTGGTAATAGTGGCGGTCCGATTATAAATGAATTTGGAAACGTTATAGGAGTTGCAGTTTCAAAAATTCAACAAGAAGGGGTAGAGAGTTTTAATTTTGGAATTAAATCTTCAGTATTAAAAATATTTGCAAATGCTAATGGTATTAAATTTTTACCACCAAACAGAAGAGAAATGAAAAAGAAAGATCTTGGAAAATTAATAACTGAAGGAACAGTTTATTTAGATTGCTGGATGACCGGTAAGCAGATCAAAAAAATAATTGCTTCAAACCAAAAATCTCAAAAAGCTTTCTATAGTGAGTTTATAAAATAAATCTAAACGACTACTTGATTTGACAACAATCTTGCAACAATCCTGCAACACTAATTGTCGTAAAATCATATTTTGCATAAATAATTTTGATTAAAAAGTAAGTGAAGTGGTGCCCCCGCACGGATTCGAACCGCGGACCTATTGATTACAAATCAATTGCTCTACCAGCTGAGCTACAAGGGCTTGATGAATATTTATTAATTTTCTTTAGACTAATCAAGTTATTTTTTTCTTTTCATTATATGATGAAACACAATAGCTGCACTATTTGATATATTTAAGCTTTCAATATTTTGATTTATTTCTATTTTAACTAAAAAGTCAGAATATTTTTCTGTATGTTTTTTAATACCATAACCTTCAGAGCCAAAAAGAAGAATATTATTTCCTTTCCAATCTACTTCAGTAAATTCTTTTTTACTTCTTGCATCAAAACCATAGACCCAAAAATTTTTTTCTCTCAGAAATTTTAAAGCTGTATTTATATTTGATACTTTAAAAATATTAACATGCTCCATACAACCACTTGCTGATTTATACATTAATTTACTTTCATCTGGAAAATGTCTCTCTTTAACTATAATTCCATTTATTTTAAAAGATGCAGCATTTCTAATTATAGATCCAATATTTCTTGGATCGGTTACTTCATCCAAACACGCAAAAGTTAAATCTGATTTATTTTTAATGTACTCTTTTAGACTTAAATTATCTAAATGCTCAACTTCTGCTACATATCCTTGATGAAGAATACCCTCATTTCCTGAATATTTATCTAATTCTTTTTTATTTCTAAAATAAACTTTAACATCTTTAATTAAATTTTTTTTTGGACTCTCTCTATGAATATTTTTCTTACTCTCTTCCGTTAAAAATACTCTTAAAACTTTACGGTTAGGGTTTTTTAAAGCTTCTAATACCGCATGTTTACCAACTATAAAAAATGACCTTTTATTCATAAATTTTATTGTTTTTATACGTTTTTTTACTTGTTTTCTCACTATTTCTCGTATTGCATTTATGCAATAAAAATATATAAACCGCTTGTTGTTTAAAGCTTAATTGAACAAGGGGACGCTTCCCCTGCGAAAAGGAGGGGTACCAAAGCGGTCAAATGGGGCGGGCTGTAAACCCGTTGACTTCGGTCTTCGAAGGTTCGAATCCTTCCCCCTCCACCATTCAATATAGTTTTATATAACATTGGAGTGAACTTGGGTGATGCGGGTGTAGTTCAATGGTAGAACGCTAGCCTTCCAAGCTGGATGTAAGGGTTCGATTCCCTTTACCCGCTCCAAGAATTATTAATAAAAAAAAAAGGAAAAAAGGTAAAAATATAATGTCGAAAGAAAAGTTTGTAAGAAATAAACCGCACTGTAACATTGGTACAATCGGTCACGTCGATCACGGTAAAACAACTTTAACGGCCGCTATAACTAAAGTTCTATCTGAAAGTGGTGGTGCGAATTTTGTTGCTTATGATCAAATAGATAAAGCTCCTGAAGAAAAGGAAAGAGGAATTACAATTTCAACAGCGCACGTAGAATATGAAACTGAAAAAAGACACTACGCACACGTTGATTGCCCAGGCCATGCTGACTATGTGAAAAATATGATCACTGGAGCAGCTCAAATGGATGGCGCAATCCTAGTTGTTAACGCTGCCGATGGACCAATGCCTCAAACAAGAGAACATATTCTTTTGGCAAGACAAGTTGGTGTACCAGCAATTGTTGTTTACCTTAATAAAGTTGATCAAGTTCAAGATAAAGAATTGATTGATTTAGTTGAAGAAGAAATTAAAGAATTGTTAACTTCATATAAATTTCCAGGAGACAAAACACCAATTATAAAAGGATCAGCACTAGCTGCAGTTGAAGGAAAAGATGAAGCAATCGGTAAAAATTCAATTATGGAATTAATGAAAGCTGTTGACGAACATATTCCTCAACCGGATAGACCAAAAGATAAGCCTTTTTTAATGCCTGTTGAAGATGTTTTTTCAATCTCTGGAAGAGGAACAGTTGTTACTGGAAGAGTTGAATCTGGAGTAATTAAAACTGGTGAAGAAATTGAAATAGTTGGTATTAGAGATACAAAAAAATCAGTATGTACTGGAGTAGAAATGTTTAGAAAACTTCTAGACACTGGTGAAGCAGGGGACAATATTGGAGCGCTATTAAGAGGTGTAGAAAGAGATGATGTTGAAAGAGGTCAGGTACTGTGTAAACCTGGGTCTATTACACCACACACTAAATTTGAAGCTCAAGCATATGTTCTTAAAAAAGAAGAAGGTGGAAGACATACTCCGTTCTTTACTAAGTATAGACCTCAGTTTTATTTTAGAACTACAGACGTAACTGGAGAAGTAGAATTGCCGTCAGGTACTGAAATGGTAATGCCAGGTGATGATGCTAAATTTACTGTTAAACTAATTACACCAATCGCAATGAGTGAAAAATTAAATTTTGCCATTAGAGAAGGTGGAAGAACTGTAGGAGCTGGAGTAGTAACTAAGATTATAGAGTAAGCTCCCATAGGAGTGTAGCTCAATTGGTAGAGCGCCGGTCTCCAAAACCGGAGGTTGGGGGTTCGATTCCCTCCGCTCCTGCCAAAAAATAAAGTTATAAATATATGAAAAATCCTTTAAAATTTATACAAGAGGTTAAACAAGAAGCTTTTAAAGTTACATGGCCAACAGGCAAGGAAACCTTACAAGGTACTCTAATGGTTATTGCAATGGCTATCGTTGCTTCTTTGTTTTTTTTACTTTTAGATCAATTTTTAAAGTTTTTTTTAGAATTAGTTTTAAAGATCAGTTTATAGGTTATGAAAAATTGGTATATAGTTCAGTCACATTCAAGTTTTGAGAATAAAGTTGCTCAATTAATTAAGGAAGAAGCTGAAAAAGCAAAAATAGCTGAAAAAATTGAAGAAATAATAGTACCTACCCATGATGTTACAGAAGTAAAAAGAGGTAAGAGAGTTCAAAGAAAAAGGAAATATTTCCCGGGTTATGTTTTGATTAAATCTGAAATGGATAATGATTTATATCATATGATTAAAGGAATAAAAAAAGTAAGTGGTTTTCTTGGAACCAAAGGTATACCTGCGCCAGTATCTGATAAAGAAATAGAAAAAATTTTAGGTCAAATCAAAGACGGTGTTGCCCAACCAAAATCAAGTGTCGAATATTCAGTTGGTGAAAAAGTACAGGTTATTGATGGACCATTTGCATCTTTTAGTGGTTTGGTTGAAGATATTGATGAAGAAAAATCTAGACTTAAGGTCTCAGTTTCTATATTTGGTAGACCAACACCAGTGGATTTAGAATATAATCAAGTGGAGAAAGCAAGTTAATGGCTAAAAAAGAAATTAGTGGATACGTAAAATTACAAATAAAAGGGGGGCAAGCAAACCCCGCACCACCTGTTGGTCCTGCTTTAGGGCAAAGAGGAATAAATATTATGGATTTTTGTAAGGCTTTTAATGAAAAAACTAAAAAATTTATGGGTAAGCCAGTCCCTGTAGTTATCACTGTTTATAAAGACAAAAAATTTGATTTTATAATCAAATCACCACCAGCATCACACTTTATAAAAGAAGCAGTAAAATTAAAAAGTGGATCTCAGGAACCAGGAAGAAATATTGTTGCTTCAATTACTAAAAAACAATTAGAAGAAATTGCTAAACAAAAAATGTCAGATTTAAATGCTCATGATATAGATGAAGCTTCTAAAATTATTGCAGGTTCAGCAAGATCAATGGGTATAGAGGTAAAAGAGTAATGACCTCAAAAAGATATAAAAAATTACCAGAAAAAACAAAAGAATTATCAGCAGAATTAATTGAAAAGTTAATACCAAACATAAAAAAAAATTGTACTACAAAATTTGATGAGTCTATAGATTTAAATTTACAAATAAATAATAAACAAAAAAAAAGTGAAATAAACTTAAGAACAGTAGTTAATCTTCCTTCTGGATCAGGTAAAAAAATTAAAATAGCTGTAGTCTGTGAAGATTCAAAATCTCAAATAGCAAAAGATGCAGGTGCTGATATTGTGGGAGGCGATGAATTAATAGAAAAAATAAAGTCTGGAGATTTAAATTTTGAAAAATTAATTTGTACTCCATCTATGATGATTAAATTATCTAAATTAGGTAAGATACTTGGACCAAAAGGTTTAATGCCAAATCCAAAATTAGGAACTGTTACAGATGATTTAAAAAAAGCTGTTTCAGATGCAAAACTAGGTCAAGCTGAAATTAAAAATGATAAAGATGGAAATATAGGATTAAGCCTTGGAAAAAAATCATTTCCCGATGACAAAGTAATAAAAAATTTTATTGCAGTTCTTGATGTTTTGGAAAGAGAAAAAGGAAATCAAACAATTAAAGGGGATTTAATAAAAAGTGCATTTTTAACTTCAACAATGGGAGTTTCGTATAAATTAAAATTACCTAAAAATATCTAATTATGATGAATAAAGAAAAAAAACAAAACTATATATCAGAAATGACAACTCAGTTTGATAAGTCTGAAGCTGTAATTGTTGCACATTACCAAGGTTTAACTGTTAATCAATTAGATGAACTTCGTGAAAAAATGAGAGAGCATGGTATTATTTTTAAAATAACTAAAAATAGAATTACAAAATTAGCCCTTGAAAAAACTAGATGCAAAGAATTATCAAATTTATTTACAGGACCAACAGCAGTAGCTTTATCGCAAGATGCAATTACATCTGCAAAAATATTAACAAATTTTTCTAAGGAGAATAGTAACCTTAAGATTCTAGGTGGAATCATGGGCAACGACATTTTGGATGTTGCTGGGGTAAAAAATGTCGCTACTTTACCTTCTTTAGATGAAGCAAGGGCTAAAATTGTAGGAATATTGAGATCTCCAGCACAAAAAATCGCAAGTATTTTACTTGCACCTGCCTCAAAAATCGCTATTTTGGCGCTGGAAAAATCAAAAAAATAACCTAGGGCAAATTTATTATGGCAGATCTAAATAAAATTATAGATGACTTATCGAGTTTAACTGTTGTAGAAGCTGCAGAACTTTCAAAACAACTAGAAGAAAAGTGGGGAGTAACAGCCGCGGCAGCAGTAGCAGCAGCACCAGCAGCAGCAGGGGCAGCACCAGCAGAAGAAAAAGACGATTACACAATTGTATTAGCAGCAGCTGGTGATAAAAAAATTAACGTAATTAAAGAAGTTAGAGCTATTACTTCGCTTGGATTAAAAGAAGCTAAAGATTTAGTTGAAGGCGCACCAAAAGATTTAAAATCAGGTGTAAACAAAAAAGAAGCAGATGAGATTAAAGCTAAATTAGAAGCTGCAGGCGCTAAAGTAGAACTTAAGTAATAATAGAAAGAATTTTAATTGTTGGTTTTGTTAAATCAACAATAAACATAAATGCATTTATCTTTTACCGAAAAGAAAAATATTAGAAAAAATTTTGGTAAGCTTAAAGAAAGCTTATCAATACCTAACTTAATTGAAGTTCAAAAAAATTCTTACAAAGAGTTAACAGAAAATAAAACTGATATTGATCAAAACTTAATCAAAGGTTTTGATAGAGTATTTAAAAGTATTTTTCCAATAGAAGATTTGAATGACAAAGCAACTTTAGAGTATGTGTCATATAGACTTGAAAAACCAAAATTTGATGTAGAAGAATGCATATCAAGAGGACTTACTTATTCAGCTGCTCTAAAATGTACACTTAGA
Source organism: uncultured Pelagibacteraceae bacterium (assembly GCA_902577625.1). GTDB lineage: Bacteria > Pseudomonadota > Alphaproteobacteria > Pelagibacterales > Pelagibacteraceae > Pelagibacter. Next base: position 15,906 of record CACGZX010000004.1, read on the forward strand.
TTAGTTGTTTATGAAATTGATCAAGAGAACAATACAAAAGATATATTGTCAGCTAAAGAGCAAGAAGTTTATATGGGAGAAGTTCCCATGATGACTCATAGTGGAACTTTTATCACCAATGGTGTTCAAAGAGTTGTGGTAAATCAAATGCATAGAAGTCCAGGAGTATTCTTTGATCATGATAAAGGCAAAACACACGCAAGTGGAAAGAAACTTTATAATTGCAGAGTTATACCAAATAGAGGTTCGTGGTTAGATTTTGAGTTTGACGTAAAAGATTATTTATATTTTAGAATAGATAGAAAAAAGAAAATATTTGTTACAACATTGTTACAAGCGATTGGTTTTTCTAAAAGTGACATTGTAAATGAATTTTATGAAAAAGAGAATTATTCATATGACAACAAATTAAATAAATGGAAAACAAAATTTGATCCAGAAAATTATAAAGCAAAAAATTTTTCTGAAGAAGTGATAGATGCAAAGAATAATAAAGTTGTTGTAAAAATTGGAGATAAAATTAATTTTTTAACAGCTAAAAAATTAGCAAACGAAGGTTTGAAAGAAATTTATGTATCTACAGAGTCATTATACGGAAAATTTTTGCATAAAGATGTATCAGTTGGAGATAAAATATTCAAAATTGGAACTGAATTAAATGAGGAAATATTAAAAGTATTTTTAGAAAATAATATTTTTTCAATAGAATTTTCAAAAACCAACACACTTCATAAAGGTCCATACATTTTACAAACACTATCACAAGATAAAAACGAAAATAAGAATGATGCAATTACCGAAATTTATAAAATGCTTCGTCCTGGAGAGCCCCCAACATTAGAAATTGCAACGCAAATATTTAATAATTTATTTTTTAGCTCGGATAGATATGATTTATCCGATGTTGGTAGAGTTAAAATGAATTCAAGATTAAATTTAAATTGCTCTGATAAAGTTACAATCTTAAGAAATGATGACATTTTAGCAATAATAAAAAAAATGCTAGATCTTAGAGATAGCAAGGATGATGTTGATGATATAGATCACTTGGGAAATAGAAGAGTAAGATCTGTTGGTGAACTAGTAGAAAATCAAGCTCGTATAGGTGTTTATAGAATGGAAAGAGCTATAAAAGAAAAAATGACTACTTTAGATATTGAGTCAGCTATGCCACAAGATCTAATAAATGCAAAACCTTTAACAGTTTCATTAAAAGATTTTTTTGCAACTTCTCAATTATCTCAATTTATGGACCAAACTAATCCATTGTCTGAAATTACACACAAAAGAAGAGTTTCAGCCTTGGGTCCTGGAGGTTTAACAAGAGAAAGAGCAGGGTTTGAAGTCAGAGACGTACACCCAACTCATTATGGTAGAATTTGTCCAATAGAAACACCCGAAGGACCTAATATAGGTTTAATTAATAGTTTATCCACTTATTCAAAAATAAATAAATATGGATTTATTGAAAGCCCTTATAAAAAAGTTAAAAGTGGAGTAGTTGAAGATTCAATTGAGTATCTTTCTGCAATGGAAGAAACAAAATTTACAATAGCGCAAGCAAATTCAATTATTGACAAAAATGGAAAGTTTAAAGAACAATTGGTTTCTTGTAGACAAAACTTAAATTTCATTTTGTCAAAACCAGAAAATATAGATTATATTGATGTATCCCCAAAACAGTTAGTATCTGTAGCCGCTTCTTTAATTCCATTTTTAGAAAATGACGACGCAAACAGAGCTTTAATGGGTTCAAACATGATGAGACAAGCTGTTCCTTTATTAAAACCAGAGGCACCTTTAGTTGGAACTGGTATTGAAAGTGATGTAGCTTTAGATTCTGGGGTTACTATAGTAGCAAAAAGAGATGGAATAGTTGATAAAATCGATGGAAAAAGAATAGTAATTAAAGCGACTGATGAAAAAGATTTTAGTAAGTCTGGAGTGGATATTTATAATTTACAAAAATTTAAAAGATCAAACCAAAACACATGTATTAACCAAAAGCCCCTTGTAAGAGTTGGAGATAAAGTAAAATCGGGAGACATAATAGCAGACGGACCTTCAACTAAAATAGGTGAACTTGCTTTAGGAAAAAATGTGACCGTAGCATTTATGCCATGGCAAGGATATAATTTTGAAGATTCAATATTAATATCTGAAAGATGTGTAACGGATGATGTATTTACTTCAATTCATATTGAGGAGTATGAAGTGATGGCAAGAGATACTAAACTTGGCGAAGAAGATATCACAAGAGACATACCCAATGTGAATGAAGAGTCACTAAAAAATTTGGATGAGTCAGGAGTAGTTTATATTGGAGCTGAAGTTAAACCAGGAGATATTTTAGTTGGAAAAGTAACTCCAAAAGGAGATTCGGCATCAGGACCAGAAGAAAAACTTTTAAGATCAATTTTTGGTGAGAAAGCTATCGATGTTACAGATACTTCATTAAAAATGCCTAGTGGAAGTGGGGGAATAGTTGTTGATGTAAGAGTTTTTAATAGACATGGCATAGAAAAAGATGAAAGATCTATCACAATTGAGAGATCTGAAATTGAAACTGTTCAGCAAGATAAGATTGTAGAAGAAGAAATACTAGAAAGAAGTATTAAACAAAGAGTATCATCAATTGTTTCTGGAATTAAGTTAACTAAAAAAATTAAAAATTTAGAAGAAGGAGAAACATTAAATGAAAAATCAATTAATGATTTAAATTTATTTGATATATTTAAACTATCATTATCAGACCAAAAAAAAGCTGAAGCTCTAAATCAATTAAAAGAACAATACAATATTGCAAAAAACGATATTCAGGAAAGATTCGAAGACAAAGTATTAAAAATAAAACAAGGCGATGATTTACTTCCAAGTGTAATGAAAATGGTAAAAGTTTTTGTTGCTATAAAAAGAAGATTGAGACCTGGAGATAAAATGTCAGGAAGACATGGAAACAAAGGTGTGGTTAGTAAAATAGTTCCAGTAGAAGATATGCCTTATAGAGAAAATGGAAAACCTGTAGATATAGTTTTAAATCCTCTTGGTGTTCCTAGTCGTATGAATGTAGGTCAAATTTTAGAAACACACCTAGGTTGGTCTTGTACAGAACTAGGTGAGACATTAAAAAATTTGATAAATGAAAATCAAAAAAAGATCGAAAAAAAACGAGAAAATTTCTTCATTTTTAAAATCCGCTTATGGCAAAGAAACTTATAATGAGTCTATAGAGTCATTATCAAATTCGGAATTTAAGGATTTATGTGAAAACATAAAAAATGGTATTCCAATTGCTACTCCAGTTTTTGATGGTGCAAAAGAACATGACGTAACAAAAATGTTAGAACTAGCAAAACTTCCAAATTCAGGACAAACTTATTTATGGGATGGCAGAACAGGAGAAAAATTTGATAGACAAGTAACAGTTGGAACAATTTACATGCTGAAATTACACCATCTTGTTGAAGATAAAATTCATGCTAGATCAACAGGCCCTTATAGTTTAGTTACTCAACAACCTTTAGGTGGAAAAGCTCAACTTGGAGGACAAAGGTTTGGAGAAATGGAAGTTTGGGCTTTAGAAGCTTACGGCGCTTCATACACACTTCAAGAAATATTAACTGTAAAATCAGATGATGTTGCTGGAAGAGTTAAAGTGTACGAAACTATAGTTAAGGGCGAAGAGAATTTTGAGTCAGGTATACCTGAGTCATTTAACGTATTAGTTAAAGAAATTAAATCTTTAGCATTAAATGTAGAATTAAATTAATTATGAAAAAAGAATTAACTGATTTATTTAAAAACTCCGAAATTTCAGAATCTCAAAATTTCAATAGCATTAAGATTACTTTAGCTAGCCCTGAAAAAATAAAATCCTGGACTTACGGAGAAATTAAAAAGCCTGAAACTATAAATTACAGAACATTTAGACCAGAAAAAGATGGTTTATTTTGTGCAAGAATATTTGGACCAATTAAAGATTACGAATGCTTGTGTGGAAAATATAAACGAATGAAATTTAGAGGAATTATTTGTGAAAAATGTGGTGTTGAAGTTACAAAATCAAACGTACGAAGAGAACGAATGGGTCATATTAATCTAGCCACACCAGTAGCTCATATATGGTTTTTAAAATCTTTACCTAGTAGAATTTCTTTAACAATTGACATGAAACTTAAAGAAGTGGAAAGAGTTTTGTATTTTGAAAACTTCATCGTTATTGAACCAGGACTAACTTCTTTAAAAAAATATCAACTATTAAATGAAGAAGAATTAATAAAATATCAGGACGAGTATGGAGATGAAGCATTTACTGCAGGAATTGGAGCAGAAGCGATACTTGAAATTTTAAAATCTATAAATTTAGAAGATGAAAGAGCTTTACTTGTTAAAACAATTAATGAAACAAAATCAAAAGTAGCTGAAGAAAGGTCAATAAAAAGATTAAAGCTTATAGAATCATTTATAGAAACAGGAAATAAACCTGAATGGATGATACTAACTGTTATTCCAGTAATTCCACCAGAGCTTAGACCTTTAGTTCCACTAGATGGTGGTAGATTTGCTACTTCAGATCTTAATGATTTGTATAGAAGAGTCATAAACAGAAATAACCGTTTAAAGAGATTAATTGATTTAAAAGCACCAGATATAATTGTACGTAATGAAAAAAGGATGCTTCAAGAGTCAGTTGATGCTCTATTCGACAACGGAAGAAGAGGAAGAGTAATAACAGGAACTGGCAAAAGACCTCTTAAATCATTAGCTGAAATGCTAAAAGGTAAACAAGGTAGATTTAGACAAAATTTATTAGGTAAAAGAGTTGATTACTCAGGAAGATCTGTAATTGTTGTGGGTCCAGATTTAAAATTACATGAGTGTGGTTTGCCAAAAAAAATGGCATTAGAGTTATTTAAACCATTTTTATATGCTAGATTAAATAAGTTAGGTCTTGCTTCCACAATTAAACAAGCAAAAAAACTAGTTGAAAAAGAAAGAGATGAAGTTTGGGACGCTCTAGAAATAATTGTTAGAGAACATCCCGTAATTTTAAATAGAGCTCCAACTCTTCATAGATTAGGTGTGCAAGCATTTGAGCCCAAGTTAATAGAAGGAGACGCTATTGAACTACATCCGTTAACATGCGCAGCATTCAATGCTGATTTCGATGGTGATCAAATGGCAGTGCATATACCTCTAAGTTTAGAAGCACAACTAGAAGCTAGAGTATTAATGATGTCAACAAACAATATTCTAAGTCCTTCGAATGGAAAACCGATTATCGTACCAAGTCAAGACATGATACTTGGAATTTATTATTTATCGCAACCCTCTTATCAGGAGAAGAGAGTAGAAGGTTACTTTGTTAACAACTCAGAAATTGAGCACGCTTTAGAAACTGGACAGATAAAAGTTCATTCAAGAATTGTTTCTAGATTTACAACTGTAGATGAAAAGGGAAATACTAAACTTGAAAAACATATAAGCACAGCAGGTAGATTTTTATTAGCAAATCTATTACCAAAAAATATAAATAATAAATTTTCTTTAATAGATAGACTTTTACCAAAAAAAATTGTTTCAGAAATAATCGATCATGTATTTAGATTTTGTGGACAAAAATCTACAGTGATTTTTTTGTGATAAACTAAAAGATTTAGGTTTTAAACACGCATTTAAGGCTGGAATTTCTTTTGGTAAAGACGATTTAGTTATTCCTGAAAACAAACAACAATTAATCGAAGAGACTAAAAAATTAATATCAGACTATGAAAACCAATACACTGAAGGTCTTATAACTAGGGGTGAAAAATATAACAAAGTAGTTGATGCTTGGTCAAAATGTACAGATAGAGTTGCAGCTGAAATGATGAAAAGAATTTCTGCAACAGAAGTTACAGAAAATGGACTAAAAATAAATTCTGTATTTATGATGGCAGATAGCGGTGCAAGAGGATCTGCAGCTCAAATGAAACAACTTGCCGGCATGAGAGGTTTAATTGCAAAGCCATCCGGTGAAATTATTGAATCACCTATAACATCAAATTTTAAAGAAGGCTTAACAGCATTAGAGTATTTTAATTCAACACACGGTGCCAGAAAAGGTTTAGCTGATACAGCATTAAAAACTGCAAACTCAGGTTATTTGACGAGAAGACTTTGTGATGTAGCCCAGGATTTAACAATAACTAAAAAAGAGTGTGATTGTGGAAAAGCTGCAGGAAGTATTAGTTTATCTGAAATAATTGAAGGCGGAAATGTAATAGTTAGCTTGTCAGAAAGAGCCTTAGGAAGAGTAGTAGCTGACGATGTTAAGAATCCATTAACTGGTGAACTTATAATTAAAAAGCAAGAAATTATTGACGAGTCTATATGTGAAAAAATAGATGCAGCAGGAGTTAAATCTGTAAAAGTATATTCAGTAATAACATGTGGGTCAAAAGAAGGTGTTTGTGCAATGAGTTACGGTAGAGATCTATCAAGAGGTAAAATGGTTCACGTTGGAGAGGCTATTGGAATGATATCAGCTCAATCAATTGGAGAACCAGGAACACAACTTACAATGAGAACATTCCACGTTGGAGGTACTGCATCAATTAAACAAGACTCACAAATTATTACTAAAACAGATGGAATATTAAAAGTTATCAATACAAATTTACTTGAAGATTCAAAAAAAAACATGGTTGTTATGGGAAGAAATACAGAACTTTCAATAGAAGACGAAAACGGATTGCAAGTAGCATCTTACAAAGTTCCTTATGGATCTAAATTGTTTTTCCAAAATGAAGATAAAATTAAAAAAGGTGCAAAAATTTGTGAGTGGGATCCCTATACAACACCAGTAATAGCTGAAAAAAGTGGTACAGCAAATTATGTAGATCTAATTGATGGAGTGTCGTTAGCAGAAACGGTAGATGATACGACTGGGATATCTACTAAAGCGGTTGTTGATTGGAAAACACAATCAAAAAATACAGACTTAAAACCAAGAATAACTCTTAGAGACGAGAAAGGTAATGTTATAAAAAAAGCTGATGATAACGAAGCAAGATATTATTTGGTACCAGATTCAATTCTTTCAGTTCAAGATGGGCAAAAAATATTTGCTGGAGATGTTATTGCTAGATTGCCTAAGGAAACATCAAAAACTAAAGATATCACAGGGGGTCTACCCAGAGTTGCTGAATTGTTCGAAGCAAGAAAAGCAAAAGATAGCGCTATTATAGCAGAAAATGATGGTAAAGTTATTTTTGGCAAAGAGGTTAGAGGAAAACAAAGAGTTTCAATTGTTTCAGAGTCGGGTGAGTCATCAAACTATTTAATTCCAAAAGGTAAACATATAAACTTCAATCAAGGAGAAAAAATTAAAAAAGGTGAATATCTACTTGATGGACAACCACTACCACATGATATTCTTAGAATTTTAGGAATTAAAGAACTAACAGAATATTTTGTCAATCAAGTTCAAGAGGTTTACAGACTTCAAGGTGTTATTATTAACGATAAACATATTGAGACGATTTTAAGACAAATGCTGAAAAAAATTGAAGTAAAAGAAAGTGGAGATTCAAATTTATTACCTGGTGAAATTATTGATAAAATAAAATTTGAACAAATGAATGAAAAATTAAAAGTGGAAGGAAAAAAACCAGCTAAAGGTGAGAGGGTTTTAATGGGTATTACTAAGGCATCATTACAAACTGAGTCATTTATTTCTGCAGCTTCTTTCCAAGAAACCACAAGAGTATTAACTGATGCCGCAATAAGAGGAAAAGTCGATAAATTATCAGGTTTAAAAGAAAATGTTATTGTTGGGAGATTAGTTCCAGCAGGAACAGGTTCAGTAAAAAATCTCTGGAATAAAAAAGCATCAGAAGATGATAAAAAATTTCTTTCTGAACAAGAAGCAATAGAACCATCAGAAAGCCAAGTAAATCAATAAAAATAGCTTAATTTTCTAATCATTTTAATTTGACAAAATACATTTCTATAGTATTTTGGCGATAATTTTTGGTTGGAATGTAGTGTATTTGACACTAAACGCTGCCACAAATAACCTGTCAGTTATTTCATCAAAAATAATAAATTTTAAGAAAAATTATGCCAACTATAAACCAGTTGTTAAGAAAAAAAAGAATTAGACCACTAGGAAGAAATAAAGTTCCTGCTTTAGAAAAGCAACCTTTAAAAAGAGGTGTTTGTGTAAAGGTTTACACAACAACACCAAAAAAACCAAATTCCGCATTAAGAAAAGTTGCAAGAGTGAGATTATCAAATGGATTTGAAGTAACAGCTTATATTCCTGGTGAAGGTCATAATTTACAAGAGCATTCTGTTGTATTAATTAGAGGTGGCCGTGTTAAAGATTTACCTGGTGTGCGTTACCATATTTTAAGGGGTAATTTAGATACTCAGGGTGTAGCAAACAGAAAAAAAAGAAGATCACTCTACGGAACTAAAAAAGGTAAATAAGATGTCTAGAAAAAGAAAAGCACCAAAAAAAATTCCAATAGTTGACCCAAGATATAAATCAGCAATAATTCCTAAATTAATTAATTCAATAATGTACGACGGTAAAAAAACTGTTGCAGAAAAAATAATTTACGATGCAATTGATAAAATTAAGTCTAAATCTAAAGATGAACCAATAATAATTTTTAATGAAGCGATTAACAACATAAGACCAACAGTTGAAGTAAGATCTAGAAGAGTTGGTGGAGCAACTTACCAAGTACCTGTTGAAGTAAAATCAAAGAGGTCCCAAGCATTGGCACTAAGATGGCTAATTGACGCTTCAAGAAAGAGAAAAGATAAAAATATGTCTGATAAAATTTTTAATGAAATTTATGATGCATATCAAAATAAAGGATCAGCAATTAAAAAAAAAGAGGATACTCATAAGATGGCAGAATCAAATAAAGCTTTTGCACATTTTAGATGGTAAAAAATTATGCCTAGAACTCATACTTTAAATAAATATAGAAATATAGGCATAATGGCCCATATCGATGCAGGCAAAACTACTACCACAGAAAGAATTTTATATTATACAGGCAAAAGTCATAAAATTGGTGAAGTCCACGATGGTGCAGCAACAATGGACTGGATGGAACAAGAACAAGAAAGAGGAATAACAATTACTTCTGCTGCAACAACCTGTTTTTGGAGAGAGCATAGAATTAATATTATTGATACTCCAGGCCATGTTGATTTTACTATTGAAGTTGAAAGATCACTAAAAGTTTTAGACGGAGCTGTTGCTGTTTTTGATGGAGTTGCAGGTGTAGAACCTCAATCTGAAACTGTATGGAGACAAGCAGATAAATACAAAGTTCCAAGGATTTGTTTTGTTAATAAATTAGATAGAACTGGTGCAGATTTCTTTAGATGTGTTGATATGATAAAAGATAGATTAGGAGCTAAACCTTTAGTTCTACAAGTCCCAATAGGTATTGAAGCATCACTACAAGGAGTTGTTGATTTAGTAAAAATGAAAGCAATAGTCTGGAAAAATGAAGATTTAGGAGCTGCTTGGGAAGAAAAAGATATACCAGAAGATTTAAAAGAAATTTGTGAAAAATATAGACAAGAACTAGTTGAAACTGCAGTTGAACAAGACGAAAAACTAATGGAAAGCTACCTAAATGGTGATGCAATTAAAAATGAAGATTTAAATAAATGTATAAGAAAAGGATGCTTAAATTTTGAATTTGTTCCAGTTCTAACTGGTTCAGCATTTAAAAACAAAGGAGTTCAACCTCTTTTGGATGCTGTTGTAGATTATCTGCCTAGCCCGGAAGATATTGGATCAATTAAAGGCACTAAACCGGGCACCGAAGATGAATTAGAAATGAAATTTGATGACAAAGCGCCGTTTTCAGCTTTAGCTTTCAAAGTAGCTAATGACCCATTTGTAGGATCATTAACTTTTATTAGAATATATTCAGGCACTATAAAATCAGGAACAGGAATTTATAATACATCAAAAGAAAAAGAAGAAAGAGTAGGAAGAATGCTTTTAATGCATGCAAACTCTAGAGAAGATATTAAAGAAGCAAATACAGGAGATATTGTTGCTTTAGCTGGTTTAAAAAATACAATTACGGGGCACACTTTAGCAGACGAAGAGAACCCCGTTCTATTAGAACCAATGGAGTTCCCAGATCCTGTAATAGAGATTGCAGTTGAGCCTAAAACTAAAGCTGATCAAGAAAAAATGGGAGAAGCACTAGGTAGATTAGCTAAAGAAGATCCTTCATTTAGAGTAAGTTCTGATGAAGAGTCCGGACAAACAATAATTAAAGGAATGGGGGAACTACATTTAGATATTATTGTTGATAGAATGAAAAGAGAATTTAAAGTAGAAGCTAATGTTGGTGCACCTCAAGTTGCCTATAGAGAAACAATATTAAATTCTGCTGAATTCGATTATACTCACAAAAAACAGAGTGGTGGAGCTGGCCAATTCGCGAGAGTGAAACTTTCAGTAGAGCCACTAGAACCTGGTAAGGGACGTGAAGTTGAAAGCAAAATTAAAGGTGGAGCTATACCAAAAGAATTTATTCCAGGTGTAGAAAAAGGAATAGAGACAATATCAGACTCTGGCATATTAGCTGGATTTCCAATAATTGATTATAAAGTTACTATTTTAGATGGTTTACACCACGATGTTGACTCAAGTGTTTTAGCATTTGAACTCGCTTCAAGACAATGTTTTAAAGAAGCGTGTAACAGAGGAACTCTTAAACTTTTAGAACCAGTTATGAGAGTTGAAGTTGTTACACCAGAAGATTACATGGGTGATGTAATTGGAGATTTGAATAGCAGAAGAGGTCAAATAAATACTCAAGAACAAAGAGGTAATGCAACTGTTATAACTGCCATGGTTCCTTTAGCAAATATGTTTGGTTATATTAACAGCTTAAGATCAATGTCCCAAGGTAGGGCTCAATATTCTATGTTCTTTGATCATTATGATAAAGTTCCTCAAAATGTACAAGAAGAAGTTACAAAAAAAACTGGATAAAAAATGGATAAACAAAATATTAGAATTAAACTTAGAGCATACGATAATAAAATCCTTGATCAATCAACTGAGGAAATAGTTAATACAGTAAAAAGAACAGGAGCTAATATAAAAGGCCCCATTCCTTTGCCTACAAAAATTGAAAAATATACTGTCCTAAGATCTCCACATATAGATAAAAAAAGTAGAGAACAATTTGAAACACGAACACATAAAAGATTAATTGATATTATTGAACCAACACCACAGACTGTAGAAGCTTTAATGAAGCTAGATTTAGCATCTGGAGTAGATGTGGAGATAAAAATTTAAATTATTATGAGTGAAATATCTTTAATTGGAAAAAAAATTGGTATGACAAGAGAGTTTTATAAAACAGGTCAATCAGTTCCAGTGACTGTAGTAAAAATGGAAAAAGGAAGAGTCATAGATGTCATTAACGAGGAAAAAAGAGGTTATAAAGCTGTACAAATAGGTTTTGGGAAAATAAAAAATTCAAAAATTTCAAAAGCAATGAAGGGTTATTTCACAAAAAAAAACACGGAACCGAAAAAAAAATTAAAAGAATTTAGAGTGAAAAACATAGAAAATTATAAAGAAGGAAACGAATTAGGGTTAGAAATTTTTAAAGACGTAAAATTTGTAGATATAAGATCAACTACAATAGGAAAAGGTTTCGCAGGAGCAATGAAACGACATAATTTTTCAGGATTACGAGCATCACATGGGGTTTCTATCTCTCACAGAGCGCATGGTTCAACTGGTCAAAATCAGGACCCAGGAAAAGTATTTAAAAATAAAAAAATGGCTGGCCATATGGGTAATAAAAAAAGAACAATGCTAAATATCGAAATTATAAAATCAGACAATGAAAATAATTTACTTTATTTAAAAGGATCGATACCTGGATCAAAAAATACAGAAGTAATTATTAAAAAATCAGTAAAAAATATAAGAAAATTAACAATGAGTGAAAAAATTGCTGAAATTGAAAGAATAAAAAAAATACCAGATAAAAAGAAAAAATAATATGAAACTAGAAAAATTATCAATTGATGGGAAGAAAAATTCTTTGGAAGTTACTGATAAAATTTTATCAGCAAAAATAAATAATAAATTAGTCAGTAATGTTATTTATAAAACAAATGCTAATTACAAAGGAAGAAAAGCTAAAACTAAACAAAAAAATGAAATTATTGGATCAACTTCTAAAATATACGCTCAAAAAGGAACAGGAAATGCAAGACATGCAAGTAGAAAAGCACCAATTTTTGTTGGAGGTGGTATAGCACATGGACCAAAAGGTGAGTCAAATTACAAAATAAGAAAATTAAATAAAAGTGAAAAAAAATTAAGTATAGCTTCCCTAATTACAGAAAAAAATAATTTAAATAATTTAATAATTTTTGACGATTTTGATAAAGAAATTAAAAAAACAAAAATAATGAATAATATTTTAATTAAATTTGATGCTAAAAATTCTTTATTAATTTTAGATAAAAATTCAATGAAAAAAATACAAAAATCTATTAGAAATATACCAAATGTAAAATCTACTGATGTAAATCACTTTAGTGCATTTGATATAGTTAAACATAAAAAATTAATTTTTACAGAAAGTTCAATTAAAGAATTGGAAAAAAGGTATATATAATGAAAATACACTTATTTGATAAAATTATTTCACCTCATCTTACTGAAAAATCAACTAATTTATCAGAACAGAATAAAATAATTTTTAAAGTTCCAAAAAAAGCAAATAAAAAAAATTTAAAAAAAAATATTGAAAAAATTTTTAAAGTGAATGTTACTAAAATTAATATAATTAACAAAAAAACTAGAACTAAATCTACAAATAGAGGAAGTAAAAAAATTTTAGGATATAAAAAAGCTATTGTGACAATTAAAAAAGGTCAAAATATTGATCTGACATCTGGTATATAATTATGACATTAAAATCATTTAAACCATATACAAAATCAACAAGGGGAACAATTTTAGTTGATAAATCAGAATTATGGAAGGGCAAGCCTTATAAACCGCTTACTTCTGTAAATAACTCTTCCAAAGGTAGAAATAATGCTGGTCGTATAACATCTAGAAATCACGGTGGTGGACATAAGCAAAAGTATAGGCATATAGATTTTTATAGAAAAAAGTTCAAAATGAAAGCTGAAGTAGAAAGAGTGGAATACGATCCAAATAGATCATGTTATATTATGCTTGTAAAATTTGAAGATGGACAAAAATTTTATTATTTAGCACCACAGAATATTAAAATTGGTGATAAAATTGAAAATGGACCTAATGTTGAAATCAAAACTGGAAATTGTTTACCTCTCCAAGATATTCCTGTTGGAATAAATATTCATAATGTTGAATTACAGCCAGGAGCAGGCGGTAAGATTGCAAGATCAGCAGGTACATCAGTAACTATTTCAGGTATAGACGGTAATTATTCATTAATTAAAATGGCGTCTGGTGAAGTAAGAAAAATTGATTCAAGATCATTAGCTACAATTGGCGTATTATCAAATCCAGATCAAAAAAATATTAAAATTGGTAAAGCTGGTAGATCTAGATGGTTAGGTAGAAGGCCTCATACTAGAGGTGTAGTGAAAAATCCTGTTGATCACCCTCATGGAGGTGGAGAAGGAAAATCTGCAGGTGGAAGACATCCAGTATCACCAACGGGACAATCTGCCAAAGGACTTAAAACGAGAGACAATAAGAGAACAGATAAATTTATTATTAGAAGAAGGAAAAAAAGAGGATAATTATGGCTAGATCAGTTTGGAAAGGACCATTTGTTGAAGAAAGTTTGATTAAGAAAGTAGACAAACAAAAAAATGATCCAAGTAAAAAACCAATCAAGACTTGGTCTCGAAAATCAACAATAATTCCTGATTTTGTTGGAATAAGTTTTTTAATTTATAATGGAAAAAAATTTATACCTATAACAATCTCAGAAGACATGGTTGGACATAAATTAGGAGAATTCGCACCAACAAGACAATTCTTTGGTCATACACCTGCTGATAAAAAAGCAAAAGCTGAAGAAGGAGTAAAAAAGGAAGAAAAAAAATAAATTAAATGGCTAAAAAAAATAAAAAAAAAACTGAAAATAAAACGGTAAGATCGGTGAACAAAAATGTAAGATCTAGCACAAGGAAGCTTAATCCAATTTTAAGATCTATCGTTGGAAAAAATGTTGATAAAGTAATTAGAGATTTGACATTTTCAGATAAAAGAATTTCTAAAGATATTAAAAAAACTATTTCTTCAGCTGTAGCAAATGCAGAGAATAACTTTCAATATGATATAGATAACTTATTTGTAAAAGAAGCATACTGCGGAAAACAGATTGTTATGAAAAGATTTAGACCTAGAGCAAAAGGAAGAGCTTCACCAATAATGAAACCATATTCAAATTTAACAATAATATTAGCTGAAAAACAAAAAGAAAAAGTGGAGAAAAGATAATTATGGGACAAAAAGTAAACCCTGTAGGATTAAGACTAGGAATTAACAGAGGCTGGGACTCAGTTTGGTATGCTAAAAAAAAAGATTTTGGAAATTACTTAATAGAAGATTTTAAAATTAGAGAATATATAAAAAAAAATGTAATAAATTCAGGTGTATCTAAGGTTATGATAGAAAGAACTTCAAAAAAATGTTTTGTTACAATTTACACTTCAAGACCTGGTTTTGTAATTGGAAAAAAAGGAAGTGATATAGAGAAAATAAAATCAAAACTATCAGCATTAACTTCAAATGAAGTTATATTAAATATAAAAGAAGTAAAAAAACCTGAAACAAATAGTTATTTAGTTGCAGAGAATATTGCACAACAGCTAGTTAAAAGAGTTTCTTATAGAAGAGCAATGAAACGTGCTATGCAATCAGCGTTAAGATTAGGAGCAAAAGGAATAAAAGTTTCTATCAGTGGAAGGTTAGGTGGGAATGAAATTGCAAGAACTGAATGGTTAAGAGAAGGAAGTATACCATCACATACACTAAGAGCCGATATAGATTATGCCGAGTCTGAAGCACTAACAACTTATGGAATAATTGGTGTTAAAGTTTGGATATATAAAGGTGAAATTTTTACAAGAGAGTTTAGTCAGGAGACAAATAAAAAATAGTTATGTTACAACCAACTAGAACAAAATTTAGAAAAGCACACAAAGGAAGAATTCATGGACATGCTTCAAGATGTAATTTGATGAACTATGGGGCTTATGGTTTAAAAGCTATGGAACCAAATAGAGTAATTGGTAGACAGATTGAAGCAGCTAGAGTTGCGCTAACAAGACATATGAAAAGGCAAGGTAGGGTTTGGACAAGAATGTTTCCAAATATTCCAGTATCCAAAAAACCTACCGAAGTTAGAATGGGCAAAGGAAAAGGTTCACCTGAATTTTGGGCATGTAGAGTTAAACCAGGCAGAATACTTTTTGAAGTTGATGGCGTTACAGAAGAAATTGCAAGAGAGGCACTTTATAAAGCTTCAGCTAAATTACCAATTAAATGTAAATTTATTAAGAGAATATAATGAAAAAAAAAGAAGTAAAAAAATTAACTAAATCGGAAATTATTAAAAATTTGGATAAACTAAAAAAAGATTTATTTAATTTTAGATTTCAAAAGATTAATGGACAAATAAAAAGTCCCGCAAAAGTAAACGAAACAAGAAAATCAATAGCAAGATTAAAAACAATGTTAGGAAATAACCAGAATGCCTAAAAAAATATTAAAAGGAATAGTGGTAAGTGACAAACCAAACAAGACCATTACTGTCTCAGTTGAAAGAAAATACCAACACCCAGTTTTAAAAAAAGTAATAAAATCAAAAAAAAATTATAGCGTTCATGATAAAGATAATAAATATAAAAATGGTGACAAAGTATCAATTATTGAATGTAAACCATACTCAAAAACAAAAAAATTTGAAGTTCTAGGAGAAACTAAATGATACAAGTTCAAACTGAATTGTTAGTTGCTGATAACACAGGAGCAAAAAGAATTGAGTGCATAAAAGTGCTTGGAGGGTCTAAAAGAAGATACGCAAGTATTGGTGACACAATTGTGGTAGCAGTAAAAGAAGCTATTCCAAAAGGTAAAGTTAAAAAAGGATCGGTACACAAAGCTGTTGTTGTAAGAGTTAAAAAAGGAATACACAGAAATGATGGTTCAAAAGTAAAATTTGATAATAATGCTGCGGTTTTAACAGATGACAAAGGTGAACCAATTGGAACAAGAATTTTTGGTCCAGTAACAAGAGAGCTAAGAACAAGAGGGCAAATGAAAATAATATCCCTTGCGCCGGAGGTACTTTAATAATGATAAAAAAAGGTGATAAAGTAAAAGTTTTATGTGGCAAGGATAAAAAAAAGGATGGTGAAGTAATTGAAATTGATAGACCAAATAATCGCGTAAAAGTTAAAGGAATAAACATTGTTAAAAAACATGTTAAAGCAACAAAAGAAAAAAAAGGTGGAATAATATCTAAAGAAAATTTTATTAATATTTCAAACTTAGCGATATTTGAAAAAGATAAAAAAAAAACAAAAGAAGTTAAAAAATAAATATGTCTAGATTAAAAGAATTATTTACAAAAGAAATTAAACCAAATTTGAAAAAAGAGTTTGGTTATAAAAACCATTTTATGGTTCCGCAAATTCAAAAAATTATATTAAATATGGGTTTAGGATTAGACGGCAATGACGCAAAAATACTTAAATCAAGTCAAGAAGATCTAGCAGCAATAACAGGACAAAAACCTGTTGTTACAAAGTTTAAAAAATCTATTTCAAATTTTAAAACAAGAAAAAACACAAATGCAGGATTAAAAGTCACTTTAAGAAAAAATAAGATGTACGAATTTGTTGATAGACTTGTAAATATTGCTTTACCAAGAATTAAAGATTTTAGAGGTCTCTCACCTAAAGGATTTGATAAATTTGGTAATTATACTTTTGGAATTAAGGAGCATATAATTTTTCCAGAAGTAAATTTTGATAAAGTTGAAAAAATTAGAGGCTTAGATATTACAATAGTAATTAAATCAATAAAAAAAGAAGATAGTTTTAGTTTATTAAAGAAACTAAACTTTCCCTTCAGAGATATGAGGAATAATTAATTATGGCAAAGCTAAGTTCTATAAATAAAAATAACAGAAGAATAAAGTTAGCTAATAAGTTTTATCAAAAAAGAAAAAAATTAAAAAAGATAATAATGGATAAAAAATTACCACTTGAAGAAAGATTTAAAGCTCAACAAAAGTTATCAAAATTACCAAGAAATTCAGCAAAAATTAGAGTAAGAAACAGATGCCAAATTACTGGAAGACCACATGGCGTTTATAGAAAATTAAAAATTTCAAGAATTGCGTTAAGAAAATTAGGTTTGGAAGGAAAGATTCCAGGAATGGTTAAATCAAGTTGGTAGAAAGGAAGTTATGAGTTTAAATGATCCAATAGGAGATATGTTAGCTAGAATTAAAAATTCTCAGTTAAGAAATCATAAAAAAGTTGAATTACCTTCTTCGAATTTTAAGATTAAAATTGCAGAAGTACTTAAAAATGAGGGTTATATAAATAATTATCAGGTTTCTTCAGATGATAATAAATTTAAACTGGAAATAGAATTAAAATATAATTATGGATCCCCGGTGATTAGCTCAATCCAAAGAGTATCTAAACCAGGTAGAAGAATATTTTCAAGTGCAGAGAGTTTACCAAAAATTAACAATGGCCTTGGTATTGCAATTGTATCAACACCAAAAGGTGTAATGACAGATATTGATGCAAGAAAGCAAAAAATAGGCGGAGAAATTATTTGTAAGGTATTTTAATGTCTAAAATAGGTAAAATAAATATTTCAATTCCAGAAAAAGTAAAAGTTGCATTAACAGGAGATCTTTTAAATGTTGAAGGTCCTTTAGGAAAAAAGTCATTAAATATTGATACAAGTATGTTTGAATTAAAAATTGATGAAGGAAAATCAGTATCAATAAAGCCAAAAAAATTAAATCAAGATACAAAACGTTTGTGGGGCATGAATAGAAGTTTGTTGAATAATGCCATAATCGGAACTAGCAAAGGATATTCGAAAATACTTGAACTTTCCGGCGTTGGTTACAGAGCTTCATTAAAAGGAAAACAGTTAAGTATGCAGCTAGGTTTCAGTCACGATATTAACTTTGATATTCCAGAAAATGTAAAAATTACAGTTGAAAAACAAACTATTATAAAAATAAATGGAAGTGATAAACAAGAAGTAGGAATGATTGCATCTAAAATAAAATCATACAGACCTCCAGAACCATATAAGGGAAAAGGAATTAAGGAGCAAGGTCAATATATTTTAAGAAAAGAAGGTAAGAAAAAATAATGAAATTAACTACAAAAGAAAGAAAAAAGTTTCGTATTAGAGGAAATCTAAAAAAAGTTTCCAATAAAGATAGATATAGACTAAGTGTTTCTAGATCTTCAAAAAATATTAGTGCCCAAATAATTGATGATAGTAAAAATATAACAATTTTATCAGCTTCATCTAAAGATAAATCTATAAAAACTGTAGATAAAAAAAATAAAACTGAATTATCAAAGTTTGTTGCAGAAAATTTAGCTAAAAGAGCTTTAGAAAAAAAAATAACCAAAATTTATTTTGACAGAGGTTTGTACAAATATCACGGCAGGGTAAAAATTTTTGCTGAAACACTAAGAAAAAATGGAATGGAATTTTAAATTATGGACAAAAACGAAAAAAATAACGAATATTTAGAAAAATTAGTTCACATAAATAGAATCACTAAAGTAGTAAAAGGAGGAAGAAGATTTGGATTCTCAGCATTAGTGGTAGTTGGAAATCAAAATGGAAAAATAGGAATTGCTCATGCTAAAGCAAAACAAGTTCCAGATGCTATTAAAAAAGCGAATGAACTGGCAAGAAGAAAGTTGATTCATATTCCACTAAGAGAAGGCAGAACAATACATCACGATATATATGGTAAGGATGGAGCGGGAAAAATTAAATTAAGAGCAGCACCTAAAGGTACTGGAATAATTGCTGGAGGACCAGTTAGAGCAGTATGTGAAGTACTAGGAATAAAAGATATAGTTGCAAAATCACTAGGCACAGCAAATCCACACAATGTAATAAGAGCATGCATGAAAGCTCTTTTGAAACAAAATTCACCAAAGAATATATCGATGTTAAGAAATAAAAAAATATCAGAAATTATTGAAAAAAGAGGATAATGACAAATTTAAATTCAACATTGCAAGTAAAAACTAAAAAAATGAGAGTTGGTCGTGGTATAGGATCTGGTAAAGGAAAAACTTCAGGTCGGGGTGTAAAAGGTCAAAAATCTAGAAGTGGTGTAGCTATTAAAAGTTTTGAGGGTGGTCAAATGCCTTTATACAGAAGATTGCCCAAAAGAGGATTTAATCCTATTAAAAAAACAAAAGTTGCTATTATAAATTTAGATAAAATTCAAAATTTAATCGAAACAAAAAAAATAAATAAAGATGAACAGATAAATATTGATTTATTAAAAAAAACCAAAACTATAAATAAGTCATTCAATAAAATTAAAATACTTGGAACAGGTGAAATTAAAGATAAAATTAACTTAAATGCAGACTTTATATCCAAGTCTGCAAGAGAAAAATTAGAAAAAGTTGGTGGAACTATAAGCCTAAAACAAAAAGATTAAATTTTTATGAGCGAAGCTTCTCAGTCTCACGATTTAAGAAATAGAATTTTTTTTACATTATTTATTCTATCAGTTTATAGATTTGGTACATTTATTCCAATTCCTGGAATTGATCCCGAGCAACTTCAAATTATGATGGAGAGTAACCAAAAAGGTTTGCTTGGAATGTTTAATGTTTTTGCTGGAGGAGCAGTAAGTAGAATGGCAATTTTTGCACTAGGTATAATGCCTTATATTTCCTCATCTATTATAGTTCAATTACTTACAGGAGTTTCTGATTATTTTAAAAATCTTAAGAGCCAAGGAGAAACAGGTAGACAAAAAATAACCCAAATAACAAGATACGGAACAGTTTTACTAGCAACTGTTCAAGGCTATGGTTTATCTGTAGGTTTAGAATCATCAGCAAATCTAGTTATAAATCCAGGTGTATTTTTTAAAATTAGTACAGTAACCACTATAGTGGCTGGTACAATGTTCTTAATGTGGTTAGGTGAACAGATAACTCAAAGAGGAATTGGTAATGGTATATCTCTTATAATATTTTCTGGAATTGTAGCTGAAATTCCTAGAGCACTAGTTACTACTTTTGAACTTGGAAGAACAGGAGCTATTTCAACAGCCATGATAATATTTATTTTTATTTTATTAATAGTTACAATAATGTTTATTGTATTTATGGAAAGAGCTTTAAGAAAAATTTTGATAAATTACCCTAAAAGACAAATGGGAAATAAAGTTTATGGAGGAGATTCTTCACACCTTCCACTAAAAATAAATTCTGCAGGAGTAATCCCAGCAATATTTGCATCAGCCTTGCTATTATTACCAGTAACTTTTTCTAATTTTAATGCATCACAAAATGATACTTTTCAAACTATTGTATCTTTCTTTTCACAGGGTCAACCGCTTTATATGATTTTATATGCATCTGGAATTATTTTTTTTACTTTCTTTTATACATCAATAACTTTTAATCCCGCTGAAACAGCAGAAAATTTAAGAAAATATGGAGGATTTATACCCGGTATAAGACCTGGTGAAAGTACTGCTTTATATATTGATAATATACTAACAAAACTAACAACAATAGGAGCATTATATTTAACACTAGTCTGTTTAATGCCAGAATTTTTAATTGCAAATTATCCAATACCTTTTTATCTAGGCGGAACCTCAATATTAATTGTTGTAGTTGTTGCCATAGATACGGTTACGCAAATACAAACTAGACTAATGAGTTCACAGTACGAGCAGTTAATAAAGAAAACTAAATTTGGAAGATAAAATAAAGTGAATGTAGTAATTTTTGGGCCCCCAGGTGCTGGAAAAGGAACTCAAGCTCAATATATTGTAAAAAAATTTGATTTACTTCAAGTTTCAACAGGTGATCTTTTAAGAAGTGAAATTAAAAATAAATCTGAAATTGGTAAAGAAATTGAAGAAATTATTTCTAAAGGTGATTTTGCAACTGACGATATAGTTAACAAGCTTATAAAAAATATTATATTTGATCCTCAAAAAAAAGATAAGTTAATATTTGATGGGTATCCCAGATCATTAAGTCAGGCTAAAAATTTAGATGTATTACTAGATAGCTCTAATCAAAAAATAGATTTTATTTTTTTTCTCAACGTAAATAAAGACACAATAATAAAAAGGATTGAGAAAAGGAAAATTTTAGAAAAAAGATCTGACGATGACTTAAATACTATTCTTAAAAGGTATGATACATACATGGAAACAACTAGACCTGTTTTAGATTTTTATTCCTCAAGAAGCTATTTTTACGAAATAGATGGAAGTGAAAAAATTGAAGTAATTTCAAGCAAAATTGAGCAAATTATAACCTTATAATACATTGACATTAAAAGAACTTCTTATATAAAAGGCTAAATTTTATCACAATATTATGGCTCGAATAGCAGGTGTAAACATTCCTCAAAATAAATTAGTTCATGTGGGGCTAACATATATTTATGGAATTGGGGATAGATTTTCAGGACAAATTTGTAAAGCTTTGGAAATAGAAAAATCAACAAGAGTTAATCAGTTAACTGATGATCAAATTTTAAAAATAAGAGAATATATTGATAAAAACTTTACAGTCGAAGGAGATTTGAGAAGGGAAAATTCTCTAAGCATAAAAAGATTGATAGATTTAGCATCATATAGAGGATCAAGACACAGAAAAAAACTTCCTACACGAGGGCAGAGAACAAGATGTAACGCAAGAACAAGAAAAGGGAAAGCAATTGCAATAGCAGGAAAAAAATTAACACCACTTAAAAAATAAATTCTAAATAATGAGCAAAGAAAAAAAAATTAAATCAGAACAAAAAGATGAAGCTGTAAAAGCAAAAACAGTTAAAAAAAGTTCTTATTCAAAAAAAAAGAAAACAAAAAAAAATATACTAAATGGTATAGCTTATGTTCAATCGACTTTTAATAACACTATTGTTTCAATAGCTGATAATCATGGAAATATTGTATCATGGGCATCAGCAGGACAAAAAGGATTTAAAGGATCAAGAAAGTCAACTCCATATGCGGCACAAGTTGCAGCTGACTCTGCTGCTGCTAAGGCACTAGAAGTTGGAATGAGAACTTTGTCAGTTGAAGTAAAAGGACCTGGCTCCGGAAGAGAAACTGCTTTGAGAGCTTTACAAGCAAGAGGTTTTAAAATTATTTCTATTAAAGATACAACGCCAATGCCTCACAATGGAACTAGGCCACCAAAAAAAAGGAGAGTTTAAATGGAAGCTACAGATATTAATATTAAAAATTGGAAATCACTTATTAAACCAGCAAAACTTGATATTAAACTAAGTGATGATAAGTCATATGCAAAAATTATAGCTGAGCCATTAGAAAAAGGTTATGGACTAACTTTAGGTAATTCATTAAGAAGAATATTATTATCTTCGATAAGAGGAACTGCTGTTACGGCAATTCAGATAGATGGTGTATTGCATGAATTTTCTTCAATAAAAGGAGTAAGAGAAGATGTTACAGATATTGTTCTTAACGTTAAATCATTAGCTTTAAAAAGCAATATGGAAGGAACAAAAAAATTAATACTTGACGCAAAAGGTCCGGGAGAAATTAAAGCTTCAAACATAACTCCAATTTCTGATATAGAAATATTAAATCCAGACTTAGTTATTTGTAATTTAGATGAAAATACAAATTTTCATATGGAAATGACAGTTGGAAATGGAAAAGGGTATGTTTCTGCTGATATGAATAAACCTGAAGAACCTCCTTTAGGATTAATACCAATCGACTCACTTTTTAGCCCTGTAAAAAAAGTTTCTTACTCAATAAGTACAGCAAGAGAAGGAAAAGCATTAGATTATGATAAGCTTATTATGGAAGTTGAAACTAACGGATCTATTTCAGCAGAAGATGCAGTGGCTTATTCAGCAAGAATTTTCCAAGATCAACTAGGAATGTTTGTTAATTTTGATGAGCCACAAGAAGTTATTGTAAGAGAAACACCATCAGAACCAGAATTTAATAAAAACTTACTTAGAAAAGTAGATGAACTAGAATTATCTGTTAGATCTATGAATTGTTTAAAAAATGATAATATTATTTATATTGGAGATCTTGTTCAAAAATCAGAAGGAGAAATGCTTAGAACTCCGAATTTTGGAAGAAAATCCTTAAACGAAATCAAAGAAGTCCTAAACACTATGTCCTTGTATCTAGGCATGGAAATACCAAACTGGCCGCCAGACAACATTGCTGAATTATCAAAAAAACTTGAAGAAGCTATATAATGAGACATAGACTTGGTTATAAAAAACTTAATAGAACTTCCGAGCATAGAAAAGCGTTAATTAAAAATATGCTTAATTCTCTAATTAAGTATGAACAAATAACAACCACATTACCCAAGGCAAAAGTACTAAAGCCACAAGCTGATAAAATAATAACTTTGGGAAAAAAAAATAGTTTGCAAAATACAAAAATACTGGCTTCGAAATTACAGGATATGAAATCTGCAAATAAAGTAAAAAAAACATTAGCAAAAAGATATGAAAGTAGAAAAGGTGGATACACACGTATAATCAAAGCTGGTTATAGATATGGTGACAATGCACCATTAGCTATAATTGAATTTGTAGATAGAGATGTCGAAGCAAAAAAAGTAGATAGAAAAAAAAAAGAAACTAAAAAAAGCACAGAAGAAAAAAAAGCAGTTACAGCATAAATTCATAATATAGATGAATAAGCCATACATCGTAGATCATTCTTACGAAGGTATTCGAATTGATAAATGGATAAGAAATAACCTTGGCAACGTACCTCAGGGATTAATTGAAAAATCACTAAGAGCAGGAAAAATAAAGCTTAACAAGAAGAAAACTAAAAGTTCAACTAAATTAAAAGTTAAGGATATAATAAACGTTTATAACCTTAAATTTGAAGAAAAAATTATACAAAAAAATATAAAATTTAAACCATCTGATGAAATAATCAAAGAGAATGAAGATTTAATTGTTGATGATAATGAAAATTTTATTGTAGTAAATAAAGAGTCAGGAATAGCTGTACAAGGTGGGACTAAATCTAAAAAAAATTTGATCGATATTTTTGCAAAAAGTAAAATATTTGAAAATAGCAAACCATACTCTGTCCATAGATTAGATAAAGATACATCTGGAGTTTTTATAATTGCAAAAAATAGAGATACTGCAAAATTGTTTACATCTTTGTTTAGACTAAGAAAAATTCATAAAACTTATCTAGCAGTATGTTACGGAGAAATAGAAACTAATAAAGGGGTTTTAGATCAAGACTTAGTAAGATACGAGGGAAGTAAAAAAATAATTGAAAATTCCAAGACTATTTTTAAAGTTCTTGATAAAAATTCTAACTGTTCCTTGTTAGAAATGAATCCCATTACAGGAAGAAAACATCAATTAAGAAAGCAACTTTCTCTTATTGGTCATCCTATATATGGTGATGATAAATATACATTTGAAAAAAATTTAAAAACCAAAAATAAAGAATTAATGCTTCATTCTTATAAAATAAAATTTATTATAAATAATAAAAAATTTACTTTTAAGGCATTATTACCTAATTATTTTAAAAAACTTTTAAAAACGAAGAGACTTAAATTTTTAGATTAGTAACTAAATTTTTTATAATTACATCTGAGAGCTTATTATAATTTCGATTATTAATTTTTTTTAAAGTAGTAATACCTTTATCTTTTATTCCACATGGTACAATTTTTTTATAATTAGAAATATTGTTATTTACGTTTATTGAGAATCCATGATAAGCAATCCATCTTTTAACTTTAATACCTATAGCTCCAACTTTTTTGTCATTGTTGTTTAATTTTGCCCAAATTCCAATATTTTTTCTATCACTAAAAGAATTGATACCAAAAGATTTTAGTGAATGAATAATTGAATTTTCAATAATATTTACAAATTTCCTTATATCTTTTTTTCTATTATTAAGATTAATTACCATATAACAAATTAACTGACCTGGTCCATGCCAGGTAATTTTCCCTCCTCTTGAAGTTTTAATTATGTCAATTGATTTGTCCAAAATATCTCTTTTATTAGAGCTTGGTCCAGCTGTAAAAGTTGATGGATGTTCTAATATCCAAATTAGTTCATTTGCTTGATTATTATTAATTTCAACGACTCTATCCTCTAAAAATTTTATAGCGTCTAAATAATTTACTGGTTTTATTGATCTTTTTATCTCTATGCTCATTAAAGAATTGTAATATAAAAATTATCCATTAATAGTGCCATATAAAAATAAAGGTTTTTTTATGACTTTAGTAAGAAAAATAAAAGATAAAAAAGTCAATTTTGAGTTTAATAAAGAATATATCAAGGTTGTTACAGATAAAATTGCTAATAACGATGCAGTTTTTATTTCTAACTCGTTCAAAGAAATGCACCCAGCTGATGCAGCGGATATTATTGAACATCTTAATGAAAATGATAGAGAAAATTTAATTAAACTTAATAACTTTAAGATAGATCCTGAAGTATTTGTAGAAATCAACGAGTCTGTTCAATCAGAAGTTATCAAATATTTATCACAAGATTCGATAGTATATATATTAAAAAACTTAGAATCAGATGATTCAATTAAAATTTTAGAAAATTTAGATGAAAAAAATAAAAATGAAATTTTAAGTTCATTACCACCAAAAGATAGGTTTGTTCTTTTAGAAAGTTTAAGTTATCCAGAAGATTCTGCCGCTAGAATAATGCAAAGAGAATTTACTGCAATACCTAGCAATTGGTCAGTTGGTCAAACTATTGATTATTTGAGAGAAAATAAAGATTTACCTGAGGAATTTTTAGAAATTTTTATTGTTGATAATGAATTTAAACCTATTGGAACAGTTCCATCATCAAAAGTTTTAAGAACTTCAAGAGATACAAAAATGATCTCTATAATGAATGAATCGCAATTATCAATCCCTGTAGATATGGATAGAGAAGAAGTTGGTCACTTATTTGAAAATTACAATTTAAATTCAGCGTGTGTAGTTGACAAAAATAATAAATTAGTCGGTATGATAACTAGTGATGATATTTTAACTGTATTAAAAGAAGAAGCTGAAGAAGATGCTCTAAGATTAGCAGGTGTTGGCGACGAAGAAATTACAGACGGTGTGTTAAAAAAAACCAAGAGAAGATTCACTTGGCTTTTATTAAATTTATTTACAGCAATAATAGCATCTATTGTTATCGGTTTTTTTCAAGAAGATATTGAAAAAGTTGTAGCTTTAGCAGTACTGATGCCAATAGTTGCATCAATGGGTGGAAATGCTGGAATGCAAACATTGGCTGTTACAATAAGAACGATTGCAACAAACGAACTAACCAAGAATAATTTTTCACAAAATATTTTAAAAGAATTTTCAATTGGTATATTAAATGGGATTATATTTGCCGTTATTAGTGCTGGAATAGTTCAGTTGTGGTTTAACGATATAACGCTTTCATTAATCATATCAATCTCAATGGTTTTAAATATGATAGTGGCTGGTCTCTTTGGAATATTAGTCCCTGTGTCATTAAAAAAGATGAATATAGACCCAGCTATAGCATCTAGTGTTTTTGTAACAACTATTACAGATGTTATTGGATTTTTATCTTTTCTTGGTATTGGTGCTTATTTTTTTTACTAAATTTAATAATTATCAATTAACCTTACATTTTTATTATAATAAGCAAAAAATATTTTAAAATTATTTTTGTTATAATTTTTTGTCAGATTTTTTTTATTTCTTATCTCTAAATATTCGACTTTAATATTTTCTAATTTATTAATTTTTTTAACTATATTTTCAATTTCATATTTTAAAGAGATATTATTTTTTAATTTGATTCTTAAATTCAACAATAATGAAGCTATATAAGATGATTTTTTAAGATCATTTTTTTTTAACAAATTATTACGCGAAGATAGTGCAATTTTGTTTTTATCGCGAATAGTTTTACAAGAAAAAACTCTTATTTTAAATTTTTTTTTTATAAACTTTCTGATTAAAAATAATTGTTGATAATCCTTCTCTCCTAAAAAAATAAATCTTAGTTTAATTTTTTTTAAAAATTGGTTAATTACTGCCAAAACTCCTTCAAAATGTCCCGGTCTGTAAAAAGCACACATTATTTTGTCTTTTTTACTTAATTTTATTTTTTTATCTTTATTGTTTTTATAAATTTCATTTATTTTTGGAATTAATAAATAATCAACCTTAAGTTTCTTGAGAACCTTAATATCTTTTTTCAAATTTCTTGGGTAATTTCGAAGGTCATTCTTTTTATTGAATTGTGACGGATTTATAAAAATACTAACTAAGGTCTTTTTACACTTTTTTTTAGATGATTTAATAAGTGAAATATGGCCATTATGTAAAGAGCCCATTGTAGGCACAAAACCCATGTTTGCCTTAAAATTAACTTCTTTGTTTAATTTATTTATGCTTTTAAAAATTATCATTTATGGTACTTCATTTAATTAATACATTCTGATGATAAAACAAGCAATAATACCACTAGCTGGATTAGGAACAAGATTATTACCCTTAACAAGTGTTTATGCCAAAGAACTTTTACCCATAAATGGCAAAGCTGGTCTTGAGTATATAATTGATGAGTGTATAGATGCCGGCATTAAAGAGATTATTTTTATAATTTCTAAAAAAAAAGAAATTATAAGAAAGTATTTTTACAACGATAATTTTTATAAAAAAATAATTAAAAAAAAGAAAGATTTAAGAATTGTTAATGAGTACAAAAAAATTCAAAAGTATAAAAAAATGATAAAATTTGTTTATCAAAATAATCCTAAAGGTACAGGAGATGCTGTTTTAAAGACAAAAAATTTAATAAAAGATAAATTTTTTTTAATGTTACTCCCAGATGATTTAATAATAAAAAGAAATTGTTCAAAAGATATGATTTTAATACACGATAAAAAAAAATGTTCTGTGATGGCTAGTATGAGAGTTAAAAGAAAAACAGTCAAAAGATGGGGCATTTATGCAAAAAAAAATAATATAAATAAAAATAATTTTTATATTAATGATGTTGTTGAAAAGCCAGATATTAAATCAGCACCTTCTAATAATGCTGTCATTGGAAGATATATATTACCAAAAAAAATATTCAAAAAATTACAAAATCAAAGAAAAGGTAAAGGTGGAGAAATACATATTACCGATTCAATACGAAGATTAATAAAAGAGGGAGAAATTTTTGTTGGTCATAATTTTAAGGGAAAATATTTAGACTGTGGAACTATTGAAGGATACATAAAATCATCAATCGAGATTTCAAAAATATGAAGCTTTGCATGATAGGAACAGGTTATGTGGGACTAGTAAGTGGTGTATGTTTTTCTGATTTAGGTAATACTGTTTATTGTGTAGATAATAATAAGGATAAGATTAATTCTTTAAATTCAGGAAAAGTTCCAATTTATGAACCTGGTTTAGAAGAAATATTAAAGAAAAATTACAAACAAAAAAGACTAATCTTTACGACTGACTTAAAATATGCTGTAACAAATTCAGATATTATATTTATTTGTGTGGGAACACCTACAAAAAAAAATGGTTATTCTGCTGATTTAAAATATGTTTTTCAAGTTGCTAAAGAATTAAAAAAATCAATAAAAAAATATAAAATTATAATTACAAAGTCTACAGTACCAGTCGCAACTGGTGATAAAATTGAAAATATTCTTAGAAATTTAAAAAAAAGGAAACTTGTTGACGTAGTATCAAACCCCGAATTTTTAAGAGAGGGAGAAGCTATTAGAGACTTTATTTACCCCGATAGAGTTGTAATTGGGACTGATAGTAAAAAAGCTATCAAAATTCTTAAATCTTTGTACTTACCTATTATTAAAAAAACTAGCAGATTTTTTAATACATCAAGAAGAGGAGCTGAATTAATTAAATATGCATCAAATGCTTTTTTAGCTACTAAAATTTCATATATTAATGAGCTTGCAAATTTATGTGAAAAAACCGGAGTTGATGTAAAAGATGTATCTCTAGGTATGGGCTTAGATCAACGAATAGGTGATAGATTTTTACGCGCTGGTCCTGCTTATGGTGGTTCGTGTTTTCCAAAAGATACTCGAGCCATAGTTGACACAGCTAATTCATTTAAAACTAACCTATCAATAATTAAAAGGGTTATTAAATCTAATAATGAAAGAAAATTATTATTAACTAAGAAAATTGAAAAATTATTAAATAACAAAATTAAAAATAAAAATATAACTTTCTTAGGTGTTACATTTAAACCGAATACAGATGATATGAGAGAAGCATCAAGTTTGTTTATGATACCACGTTTACATAGAAAAGGAGCTAATATAAAATATTTTGACCCATCTGGAAAAAAAATAAATTTTAATAAACTAAAAAATGTTAAATTTTGTAATAATATATCTTCAGCATGTCTAAAAAGTGATCTGATTATTATTCACACTGAATGGAATGAATTTAAATTACTTAATTTTAAAAAAATTGTTAAAAAAAATAAGTTTGTTATTTATGATATGAGAAATATCTATTCAGTGCAAAAAATGAAAAAAGATAAAATTGATTATTTTAGTATTGGAAGATAATTTAATTTAATTCAAAAATAGCATCAATCTCAACAGCAACACCTAAAGGAAGACTGTTTGTGCTAACCGCAGCTCTTGTGTGCATTCCACTTTTGCCAAAAATTTTTACTATAGTATCAGATGCTCCATTAATAACTTTAGGTTGTTCAATATAATCATCAGTCGAATTAACAAATCCTGTCAATTTAATACATGATTTAATTTTTGATAAATCATTACCACAGGACTTTTTTGCTTGTGCTACTAAACCTAAAGCACATCTTATTGCAGCATTATATCCATTTTCAGTATTTAGTTCTTTTCCAAGCTTACCTTTGATTAAATCTCCATTTTCATCAATTGAAATTTGGCCAGAAATATATAATAATTTATCAACTATTTTTGTTGCAACGTAAGAGCCAACTGGAGATGCTGCTTCTGGTAATTTGAGTTTTTCTTTCTTTATATTTTCTTCAAAACTCATTTTTTCTTTTTAAACCAATCACTTAAAGTCTTTTTTTCTTTAATATTACTTGTATCTAATCCTACACCTGATGATTTACCTTTAAGTTTTCCACCTAAGCATTTTAAATAATTTTTTGAAAGTTTCTTGTACTGTTTACACTCATCAGATGATTGTGCATAATTAGTTGAAAATGTTAATATAAAAATTACTACTAAAATTTTTTTCATTATTTTTTTTTCCTTTTCTTAGACTTATCGTATTCTTTTCTCTTTTCAATTAAAATTAATGCATCTTCCATACTTAGTTCTAAAGGGTCTTTTTCCTCAGGTATAGTAGCATTCAATGATTTATATTTAATGTAAGGTCCATATTGACCTTTCATAATTCTTACTGGTTTTTTATCTTCGGGGTGTTCTCCTAAATCTTTAATCAATGATGAAGATATTCTACCTGGTTTTGCTTCCGCAATTAATGTAATTGCTCTATTAAGACCTATCGTAAAAAGTTCATCAACATTTTCTAGTCTTGCTGATTTATTATCACATTTAAGATATGGACCAAATCTACCTGAATTAATTGTTATATCCTTTCCATTATCAGGGTGTTGACCTATAACTTTTGGAAGGGAACATAAGTATTTTGATTTTTCTAAATCAATTTGATCTATATTTATTCCCTTAGGTATAGATACATT
>CACGZX010000005.1 GCA_902577625.1 uncultured Pelagibacteraceae bacterium
AAGGCGGAGTTCATTCAGAATTTACAATAATGAAAGAAGCTGACAATTGTTTTTATCTTGTATCAGCGGGAGCATTTCAAAGATTAGATCATGACTGGATATTAAAATGGATGCCAAAAGATGGAAGTGTTCAATTTGAAAATTTAACTAATAGCATGGGTGTTCTTGTAGTTTCTGGACCAAAGGCTAGAGAATTAATGCAAAGAGTTTCAAAAGATGATTTTTCAAATGAAAATTTTAAGTGGTTGAGCTCTAAAAAAGTTGATATTGGTTATGCCCCATGCACTGCAATGAGAGTAAATTTTGTTGGAGAACTAGGCTGGGAACTTCACCATCAAATTGAATATCAAAATCATATTTTTGATAAACTTATGGAAGCCGGAAAAGATTTAGGTCTTAAGCCTTACGGAATAAGAGCGATGAACAGTTTGAGAGTTGAAAAATCATACAAACTGGTTGGCACAGAACTTTCCATTGAGTATTCACCGTATGAATCAGGTTTGGATAGATTTATTCATCCAAACAAAGGAAAATTTATAGGTTTAGAAGCATTAAATAAATGGAGAGAAAAAGGTTTCAACAATAAATTAGTAACACTTGAAGTTCACAATGTAACAGATGCTGACGTGCTTGGTAATAATCCCATATATGATAATGATAAAGTTGTTGGTAGAGCAACAGGTGGTGATTTTGGATTTAGATTAAACAAATCTATTGCTTTGGGAATGGTTAAGCCAGAAGTTGCGACAACAGGACAAAAATTGAAAATTGATATTCTTGGAAAAATGTATGATGCTACTATTTTAGATGAAAGTCCTTACGATCCAAAAAATGATTTACTGAGAGCATAATGAAAATATTAGTAGCAGTTAAAAGAGTTATTGATTACAACGTACAAGTAAGAGTTAAAGAAGATGGCACAGGCGTTGTCACAGACAATGTCAAAATGTCAACTAATCCTCCAGATGATAATGCAATTGAAGAAGCTGTAAAAATAAAAGAGTCAGGTAAAGCAAAAGAGGTTGTTGCAGTTACAATTGGTGAAGATAAAGCACAAGAGACTGTTAGAAAAGCTTTAGCCGTAGGTGCTGATAAAGGAATTCATGTTAAAGTAGATGGAACAATTGAACCGTTAGCTGTTTCAAAAATTTTACAGAAGATTGTAGAAAAAGAAAAACCCGATTTAGTATTTATGGGAAAACAAGCAATCGACGATGATTGTAATCAAACTGGCCAAATGTTAGCTGCGTTACTTAACTGGCCACAAGCAACGTTTGCATCAAAAATAGAAGTTAAAGATAAATCTTTAGAAGTTACAAGAGAAGTTGACGAAGGTTTAGAAACTATTGAGACAAATATACCTTCAATAGTAACATGTGATCTAAGATTAAATGAGCCAAGATATGCTTCATTACCAAATATAATGAAAGCAAAGAAAAAACCTTTAGAACAAATTAATGCTTCTGATTTAGGAGTTGATACAAAACCAAGAATAGAACAAATTAAAGTTGAAGAACCACCAAAAAGAAAAGCAGGAATTAAAGTAGCTAGCGTTGAAGAACTTGTTCAAAAATTAAAAAATGAGGCAAAAGTAATATAATGTCAGCACTATTAATAGCAGAACATAATAATAAAGAGGTTAAACCATTTACTTTAAACGCTATAACAGCGGCATCGCAAATTGATCAAGATTTACACGTTTTAGTAATAGGACATTCTTGTGAAGCAGTAGCAAAATCTATATCTGAGATTCCTAATGTAAAAAAAGTAATTCATGTAGATGATGCAGTCTATGAAAATTATTTACCTGAAAATTTTACTCCAGTAGTGATTAAAAATTCAGAAAACTATTCACATATTATTTGTTCAGCTAATACTTTTGGTAAAAATTTAATGCCAAGAATTTCAGCACTATTAGATATATCTCAAGTGAGTGATATTATAAAAGTAATATCAACTGATACTTTCCTAAGACCAATTTATGCAGGAAATGCATTTGCAACAGTAAAAAGTACAGATACAAAAAAATGTATAACTATACGACCAACATCTTTTGATCCAGCTCCAACAACTGGAGGAACTGCTGAAATTGTAAAATCTGAAAAAGCCGAAGCTTCAGATTTAACTAAATTTATAAAAAGGGAAGAAGTAAAATCTGATAGACCTGAACTTGGAACTGCTAGAGTTGTAATTTCTGGTGGAAGAGGAATGGGTAGTGGAGATAATTTTAAATTAATTACTGCTATTGCAGATAAACTAAATGCTGCAATTGGAGCATCACGAGCAGCTGTTGATGCGGGATATATAACTAATGATCATCAAGTAGGTCAAACAGGAAAAGTTGTTGTGCCAGATTTATATATTGCTGTAGGAATTTCAGGAGCTATTCAGCATTTAGCAGGAATGAAAGAAAGCAAAATTATTGTCGCTATCAACAAAGATGGAGAGGCACCAATTTTTAGTGTTGCTGATTATGGCTTAGAAGCTGATTTGTTCGAAGCTCTTCCTCAATTTTTAGAAGAATTGAACAAATTAAACACTATACAAAAATAACAAATACTGTAAAAAAATAATATTATGTCCAGAGAAGTGATGGAATACGATGTAGTCATCGTAGGTGGCGGACCATCAGGTCTTTCAACTGCTATTAAGCTAAAGCAGTTAAATCCAGATATAAGTGTCTGCCTTTTAGAAAAAGCATCCGAAGTAGGTGCACATATTTTGTCAGGCAATGTTTTTGAAACTAAAGCCTTAGATGAATTAATACCTAACTGGAAAGAATTAAATGCTCCAATTAAAATTAAAGTTACTAAAGAAAAATTTCTTTTTTTAGGAAAAACAAAATCATTGAGTTGGCCAACATGGTTATTACCAAAGGTTCAACACAATCATAATAATTATATTATAAGTTTAGCAAATCTCTGTAGATGGTTAGCTGAACAGGCTGAAGCTTTAGGCGTAGAAATATTTCCAGGTTTTCCTGCAAGTGAAATTTTATATAACGAAGATGGCTCAATCAAAGGAGTTGCAACTCAAGATATGGGTCTCGACAAAGAAGGAAATAAGAAAGATAGCTTTGAACCGGGTATGGAATTACACGCAAAAGTAACTGTGTTTGCAGAAGGATGTAGAGGGCATTTAGGAAAGCAACTTATTAAAAAATTTGAATTAAACAAAGGAAAAGATCCTCAACAATATGGAATAGGTTTTAAAGAAATATGGGAAATTAATGAAGAAAAACATGAAGAAGGGATGGTAATGCATACGGCTGGATGGCCACTAGATAAGAATACTTACGGAGGAAGCTTTGTTTATCATGCAGAAAATAAGCAGGTTTTCTTAGGTTATGTAATTGGTTTAGATTATCAAAATCCACATTTATCGCCTTTTGATGAATTTCAAAGATTCAAAACACATCCAGCAATAAAAAAAATAATTGAAGGAGGAAAAAGAGTTTCTTATGGAGCTCGAGCTCTTATAGAGGGTGGTCTTCAAAGTTTACCCCAGATGTATATGCCTGGAGCATTATTAGTTGGTTGTGATGCAGGCACATTAAATAT
Source organism: uncultured Pelagibacteraceae bacterium (assembly GCA_902577625.1). Taxonomy (GTDB): domain Bacteria; phylum Pseudomonadota; class Alphaproteobacteria; order Pelagibacterales; family Pelagibacteraceae; genus Pelagibacter. Next base: position 3,561 of record CACGZX010000005.1, read on the forward strand.
GCCAAAAATTAAAGGGTCTCATACAGCAATGAAAAGTGGAATGATAGCAGCTGAAACAATTATTGAAAATTTAAAAGAAAATAAAAGTTTATCTTCTTATGAAGATAAATTTAAAAAAAGCTGGGTCTATAAAGAACTATATGCAGCAAGAAATGTTAAACCAAGTTTTAGTTGGGGTTTAATTTTAGGAATAATTTTTACTGGTATTGATCAAATTTTATTCAGAGGAAAATTACCATTTACACTTAAACATAAACATGCGGATCACGAGTCCTTGAAACCCGCAAATGAAATGCCCAAGATAGATTACCCTAAACCAGACAATGTAATAACTTTTGATAAAACTAGCTCAGTATACCTTACAGGAACCAATCATGCTGACAATCAGCCTGTACATTTAAAACTAAGTGATCATAATCTACCTATAAGTTATACGCTTGAAAAATTTGATGAGCCTGCGCAAAGATACTGTCCAGTAGGAGTTTATGAAATCCAGGAAGAAAATAATTTAAAAAAATTTGTAATAAATTCTCAGAATTGCATTCACTGCAAGACTTGTGACATTAAAGAACCTTCCCAAAATATTAATTGGGTTACCCCTGAAGGTGGAGGAGGTCCTAAGTATGGAAATATGTAATTACGAAAGGTCTATCGCTAATTTTTTTAATTTTTCAATAGGAACAACTTTAAGAGTATTTTCGTGAGTTCTTTTTAAATAAACAGAACAGCCTTTTCCTGCTTCAATCGCTCTAGCAACCCAGCTCGCGCATACACACCAATTATCTCCATCTTTTAATCCAGGAAAACCAAATTCAGGATGAGGAGTAATTAAATCATTACCTGCTTGCTTGCACCATTCTAAAAATTCATTATTAACTTTTACACAAACAGTGTGCAATCCATGATCGTTTTCATCTGTATTGCAACATCCATCTCTAAACCAACCTGTTAAAGGTTCTTTGGAGCATTCTTCTAAATCTTCACCTAGAACATTTTTTTGTCTATCTGACATTAAATCTTTGTTGGATTTGGTTCATCTTTGTAAACCTTTTTTGGATCAAACTTTTTTTCTTTTTCCTCAAATTTCATTTCTATTTGTCTTGCATTGTCAATTTTTCCCAAAGGTACAGATCTATAAAAACAAGAACGATAACCTACATGACAACTTGCACCATCACCTATATCAACAATTAACCATACTGAGTCTTGGTCATCGTCAATTCTTATTTCCTTAACTTTTTGGACGAATCCACTTGTCCTTCCTTTGTGCCAAATTTGTTTTCTAGACCTACTCCAATAATGAGCTTCTTTAGTTTCAATTGTTAACTTTAAAGCTTCCACATTCATATAGCCATGCATAAGAATTTCTTTAGTTTTAGAACAGGTTGTAACAACTGGAATAAGGCCATCATTATCAAATTTAGGTGATAATAAGCTTCCCTCTTCGATATCAGCGACATTTTCTCTCTTTTTAAACATATAATATTGTTTATCTAACATATTAGAGAATATATTAAATATTTTAAATTTAAGGAATTATATATATAAAAGCACGTCATGAAATTAGTTAAAAATGAAAATCAGAAGAAGATAGACACTATCTCGGATAAAGAAGCTGAAGAAGCATTTATAAAAATTTTACAATGGTTAGGAGAAGACCCATCAAGAGAAGGATTATTAGAAACTCCTAAAAGAGTTACAAAAGCATTTAAAGAATATTTTAAAGGATACAAAGAAGACCCTAAGGAAATTTTAAGTAAGACCTTTGGAGATGTAAACGGATATGACGATATGGTTATCCAAAAAAATATCTCAGTCCAAAGTCACTGTGAGCATCATATGGCACCGATTATAGGTGTAGCTCATGTAGCTTATATTCCAAAAGATAGAGTTGTTGGCTTAAGTAAATTAGCTAGAGTAGTAGAAGTGTTTTCTAAAAGACTTCAAACACAAGAAAGACTTACAATGCAAATTGCAAAAACAATAATGGACTCTCTTGATGCAAAAGGCGTAGCAGTAAGTATAGATTCAACTCACCAGTGTATGACAATGAGAGGAATTAAAAAAGAACAAGCCACAACTGTTACTAATTATTATTTAGGCAAATTTAAAGAAGATTTAAGCTATCAGAATAGATACTTGAGATTTATCGCAAAATAAAGTTTATATTATCTTATGTCAGATAGTTTCAAGGCTTTGGTTCTCAACCAAGAAGGTGAAAATTTTAATAGAGAAATAAAATCTATTAATAAAACTTTTTTAAAACATGGTGATGTTTTAGTTAAAGTTGAGTATTCAGGATTAAATTTTAAAGACGCTTTAATATTAAAAAATGGCGCAAGGTTAGTAAAAGAATTTCCTCATATACCCGGAGTAGATTTTTCAGGAACTGTAGAAGAAAGTAAGAATGATAAATTTAAAGCAGGTGATGAAGTAATATTAACTGGGTGGAGAGTAGGAGAAATTTTTTTTGGAGGTTATTCTCAATATGCAAAAGTTAATGCTGATTTTTTAGTAAAAAAACCAAAAGAATTAACTTCAAAGCAAGCAATGATTTTAGGTACTGCTGGACTTACAGCTTTATCATGTTCTTTCACAACAAAAACTGCGAGAGAAGAACTTTTACTTGGTGAAAAAGTTGAAAATGTAATTGTTACTGGTGCATCAGGTGGTGTTGGAAGTATAGCGGTTATGATTTTAAACAAACTTGGATGCAATGTAACTGCTGTTACTGGAAAAGAGAGTAATAAAGAATATTTAAAATCAATAGGTGCAAAAAGTACTGTAAATACAAGTGAATTGATGAAAGAACCAAGACCCTTAGATAAAGGCTTATGGGATGGAGCTGTCGATACTGTAGGAGGGCAAGTATTAGCGAATGTACTAGCTCAAACAAAAGAAACTGGAATTGTTGCGGCATGCGGAAATGCAGCTGATATAAAATTAAACACAACTGTAATGCCTTTTATTATTAGAGGAGTTAAACTTTGGGGAATTAACTCTGTGAACACATCTATAAAAAGAAGAGAATTTTTATGGAATGAGGCATCTAAATTAATTAATTTTGATTTACTAAGTCAATCAATTAAAGAAATTAGTTTAGAGGGTCTTTTAGATGTCTATCCAAAGATGCTTAAAGGTGAAACGTCTGGCAGATACATTGTTGACTTAAATAAATAATGGATTGGGATAAATTAAAAATATTTCATGCTGTTGCAGAGGCCGGAAGTTTTACAAGTGCAACTGTCACTCTCAATTTAAGTCAGTCTGCTATTAGTAGACAAATACAATCTTTAGAAGATGAATTAAAGGTAAAATTATTCGAAAGACATGCTAGAGGATTAACTTTAACTGAAAATGGAGAGTATGTTTATAAAACGGCTCATGAAGTTATAAGCAAACTTAAAGAGGTAGAAACTTCATTAGGAGATCAAAAAAACAAACCTTCGGGAAAAATTACAATAACCACTGTTAGAAGCTTTGGAACCCACTGGCTTACTCCTAGAATCCAAGAATTTATGCAACTAAACCCTGAAATAGAGGTTGAATTAATATTTGATGATAAAGAACTAGATTTAAGTACTAGACAGGCTGATATTGGTATATTCATGAGAAGACCTAAACAATTAAATTATATTCAAAGAAAGTTGATTGATATTAATTACCATATTTATGGATCCAATAAATATTTGGAAAAATATGGAATGCCAAAGACATTAAATGATTTAAGTAAACATAAATTTATATCTTTTGGTAAAGGAGCACCTTCACCAGTATATAATCCAGATTGGGCTTTAAAAGTAGGCATGAAGGATAACGGTAAAAGAAAGCCAATTATGAAAGCAAACAGTGTTATGGGGCTTCTTTTGGCGGTTGAAAGTGGAGTAGGATTAGCAGCTTTACCTGATTATCTTGTATTTCAATCAAGAAACCTTATTAAAGTGTTACCTAAAATCGAAGGTCCAATCACAGAAGCTCACTTCGTTTATCCTCAATCTTTAAGAAATGTAGCTAGAGTTCAAGCATTTAGAAACTTCCTTTATAGCAAAATTTCTGAATGGGAGTTTTAATACAACCTGCGACAATCAGTGCGATTGATAACTATTCTCATTGATAATAGTTCTCATTTTCAATAATATATAAATAAAAGTGCGGAGAAAATGGTAGATATGAGAAAAATCTCAATTTTAAGTATAATTCTTTCATTGGTTGTATCAACTTTTGCAATAGCAAACGAGGTGAATATTTTCAATGCAAGACATTATAAAGCTGATGCTGAACTTTACGATAAGTTCACAGCAGCGACTGGAATTAAAGTAAATTTAATTAACGGTAAATCAGGAGCTTTAGAAAAAAGAATGATTGAAGAAGGTTCTGATTCTTCTGCAGACCTTTACATTACAGCTGACGCTGGAAGATGTGGTGCTTTTCAAGCAAAAGGTATGACGCAAAGTGGATTAACTTCATCGACAATTAAATCATCTGTTCCAAAAAACTTTAGAACAACACATTGGGTTGGAGTAGCTAAAAGAGCAAGAATAATTTACTACTCACCAGAAAGAGTTACTGGTGCTGAATTATCTGGAATGTCTTACGAAGGTTTAGCTGATCCAAAATGGAAAGGTAGATTAGTAATAAGAAAATCTAGCAACATTTATAATAAATCTCTTGTAGCTTCATTAATCGCAAATAATGGAAAAAAAGCAACTGCAGAATGGGCAAAGGGAGTTGTTGCAAACATGGCAAGACCTTCTGAAGGAAACGATAGAGCTCAAATTATGGCTGTAGCTGCTGGAGAAGCTGATATTGCTGTAGCTAATACATATTATTTAGCTCTTATGCTTTCTGGAAACAAAGGTGCAGAACAACAAGAAGCTGCTAAAAAAGTTAAAGCATTTTTTCCAAATCAAGACGGTAGAGGAACACATATGAATATTAGTTGTGCTGCTCTAGTTAAAGGTGCTCCAAACAAAGCGAATGCTATTGCTCTTGTTGACTATTTATTATCACCTTCAGCTCAAGAGCACTTTACTAATAATACTTTTGAGTTTCCAATGATTGCTGGTGTTTCCCCAAGTCCATTAGTAGTAAATAATTTGGGATTAGATTTTAAACAAGATCTAAAAACTAAAGTTTCTACTTATGGAAAAAATCAAGCTGCTGCATTAGAAGTAATGACGGCTGCAGGTTGGAAGTAAATGGAAGAAAAAAAATTTATTTCTGATTTCGATTATAATAACTCAGCCGAGGCATGCCCCGCATGTTCTGAGGAGTGTAAAAAAATCGAAAAAAGAATAAATAAAAGAAACTTATCAGAGATTAATAACCAGGAGGTTCCGCACATCTTAAAGTTATTTAATTTTTAATAATTTCTTGAATTAGTGTCCATGTATTTGGGTCTCATTGCAAAGCCTCCTTTCACGTGGACACTAAAATTTTTATTAGGAAATTACTTTTCTTTTATAAGGCGGATTATAATATGAAATTTAATTTTTGGTATTTAAGCTCTTTGAGTATTTCACTGATCGTTGCAATTCCAATTTTAACTGTTTTTACAAGTTTTTTTCAAGATACATCGAATTATTTTGAAATTCTCAAAGAAACATTTTTTTTCGAATATATATTTAACTCTTTAATTCTTTTGATTGGAGTTCTATTTTTAACATTTATTTTAGGAGTAGGATCAGCATATATAGTTTCTTTTTATCAGTTTCCTGGTGCTAATTTTTTTAAATGGGCTTTGATACTGTCCTTTGCTGTTCCTCCTTATATATATGCCTATTCTTTATTCGCTTTTTTTGAAAATTATGGAACTGCTTTTACAATTTTAAAATATTCGTTTGGCGATGGGGATTATAACAAATATATACCAAAATTTAGTGGCATGTTTGGGTTGATATTATCAATCTCTTTTTCACTTTATGCGTATGTTTATATACTTGCTAGATCATCATTTTTATACCAATCACAAAATTTAATAGAACTAGGTAAAAATCTTGGTTTTTCAAAATTTAAATCATTTCATTCAATAATATTACCCGCTGCACGTCCCGCAATTGTTGCTGGTTTATCATTAGTAGCAATGGAAACTTTAGCTGAGTTCGGAGCAGTAGATTTTTTTTCTGTAAACACTTTAACGACTGGTATTTATAATGCCTGGATAACTTTTGATGACTTGGCATTTGCAAATAGAATATCTTTTTTTCTATTATTATTTATCTTTATATTATTTTTTACAGAAAATTTATCCAGAAGAAAAGCTAGGTATCATATTGAAGCAAAAGGTGGATTTAAGAAAAAAGAAAAAATTAAACTTTATGGGGCAAAATCCTTTTTTGCATTTATTTTTTGTTTCACTTTATTTTTTTTAAGTTTTTTGTTTCCATTGAGTCAAATGTTATATTGGACAATTAAATTCCCTGAAAATTTAGCCGGGTTCCAAATAACTGATCTTTTATTAAATACTTTATATTTAGTTTCCTTATCAAGTATAGTTTTATTATTTTTCGCCTTAATATCTAATTATGGAAATAGAGTTTCAAATAAAAAAATTTTAAATACATTGTCTACTTTTTCAATTTCTGGTTATGCTATACCAGGAGTAATTCTCGCCATTGCATTTATAACTTTTGTTGCATGGTTTGATGAAAATTTGATTAAAGCATTAGGATTTTTATCAATAAAAAAAATATTTATTGGTTCGATTTTAGGATTAGTAATAGTTTATTTTGTAAGATTTTATTCATTGGCCTTTAATGGAATAAAATCTGGATATGAAAAAATGAACATCGCAGTTGACGAAAGTGCTTATCTTCTTGGATATTCTAAAACAAAAACCTTTTTAAATATTCATATTCCTTATTTAAGAAATTCACTTCTATTTGTTATAATATTAATTTCATTAGAAATAATCAGGGAATTACCAATTACATTAATTTTGAGACCTTTTAATTTTGAGACTTTCGCAACTACAGCATATATTTCTGCTTCAGAGGATTTATTGGAAGCTGCTGCCGTTCCATCATTATGTTTGATAATTATTGCAAGTTTCTTTATTTTACTTACGTCTAAATATATTTTAAGAGATAATGATGAATAAAAATTTTTTAGAAATTAAAAATGTTAGTTTTAGAGCCGGTGGAAAAACTAAAGTAAAAAATGTTTCTTTTAATATTGAAAACAAAGGAGACATAATTTGTCTATTAGGACCATCTGGTGTTGGTAAAACCACTATCCTTAGAACAATCGCTGGATTAGAAAAAATTAAATCTGGATCTATTAAACTCAAAGATAAAATTTTATCTTCCTCAAAAGATCATATTGAACCAGAAAATCGAAATATATCTCTATCATTTCAAGAAAATAGCTTATTTCCTCATTACTCTGTTGAAAAAAATATACAGTTAGGTGCTGAAGCAAAAAAGCTAAATGGAAAAAAGAAAATTAACCCAAAAAAAATAATTAAATTATTAAATATAGAAAAAATATTAAATAAATTTCCTCACCAAATAAGCGCAGGAGAAGCACAAAGAGCAGCTCTTGCAAGATCATTAGTTACACAACCTGATCTATTGTTGTTAGATGAGCCATTATCTAATGTTGATCAAAGTTTTAAAGAAGAAATACAAGTTCAACTAAAAAAGCTCTTACACGATTTAAAAATAACTACCATTATAGTTACTCATGACTCTTACGAGGCTTTTTATTTAGGATCAAAATGTGGAGTAATTTTAAATGATCAACTAAAACAATACGATGATCCTTATAATGTTTATCATTTTCCAAATTCAGTAGAGGTCGTAAATTTTTTGAATAGAGGAATATTAATTCCTGCAAAAGTAACTGGAGAAAATAGTTTAGAAAATGAAGATCTAGGCACTATAAAAGGTAATTTTATTAAACATTATCCAAAAGGCTCAGATGTAAAATTATTATTACAGCCAGAAGATCTCGAACATGATGATAAAAGTAATTTAAAGTTAGAGGTTGTTGATAGAAAGTTTAGGGGAACAAATTTTATATATACTCTTAAAACAACAACAAATCATCTAATTCCAGTTTTAGTTCATTCTCATCATATTCATCAACATCAAGTTGATGAAAAATTTGGAATTAAAAGACCAATTTACATTGATCATATAGTTTGTTTTTAATAAAACAAAAATAAATGCTCTCAAAAAAAAAATTATTCACTAAAGGTATGCTGGATGTTGCGCCACATATGCTCTCAGTTATTCCATTTGGAATTATTTGTGGAGCAATTGGTATTGAACTTGGGTTCAATCCATATTTAGTCTACGGAATGTCCATCATCATATTCGGTGGAGCCTCACAAATTGTGTTTTTACAATTAATATCAGGCGGTGCTTCTAGTTTGATTGCCGCAACATCTGTTGGTGTTATTAATTCTCGACATTTGTTATATGGAGCAGTTTTATCAGAATATTTAGAAAAATTATCTTTTATTAAAAAGCTATTAATTTCTTACTTGGTTGTAGACCAAGGTTTTGCTGAATCTAATAAATTTTTTAAGAAAAATAAAACAGAACAATACTTACATTACCATTTAATTGGCACTGGTAGTACACTCTGGGTTTGTTGGCAAATTTCAACATTAGCAGGAATTATATTAGGTTCGTTCGTGCCTGAAGAATTAGGTCTAAAATTTGCAATACCTCTTACTTTTATAGCTATTATTGTACAAGACCTAAAAAAAATTGATCATGTAATTGTTATGCTTGTCTGCGGTATAAGTTCTTTATTATTTTTTGATGCTCCCTTTAAATCTTATATAATTATTTCACCTATTGTTGCTTTGTTTTTCGCTGCATTATTATTGAGGTTTAAAAAATGACCTGGTTATCAATTATTATTGCTGGGATATTGACTTATTTCACAAGAATGACCATGATTGCTTTAGTTAGCAGAGATATGCTAGGAGATAGAATTAAAGCCGTATTAGCCTATGTTCCATCTGCAGTATTTCCCGCAATAATATTTCCAGCAATTTTTATTAATGATTATGGGACCTTTATAGAAATGAACGATCCCAAAATATTTGGAGCTATAGTTGCGATCGTTGTGGGTTATTTTTCAAAAAATGTTATTGCAACTATTTTATCTGGATTAATTTCTTATTGGATAATTCTATTTTTTTAAATATAGTTAATTTTTATTAAAAAAGGGGTGTCGAAAGACTGAGATCAAACCCTAAGAACCTGTCCGGTAATTCAGAAAGGGAAGATGATATCGATAAACATTCTAAGTCAAACATCTGCAATTTTATTAACTCTTGCATTAAGTATTATATTTTTAGCAAGCGGAATTTATTATTCAAGGAAGTACAAAGGATTAAATAATTATTTAATTGCAAACAGAAATATTGGAATATTTCCTTTAACTGCTAGCTTTGTTTCATCAGCACTTGGTGCCTGGATTTTATTTGGACCTGCTTCTGCTGCTACATGGGGCGGCATAGGCGCAGTAATAGGATATGCTCTAGGAACGGCCTTTCCATTGCTTATTTTAATTACATTAGGTTCAAAATTTAGAAAATCATTTCCAAAAGCAAAAACCTTAATTGAAGTGATAAGGTTAAAATTTGGTAAACAGTTATTTAAACTAATCTTATTTCTTACTATTTTTTATATGGCAATTTTTTTAATTGCTGAAGTTACCGCTGTATCAATATTAGTAAATTATATATCTGGGACAAGTTTATGGATAATCGCTTTAATAGTTGTAACTTCATCACTAATTTATACTTTATATGGCGGATTAAGAGCCTCAATATTTACTGATAGTATTCAATTTATTGTACTCATAATATTACTGGTAATTGTAGTTAGTTTTTTAATATCTTTTAATTCTACTCAATTTAATTTTGAATTTATAAAGTTAAATAAACCGAATTTACTTAGTGTTGAACATTTACCAAATTTTACTGCGGGATTAACTTTTTTTGTAGCTGTTGCAGCAACAAATCTTTTTCATCAAGGAAATTGGCAAAGAGTTTATGCAGCAAAAAATAATATTATATTAAAGAAAAGTTTACTAATTTCATTTTTTTTAATTGCCCCTGTAGTTTTTTTTATGGGTTTTAGCGGTTTAGTTGCTGCTTCAATAGACTCAAATGTTATTTCTGATCTTGCTTTTTTTTCTTTGTTATTTAGAGAGCAAACGACTTTGCTGTCACTGATAGTTGTAATTCTAGGAATATCATTAACTATAAGCAGCATAGATACTCTTATTAATGCAATTTCAAGTTTAATTATTGTTGATGGAAACAAAATAATTAATTTTAAGGGAAATTATTTTAAACTTTCAAATTATTTAATTATTTTACTTTCAATTATTGTTTTTGTAATTGCATCTAAAGGTTTAAGTATTTTATATCTTTTTTTATTAGCAGATCTCTTTTGTTGTTCAGCTGTATTAACTGTGTTTTATAGTTTTTTTACTAAATCAATAAGTGAGAAAAATGCATACGTCTCAATTATAATTGGAATTGCTGTAGGTTTATTGTTTTTTCCGAGTCCTGATTTTTCAAAATCTATTTTAATTGGTATTTTATTTCCTATTGATTTTTTTCCCAGTTTTATGTCACAATCATTGTTGTTTTTATCATTTTTAATAGCGACATTTGTTCCTGTTTTTACTTGGAAAATTAAATAATATTAAATATATTAGTAAAAATGCTAAATTTTATAATTCCATTTATAGTTTTAATTCTAGTAGTTGTATTTATTCATGAATATGGCCATTACTATTTTGCAAAGAAATATGGTGTTGGCGTTACTGATTTTTCTATTGGATTCGGCAAGGAAATATTTGGTTGGAATGATAAATCTGGAACTAGATGGAAAATTTGCTGGATTCCCTTAGGCGGATATGTAAAATTTTTTGGAGACAGGAATGTTTTCAGCCAAGCTGACCAAGAAAAAATTATAAACAAATACTCAGTCGAAGATCAAAAAAAACTATTTGTATTAAAACCTTTATATCAAAGAGCATTAATTGTAGCCGCCGGTCCATTTGCTAATTTTTTATTGGCTATAGTAATTTTTTTGTCAATTTACATGTTTATTGGCAAAGATTTCACACCAGCAATGATAAATGAAGTTCAAGATGAAAGCCCTGCACAAATCGCAGGACTTAAAAAAAATGATTTAATTTTAGAAATTGATGGAAATAAAGTCAAAAGCATTTTGGATGTTTCAAAACTAATTACAATGTCTACTTCTGAATTTATAGATTTTAAAGTTGAAAGACTTGAAAATGAATTAATTTTAAAAGTAAAACCCAATATTGTTGATGCTGAAGACAATATGGGAAATAAAGTAAAAAAAAGAATTGTTGGAATTAAACTAAGCCCTTTTAATAATGAAATAAATCATGTTAAATTAGGTCCCGCAAAAGCATTATATCACTCAATAAATGAGGTTTATTTTGTATGCATTTCTTCACTAAAATATTTGGGCTCAATAATTGGTGGATCTGGTGATAGTTCACAATTAGGAGGACCGATTAGAATTGCAAAAATTACTGGTCAAGTAGCAGAAATTGGATTTATCCCTTTTTTAAGTATTATGGCTTATATTTCTATAAGTTTAGGATTAATTAATTTATTTCCAATACCTCTTCTAGACGGTGGTCATTTAATGTTTTATGGATTTGAAAAGATCCTTGGAAGGCCTTTAAGTCAAAAAACTCAAGAAGGTTTTTTTCGAATCGGAATGTTTTTATTGTTGTTTTTAATGTTTTTTGCAACATTCAACGACCTTAAGGATTTAGGCTTATTTTAAGCCATTTTTTTAATTAAAAAAAATCAACAAAATCAACACTTTTAGAGCACAATATATTGTGGGTATAAAAAAAATATATACTAAAAAAAAGCTTGAAAAATAAAGGATTATGTTAATTATAATAATAACCTAATAACCGGAGCTAAAAAATGAACAAAAAACAATTAGTCGCTAAATTAGCTGGTTCTTTAAACCAAAGCAAAGCTGATGCTGAGCGTACTTTTGATACAATTACCAACACTATTCTAGATGCATTAAAAAATGATGATTCTGTGAAAATTGCTGGTTTTGGTACATACAAAGTGGCTAAAAGAAAAGCTCGAATTGGACGTAATCCTAGAACAGGAGAACAAATTCAAATCGCTGCTTCTCAAAAAGTAAAATTTTTACCTGCTAAAGCACTTAAAGAAGTATTCAATAAGTAATTAAAGTTTTAACAGCCTTGTTACAAAAATGTAATAAGGCTGTTACTATATGCAAAATCTGCATACCTATTTTACCTTATCAACGTTAGTTTTTTAATTTTTTAAAAATATAAAAGATTCCTTAACAGAAGGAGTTAAATGTCAAAATTATATAAAAAATTAATTGGTCCTTTAATAAGTTTATTTTTCTTATTAAATATGACCAGTGTAGGTTACGCAGAGACGACAGTTTCTGCAGAAGTGGGTTTTATTTTTAATACCTTTCTTTTTTTAGTCTGTGGTTTTTTGGTTATGTTTATGGCTGCAGGTTTTGCTATGCTTGAAGCAGGAAGTGTAACATCAAAAAGTGTATCTGTAATTTGTGCAAAAAATATAGGATTATTTTCAATAGCTGGAATTATGTTCTGGATGTTTGGATATAACTTAGCTTATGGAATTCCAGAGGGTGGTTATATTGGAAACTTTATTCCATGGTCAGATGCAAGTAAAATAGATACTGGATATTCTGACGGTTCAGATTGGTATTTCCAAATGGTATTCTGCGCAACAACAGTTTCAATCGTATCAGGAACATTGGCAGAAAGAATTAAATTATGGCCGTTCTTCCTGTTTGCAGCAATTTTATCAGGAATTATATATCCAATTGTAATGGGTTGGCAGTGGGGTGGTGGCTGGTTGGCTGCTGCAGGGTTCTCAGATTTTGCTGGATCTACACTTGTTCACTCAACTGGAGGTGCAGCAGCATTAGCAGGAGCAATTATTTTAGGACCTAGATTAGGAAGATTTACAAAATCAGGTTCTCCAGCTCCGTTAAAGCCTTTTGCAGCTTCATCAATTCCATTAGTAACTATAGGTATATTTATTTTATGGTTGGGTTGGTTTGGTTTTAATGGTGGTTCGCAACTTGCAATGGGAACAGCTGTTGATGCAATTGCAGTATCAACGATATTTATGAATACATTCTTAGCTGGAGCGGGCGGAGTAATGGCTGCTGCTTTTACAACTAGATTAGGATTTGGTAAAACTGATGTTATCCAAATGCTTAATGGATGTATTGGTGGATTAGTAGCTATAACAGCTGAACCTTTAATGCCATCACCGATTGCAGCAATATTAATTGGTGCTGTTGGAGGTGTAATTGTGGTTTTTGGTACTAAGCTTTTATTCTCAATGAAAATCGATGATGTTGTAGGCGCAGTACCAGCACACTTGTTCGCTGGAATTTGGGGAACACTAGCTGTTCCAATAACAAATCCTGATGTTTCATTTGGTGCACAGCTACTTGGCGTAATTTCAATAAACGCGTTTGTGTTCATCGTCTCGTACATTGTATGGTCAATAATGAAAGCTACGATTGGTATTAGATTAAGTAAAGAAGGTGAACTTAAAGGTACTGACGTTACTGAAACAGGTGTAATCGCGTATGCGATAAGAGATTAACGAATCAATTAATCAATTGATCAATTGATATAGGGGCTTTCTTCTCCATGTTTTCTACTCAAAGAAAGCCCCTTAAAAATTTTTTCAAGTCCTCTAACTTTTCCCCCTTTTTAAACAAAAGGGGGTTTTAGAATTTACTCACTTTCTTCCCATAATTTTTTGTAATCAATAAATGGTGATAAACCATAGCTGGAATTAATATTTGTAAAATGCACAGATAAGCTTTTTAACGGAGATACACAAATTTCCTTATTGTAAATATCGTTTATATATTTCTCAAAAGGATCATTTCTATCAAGACAGGTTTTATAAAAGTTATCCCAATATTTTTCTAATAGTTCTTTGCTAGTCATAAATGTACATAAAGTCTCATTAACTGTTCTCCAGTGCCTTTTATTTCCAATTAAAATATTAGTTTTTTGATTATTCATATATAAATAAGGATAATCAGCTGGACACATGAAAATATCATTACCTAATTGAGACGATATTCTCTCGTATGAAGCTATCATTTCTTCCATCATTGGTTCAAAATGAAGATAATCATCTTCAACAAAAAAAACTAAATCATCAGTATCTTTTTTAGCAATTTCGTAACAACAAAGTAAGCTTGCTAGGTTAGAGTATGTCTGATCATTTTTCTGCTTTTTAATTAATTCTCTATAATTATTATGTTCTACTTTAGTAAAAGTTATCTCAAAATTATTATTATTAGTTAGATTTTTAATTTTATTTAAATTAGTTTCATTTGTATTGTCGTCAATTATTACCAATTGAATCTTAATTTTAGAATATTTTTCTTTACTAAACCTAATTGATTTTAATAGTGAATTTAATGATCTCAAAGTATATTCAATTTTTGGAAGTTCAAATAATCTTTTTTTATTTTGATCCCATATTTCAATATTACTGTTTGTTCTAAACAGAATCAGTATAGATTTAACTTTTCTAGAAATTTTAACTTCACCCAAAGGAAGAACAATTGATTTTTCGTTAATTTTTGAAAGATCTTTATTTAAATCCCTATCAAGAGTCGGTGAAGTAAAACTATTTTGATCAATTATTTCATAGCCCATTATTTTAGAGAGCTTAATAAATAATTTTTTTATGGTGCTTTTTTTCATTATATTGTTTATGATATTTTATTTACAATATTATGAGCATTAAATCACCACAAACTCTCGTTTCAGAAGCTTTAAATGAAGTAAAAACCATTACTCCTGAGGAAGCAATGAAATTAAATAGTGAAAATAAATGTAATTTAATTGATATTAGAGATGGAGTTGAATTGCAAAAACTTGGAGCCATTGAAAATTCTTTTCATATACCAAGGGGGTTATTGGAATTTTCTATTCATCCCGAAAGTGTATATGTTCAAAATAATCAAATGGATTTAAATAAAGAAACAGTATTATTTTGTGCAGCTGGGGGCAGATCTGCACTAGCAGCGAAGACATTAAAAGAAATGGGCTTTAAAAATGTATCTCATGTAGAAGGTGGTTTTGGTTTAATGGTACAAAAAGGTTTTAAAATTAAAACTTAATCGTAAAGAGATATTTTTTTTGCGTAGAAAATTCTTATTAACCAATAAATAAAAACTCCTATAGGACCAGTAAAATAAGTTATTATAAGAGGAATAAAAATAAGAACTTTAGATATAGAAAATTTTCTACTATCGCTAACTATCCATGAACCACAAAATAAATTAATTGCAAGAAAGTGTGTCCAAAAAATAATTAGAAAAGCTGTTTCACTGGATAGTTCCCTTAATGAATCCAAGCCTAAATACAAACTAAAATTTTGGGTAAAGTCGTATCCAGAAATAAAAAAATAATAAACTAAATATAGATAAATAACACTTAAAGTAAAAATTGGAAAAATTGAACTAACAAAAACACCGCAAACTTTTGAATTTGGGAAAAACATCAAAATAAACCAGAATGGAATTACACCAATATTTATCCATAAAAAAATCATATCAATTGTAAAAAATGTAGAAATTTGTTCGGTCATAAGAAAATGTATTATATTACAACAATTAATGATTCCTATTAAAAATAAAAAAAAAAATTTAGAAGCTACTGTTGAGGAAATGCGTAATTTTGCTTTTGCTTATATTGAAAAGTACGCTCCATCAAAGCAACAATTAAAGACTTATTTGTTAAAAAAATATCTTAAAACAAAGCTACCAAATGTGAATAAATCAAATATTTCTGATTTAATAAGTGTTGTTTTAGAAGATTTGGAAAAAACCAAATTCATAAATGACAAATTTTACTCAAATTCTAAAGCCAAAAGTTTAATCCAAAGGGGTAGTTCAATTAATAAAATAAGAAATTATTTATTTTCAAAAGGTATTAATGAAAAATATATTAAAAATACTTTAGATGAAATTAAAGCAAACAATGAAGATCAAGATTTTTTTTCAGCTATAAAATTATGCAAAAAAAAAAGAATTGGTCCTTCTAGAGATGAAAATAATAGACCTCTATTTTATAAGAAAGATGTAGGAATACTAGCAAGGTCTGGATTTGATTTTGATACTACTAAAAGAGTTATGGATTTAAAAAAAAGTGAATATTTAAAAATAATAAATTTACTTTAATTTTTTTTTATTTTTTTCATTAAGATAGTAATTAATTTTATTTTTAATGTAGTTTTTTACAAAAACAAAAACTAAAAGGCCAAAAATTGATACGGATACAATAATTATTAGTATTATTCTTAACTGTTCACTCATTAAAGTAATGAAGATCTTTTTAAAATTAAACTTGGATTTTTAAAATTTTTCTTTCCGTATAAGATTTCTTTGTTATCAAAGTCTGTAATTAAACCTCCGGCATTTTTAAGTATAGCGTGACCAGCCGCTATGTCCCATTCGCAAGCTCTTGGTTCGGCTATATATAAATCATATTCACCAGTTGCAATGACACAAAATTTTAAAGAACTTTTCATTTTAACATAGTTTGTAACACTAAATTTTTTATGCCAATCTTCAATTAATGGTTTTAATTTATTTGAATATGAGACAGCTTTTACTTCTCCTTTTTTTGTTAATTTTGCGCAGTTTAACTTTCTTTCTTTTTTATTAGTTAATTCAAAGCATTTACCTTGATGATACGAGTAAAAAAGCCTTTTTTTTGCTGGCGCATAAATAATACCAACTTCGGGTCTATTATTTATTATAAGTCCAGCATTTATTGTAAATTCATCTCTACCATTTATGTAGTCATGAGTACCATCAATGGGATCTATTAACCAAAAAGTTTCTAAATTTTCATTTAATTTATTATCAGATGATTCTTCTGAAACAATTTGAATATTTGGAGTTATTTTTTTAATTTTATTAGTTATTAATTTATTAACTTCAATATCGCCATTAGTAACTGGCGTGTTATCTTCTTTTGTTTCTTGCTTTAAACCTTGTTTTCTTAATTTAATAGAAACATTTCCAGCTTCTTCAAATGAGGATATTAAATTTTCAGCGATTTTTTTTTTAGCCTCTTCAAGCATTTTTTTTAAACTTTTCTAACCCAATATTTTCTGCATTAATTACTTTTTTCCCTACATTTTGAAAATTAACAGTAATTTTATTATTAATTATTGATTGTATCTGCCCAATTCCCCAATCTTTATTTAAAGGATTAATTACTTTATCACCTGGTTCAAATTCTATAATCATTTTATATATCTTATAATAGAAATTAGTATAAATACCATCAATATGAACATAAAAAAAAATTCTATAGGTTTAAAAAAAGATCCAAAAGAAACAACAGTCGTTGTTGCTATGTCAGGAGGTGTTGATTCATCTGTGGCCGCTGGAATAATGAAAGAACAAGGATATAATGTTATTGGAATTACGTTGAAGTTATACGATGATACAAAAGAAATTTCTAAGTCTAAACAATGTTGTGCGGGGCAAGATATTTTAGATGCAAAGAGAGTCGCTGATAAATTAAAGATTGAACATAAAATTTTATATTATCAAAGCAAATTTAAATCAGGTGTTATAGATAGTTTTGTAGAAAGTTATCTAAAAGGTGAAACACCAATTCCATGTGTACAATGTAATCAAACTGTCAAATTTAATGATTTATATAAAGTGTCTAAAAATTTAAATGCAGATGCCTTGATTACTGGACATTATGTAAAAAGTATAACATTAGATGATGAAACAAATATGTATAGGGCTATTGATGAAAATAGAGATCAAAGTTATTTCTTATTTAATACAACTAGAGAACAATTAAATTATTTGAGATTTCCATTAGGTGGAATGTTAAAGAACGAAACAAGAGATATCGCAAAAAAATTAAATTTAAATGTAGCTGACAAACCAGATAGTCAGGATATTTGTTTTGTTCCAAATGGTGACTATTCTTCAGTTATCAAAAAGTACAGACCAGATTCTTATAAAAAGGGGAATATTAAAGATTTGAATGGAAAAGTGCTAGGAGTTCATGAAGGCATTATAAATTTTACAATTGGGCAAAGACGTGGAATAAAAGTTTCAAACAAGGAACCTCTTTACGTAATAGAGATAAATGCTGAAAAAAATGAAATTATTGTTGGTTCAAAAAAAAATTTAATTCAAAAAACAATAAAATTAAGAAATTTAAATATTTTGTGTGACACGGAAGAGCTTAATAAAGAAGTTTTGGTCAAAATTAGATCAACAGGAAAATTGGTAAAGGCAAATATAGATCTGGATAATGATGAACCAAGTGTTAACCTTTTAGAAGATGAATACGGTATATCTCCTGGACAGGCTTGTGTATTCTATTCAAAAAATAAAAATGGTTATAAAGTTTTAGGTGGTGGATGGATAAAAAAATAAATTAAATTATTTGTTTTCTCCACAAAATAGCAGACAGTAAATAAAAAACCATTAAGAACAAAAAGTAGTTCCATTCTAAAATATAATCTATTTTAGAATCTAAGTTTGAAAAACTTAAAATAGCCAATATAATTACTGAACTTATTATAATTGTTGAAACAAATATAATTTTTAAATTAAGTATATTTGAGTAAATTAAACTATCAATTTTATTTAGAGAAAGATATAGCCTTCTTGTAAGAAAATATTGAGCTAATATTTCAAAAAGAATAAATAAAATTAAAATTAATCTTCTAATTTTTGTAAAAATTTCATTATCAATTTCAGTTCCTAAAAAAAATACGTGAAAAAAAAGAAATATACTGGAAAAAATACCAAAAAAAGTAAATTTATTAATTTTTTGACTATCAGTAATTTGTTTAAAAATATTATGATAGTTCACCCAATATAAAATCATTAAAAAAGACCCTATAAATAGCAGAGGCTTAAAAACTAAATTTACCGGATATCTTTTGGCAATATTACTAATTGAGGTTTCTCCATATATAAATGGATTAATAGTTTCCGATGTTCCTGCAACATATTTTTCATTAGATTTAATTTTTTCTAAAAAATAAATAAATTGAGGAATATTTTTGTAAATTCTTTTTAGATTTGAATTCTTGATACAACTATTATCTATTTTGTTGCTTCTAGAATAAAGCTTTCTTATATTAAGTTTTGATAGTTTATCTTTCGAATAAATAGCTTCATTTGAATATTTGTTTATATAATCAGGAAAATTAATTTTTTCATTTTCAATTAATACATCAATACTTACAATATATTTTTCACACTGATTAAACTGAGTTATATTAGCAAAATATTCAGGATGATTTTTAGTAATATTTTTAGGTGTAGTTAAACAAAAATTATTTTCTTTAGTACATTTAATAATTATAGGCAGCTTATTTTTATAATCTATATTTTGTAAGCTTAAATTAAAACTTACTAATAAATTATGAGCGATTAGCGATATTATTAATGCTAATGATGGAAATAAAAATAGATATAAGCTTATCTTCCTTAATCTATTTATCCCTTTGCTTAAAGAAATCATTTAATAGATATAAAAAATTACTTTTTCTTGTTTTTTTTTCTAGCTCTTCTCTTTTTTGAGCCCATTTTTCTACGGCCTCTGTGTTTTTTTGGGTATCCCATATATTCCTTTGTTATTATTTTATTGACTTATTTAGCGGATATAGCATTGTCTTTTTATCTTATCAAATTTTTTATGGATAAATCATTTAAAACTTTTTTAAAACATACTGCAAAAGATTATTATAATCAGTCAGTAAACCCACCAGTAGTAAGAGCTTCCACAATCATTTTTAAGTCAATGAACGAGTTAAGAAAAACTCAGTTCAAGGGTAAAAAAAACCCAATTGGCGGACATTTCGAGTATGGAAGGCAGGGCACTTCAACAACATACATTTTACAACAAATGTTAAAGAGAATGGAAGAGTGCTACCATGTATTTTTAACTCCAACCGGTTTTGGTTCAGTTTTTTTATCAATTTTTAGCATTGTTCGTCCAGGTGATGAAATTTTAGCTGCCGATCCAGTTTATTCTCCAACACGATTACTAACTGAAGATTTTCTCAAATCATTTAATATTAAAACAGTCTTTTATAACCCCAATGATTTAAATACATTAAAAAAAAAAATTACAAAAAAAACAAAATTAATTTATGTAGAAAACCCAGGAAGTAATTCTTTTGAATTTCAAGATCTTTCCAAAATAATTTCAATTGCAAAAAAAAATAAGTTATTTTCAGTAATAGATAATACTTGGGGTACTCCATATTATTTAAAACCTATTAAATTAGGATTTGACATGTCTATTGTATCAGCTACAAAATATTATTCAGGCCATTCTGATGTTATGGGTGGAAGTTTAGCTGTTAACAAAAGAGTTTTTAAATATGTTGAAAAAGCAAATAAAATTACTGGCCTAAGATTAGGACCGGACGATGCATATTTAATAATAAGAGGATTAAGAACATTAGATGTTCGTCTTGATAGGCATGAAGAAAATGCAAAAAAAGTTGCATCTTTTTTATCTAGACACAAAAAAGTCAACCTTTTATATCCATATAAAAAAGGCTCATATAATTACAAAATGTGGAAAAAACATTATTCAGGAGCATCAGGATTAATGGGTTTAAAAATAAAAGCAAAAAACAAAAATTCTATTAATAAATTTGTAAATTCTTTAAAATTATTTGGTTATGGATATAGCTGGGGAGGATTTGAAAGTTTAGCATTACATCAAGAGTTTAGAGAATTAGGAAAAAGAAATTATTTAAAACTAGAAAAAGATGAACATCTAGTTAGACTTCATATTGGTCTAGAAGATCCTAAAGACTTAATTAACGATTTAAAAAGATCTTTGAGATTTATTAAATGACTTCAGAAAAATTTATACCAAACAAAACAGCGCTAATAACATTAATAGCTGCATCTTTAGTGGTTATTATTTCGCTAGGTATTAGACAGACCTTTGGTCTTTTCTTTTTTGATTTTGAAATTGATCTCGGTTGTACTCAAACCGAGTTTGGTTTTGCGATGGGTATACAATTATTTTTTTGGGGACTATTTGGACCTCTTTTTGGATTAATTACAGATAAATTCAGTGGAAGAGTAGCTGTGTTTATAGGTTTTTTATTTTATTTGGCTGGAATTTATTTTTTAAATTATGGACCAAATACAGGATTTTGGTTTACTTTTGATTTAGGAATTTTAATTGGAATTGGACTTGCGGCAACTGCAATAAGTATCCCTATATCTATTGTATCTAAACATTTTCCACTTAATAAAAGGACTATTGCAATAGGTGTCGTTACTGCCGCTGGTTCTTTTGGATATTTTGTATCTCCTATTTACACTAGATTTTTCCTTTTAGAATTTGGTTGGAACCCAACTTTACTTATTTTTGGAGCTATGATTTTAGCAGGTTTGGTTATTTCTCTATTTTTAAATACTCCAATGGTAGAATTAAAACAGGAAAACGAAAATAATCAAACGGCTATGCAAGCTTTAAAGGAAGCATTTTCAAACAAAAGTTATAATTATTTAACTTTAGGATTTTTTGTATGTGGTTGGCATATAGCTCTTGTTGCAACACATATACCTATGCATATAAGAGATAAAGGACTTGAAGATTGGACAGCAACTGCAATTTTAGCTTTAATTGGCTTATTTAATATTTTTGGAACTTTGACTAGTGGATATTTGTCTACAAGAATTAGTAAGAAAAAATTATTAAGTGCAATTTATTTATTAAGAGGAGTTTCAATTTTATATTTTATACTTATGCCAGCAAGCGTGATTAACGCATTAATTTTTGGCGCTACATTTGGTTATTTGTGGTTATCAACTGTTCCACCTACAAGCGGCATAGTAAGTCATATTTTTGGAACTAAATATGTGTCTTTATTATATGGTTTTGTTTTTTTAAGTCACCAAGTTGGATCATTTCTAGGTGCCTATCTTGGTGGATTATTCCATGATTTATATGGTTCACTGGATTATGCGTGGTACATTTCTATCGCTTTATCTTTATTTGCAGGCTTGATACATTTACCTATAAAAGAGATAGCAATTGAAAGAAAACAGCTCGCAACATCTGAAATTTAATCCTTATTTAGAAAGGCTATATCATTCTGATAAGCCTTTGATTATTTATAAAGTAGAAGATGGTTATAATTTATATACAGATTTTTCAAAAAAAATTATATTAACAAAAAAAAATATAAATAATTTTTTTAATTCATTTAAGAGTAAAAAATTTAAAAAAGAAACAGATCTTCTAGTAGGGTTTTTTGGATATGAAATTCTTTGTAATTTATTAAATATTCAAATTAAAAATCAAAAAAAACTTAATTTCTATAAGGGTATTTTTTACAAACCAGAAACATTAATAAAGATAAGAAAAGATATAAAAGTTATATCTACAATCAAAAAACACAAATTCAAAAGTTTCTTCAATAAAACTCAGATCTTAACTCCCTTTAAAACAAATATTAATTATAAAAAATATAAAACAATATTTGATTTATTTTCAAAAAAAATAAGACAAGGAGAGACGTATCAAATTAAAATTTGTACTAAATATAAAAATAAATCAACAATTAACCCAGTCAATTTTTTTTGGAAATTAATGAAAATAAATTCTTCACCTGAATCTTTTATGATTAGAGATAAAAACTTTTCCATAGTAAGTTGTTCACCCGAGACTCTTATTGATAAGAAAGGAAATAAGATTATTACCAAACCTATCGCCGGAACTCTTAAAAAAAGTAAAAAAATTAACAAAATTAAAGCACTAAATTTTTTCAGAAATAATGAAAAAGAAACGAAAGAGCATAATATGATTGTTGATATGGAAAGAAGTGATTTATCAAGAATATGTAAGTCAGGATCAGTAAAAATATTAAAGAAAAAATATGTAGAAGAATACAAACATCTTTTTCACTACGTAACATCAATACAGGGTATATTAAAAAAAAATACTACTCCAAAAAATATAATAAAATCAATGATGCCCGGAGGCTCAGTTATTGGATGCCCAAAAATTAGAACTCTTGAACTTTTAAATAAACAAGAAACAGAAGATAGAAATATATTTACAGGTAGCTTTGGATACATCAAATTTAATCAAGATATGAAATTTAATATAATTATAAGATCAATTTTAAATTATAAAAACATTTCAGAAATTTCAGCAGCTTCTGGCGTTGTTTTAGACAGTTCGTCTAAAAAAGAATTTAATGAAAACTTTATAAAAGCAAAATCTTTATTGGAGCTTTATAAATGATTTATATAATTGATCATCAAGACTCTTTTACTTGGAATGTTGTCCATCAATTTTCAAAGTTTGATAAAGTTTATTGCTCTAATTATTTTAACATTAATAAAAAAAAATTAGATCAATCTAATACAATTATTTTGTCACCTGGACCAGGGTCACCAAAAGATTATCCATTAACATCAAAGATTTATAAAAAATACAAAGGGAGAAAGAAAATTATAGGGATTTGTCTTGGATATCAGCAAATTTTATTCAATGAAAAAGGAAAAATAGTACAGCAAAAAAATATTTTTCATGGCTATCAGTCAAAAGTAAAAGTAACAAATGAAAGCAAATTATTTAAAAAAAATAAAATATTTAAAGTTGGACGCTATCATTCTTTAAAATTGTATGAACCGTATAAGTCAAATAATATAAAAATAACGATGAGATGTGCTAAATCAAATATTCCAATGGCTATCGAAAATAAAGAAAATAATGTATATGGTTTTCAGTTTCATCCAGAATCTTTTTTAACAGAAAATGGTAACTTTATTATTAAAAAAATCTTATCTTCATAAAGATCTTAAAGAAATTAAATTTAACGATCTTTGGAATGGATATGGTATCTTTACTACGATGCGTGTCATAGGTAGATCCGCAAAAATTCTATTCTACAAAACTCACATAGATAATTTAATCAAATCATTAAATAAATATAACATTAGAAAAAAAAATTTAAGAAAAAATATTTTAAAATTAATTAAATTAAATTTAAAAAAAAATAAAAATTATGACCATTTATTAAGAGTTGCTTCAAATAATAAAATTATTTCTATTTCTTTGCGCAAAAGGCCAATACCCAAATCTAATTTCAAACTTAAGCTAGTAAATTATAAACGAGTAGATGCTGTTTATAAAAATTTAAAATACAAAAAAATTTTAAAAATACTAAGTAAACTAGACGTTACAAAATTTGATATAGCACTTTATAAAGGAACCAGAATATTAGAAACCGGCACATCCAATTTATTGTTTGTTAAAAGCAATAAAATATTTTCTCCCAATTATGATTGCTACAAAGGTACAACAATCAAGTTTTTCAGTAAAAAGGTTAAGATAAAATTCAAGAATATATTTATAAAAGATATTAACAGTTTTGATGAAATCTTAGTTGTAGGATCCGGAAAAGGAATAGTATCTGTTTCATCAATAGATAATAATTTATGGTTAAGAAAAAGTCTTAAAATATATAAAAAACTTGATAAAATTTACAAAAACCAAGTTAATATTAAACAATAGATAATGAAATTTTCATTTATTAGCGATACTAAATGACTAGATTCGAAGGTTGATCTATTTTGTTAACTATACTAAATACTTTATTCGAAAGGGAAAAATCATATGCTATCTGTTAATCCATTTGCAATATTAGCCGAAACTGTATCTCCAATATTTATGCAGTCTTTCGTTGTTTTAATGGTTATCTTAATTGTTGTTGGCACACTTGTAGACATTATTCATAAAAAAAATGTTAAATATTTTTTTGAAAATGCAAAAAAAGCAAAATTATCTGCTACAAAAACCTTAAGCACAGGGGAAAGAATATCTGTAATTTCAAAAACAATAATAAGCGATATTGCCACTACATCTGAACTTGGAGCTGGCAAAAGAAGAGCCGCTCATCTACTTGGAATGTATGGAACAATTTTATTCTGGGCAGGATCAGCAATAATGATTTTTTGTTATTCAAGTCCATCTTCAGATACACCATCTTTCTGGCCTATCATTTGGCATGTTGGAGCTATTATGACAGTTGTTGGAGGAGGTTGGTTTTGGTTTTTTTTAAGAGTAGATGTTTATTCAGAAGCTCAACCTTGGTATAGAATTATAAAAGCAGATTTATTTGTGCTTGCTCTTGTTGCATCATCTTTAACAGGTCTAATTTGGTCTTATTTACAATCATTAGATCTGAATGATAGATGGGATGATAAAGTATTTTTAGTTTTATTTATTATATCAAATCTTGTTTTATTTGGAGGAGTATATTGGTCTAAATTTGCGCATATGTTTTATAAACCAGGTGCTGCGATACAGAAAAATTTAGCAGAAGCTGACGGTTCCAGAGACAATTTGCCACCCGAAGCAGATGCCCCAAAACAATTTGGATTAGGTATAAGTAGAGAGAATCCAAAACATTATTAAAATGATTTTGAAAGGAATAAAATAAATTATGTCAACTTTTGTATATATGACTCGTTGTGATGGTTGTGGTCATTGTGTAGATATTTGTCCTTCAGACATTATGCACATAGATGAAACTATAAGACGTGCAAAAAATATTGAACCGAATTTTTGTTGGGAATGTTATTCTTGCGTTAAAGCTTGTCCTAACCATGCGATAGATGTTCGAGGTTATGCTGACTTTGCTCCTATGGGTCACAGTGTAAGAGTTAGAAGAGAAGAAGAAAAAGGAACAATTTCTTGGAAAATAAAATTTAGAAATGGAACAGTAAAAGACTTTGTTTCCCCAATAACAACAAAACCATGGGGGAAATTTATTCCAAAACTTGCAGATGGTGATAAGCCAAACCAAGGAGAAATAAATTCGCAAATTCTTTATTCAGAGCCTGAGGGTTTAAATACAAAAAAGGAATTACCGAAAGTAGAAAAAAGTGCATTTAAAAAAGGTGTTTATTATTAATGGCTAGAAAAACTATAGTTGAAGATTGTGATATTCTTGTAGTAGGTGGCGGTATGGCTGGAACTGGTGCTACTTTTGAAGCTAGACACTGGGGAAGAGATTTAAAAATAATTTGTGTAGAAAAAGCAAATATCGACAGAAGTGGTGCTGTAGCTCAAGGTCTATATGCAATCAATTGTTATATGGGAATGCAATGGGGAGAAAACCAGCCAGAAGATCACGTTCGATATGCCCGAAATGATTTAATGGGTCTGGTTAGAGAAGATCTTGGCTATGATATGGCTCGTCACGTAGATTCAACAGTACACATGTTTGATGAGTGGGGCTTACCAATGATGAAGAACAAAGAAACTGGCCGTTACCAACGAGAAGGTAAATGGCAAATAATGATTCATGGAGAAAGTTATAAGCCAATAGTAGCTGAAGCAGCAAAAAAATCTGCAGATAAAATTTATAATAGGATCATGATTACGCATCTTCTTATGGATGAAACAAAAGAAAATAGAGTAGGTGGAGCTGTAGGATTTAATATGAGAACTGGAGACTATTATGTCTTCAGAGCAAAAACTGTAATAGTTGCTGCAGGTGGAGCATCTCATATTTTTAAACCAAGAGCCGTTGGAGAAGGAATGGGAAGAACTTGGTACGCACCTTGGAGTAATGGATCAGCATACGCTCTTCCAATTGAAGCCGGAGCTAAAATGACACAAATGGAAAACAGAATTGTGTTATGCAGATTTAAAGATGGTTATGGTCCAGTAGGAGCTTATTTTTTACACTTAAAAACTTATACTCAGAATGCCAATGGAGAAAATTATGAGAAGAAATGGTACGATAAAACTAAAGAGTTAGTTGGTGAATATATTGACCATCATCCAACTCCAACTTGTTTACGTAATCATGCTTTTATACAAGAAGTAATGGCAGGTGGCGGTCCAATTCATATGGTTACTAAAGAGGCTTTCCAAGATCCACATTTAGAAACAGTTGGATGGGAAAATTTCTTAGGAATGACAGTTGGACAGGCGGTTGTTTGGGCATCACAAAATATTGATCCAAAATATACAAATCCTGAACTAACTACTTCTGAACCTTATGTAATGGGTTCACATGCAACTTGTTCAGGTGCATGGGTTAGTGGACCTGAAGATATTGCTCCTCCAGAATATTTTTGGGGATATAATAGAATGACAACTGTTGAAGGTTTATTTGGTGCAGGAGACACAGTAGGTGGAAGTGCCCATAAATTCTCCTCAGGGTCGTTTACAGAAGGTCGATTGGCCGCTAAGGCAGCTGTTAAGTATATTGAAGAGGAAAAAGCTAAAGATATAAATATAAGTGACAAACAATGTGAGGATTTTAAAGATATTATATTTAAACCACTGGAAAATTACACTGTTGGAAGAAACGAAATTACAGGTGGAACAGTTTCTCCAAGCTATATATCTCCGATTCAAGGTCTTCAACGTCTACAGAAAATTATGGATGAGTACGTTGGAGGAATATCTTATAACTATATGACTAATGAAAATACTCTTAAAAGAGGACTAGAATTATTAGATTGGTTACAAGAAGACCTTGAAAAAGTAGGCGCTGAAGATTACCACCAGTTAATGAGAGCTTGGGAGTTAAAACATAGAACTCTTACATCGCAGTGCGTAACTGAACATACTCTTTTTAGACAAGAAACACGTTGGCCAGGCTATTACTATAGAGGTGACTACATGAAGTTGGATGACGAAAATTGGCATTGCTTAACACTATCGAGAAGAGATCCAAAGACTGGTAAGTTCACCATGGAGAAGGCCCCAGTTTATCATATAGTTGATGAAAAAGAGAAGAAGGAAGCTTCATAATTATATTAATGAGTCTTCTAGACAAATCTGAGGAAGAAATAATCAAAATCGCTGAGCCAATTTGGGCTAACCTTGTAAAGTCATCAAATATAAAAGATTACGGTGGATTTACTAAAGATTTTTCATCTCAGATGCTCTACGGAGCTAATGAAGTGGAACTTGGCAAGCAATGGGCAAGTAATGACCTTATATCTTCTTTGTCAGAGGGCTGTAAAGCGTTTGGCTGCCTTAAGAGAGGCCAGCATGTTACCATTTTATATAAGCAGACTAGCACAAAGATACCTGGAGAGTTTTTAGGACGTCTTGTCTTAGGAGAAGAAGGAGATCAGATTAAAGTTTTTGGAGCTACGATCTTTTAAAAATTTTTTAAATATTTTTAAAAATTACTTGCAAAATTTTAAAACCGGGTGTAATTCCTAGTTATGCTTAACAACTTTTTTAAAAATATTAAATCTTCTGTTAAGCAACTTCCAAATCTTCAATCATTTATAAGTGCAAAATCAGCACTTTATTTTGGTTTAGCAGCGTACTGGGGACTAATTCTTTTTGGAACTTTTTTTAATATATAATCAAATAGTTGACTTTGATATTTTAGGAGAATAGTTAATAACTATGGAGTATTTTCTTCCAATAGCAGAAGTTTATGTAAACCTTCCTTTAATATTTATTCTTAGTTTAGTTGTTGGAGTTCTTTCAGGTTTATTTGGTGTTGGTGGAGGTTTTTTAATGACTCCCTTTTTGATTTTCTTAGGTGTGCCACCAGCTTATGCTGTACCAAATGAAGCAAATAATATTTTAGGTACATCAATATCAGGCTCTACAACTCATTATCTCAAAGGCACTTTAGATTATAAAATGGGATTTATGATTGTTATAGGTGGTGCTGCTGGAACAATTTTAGGTATTATAACATTCTCTTATTTTCAAGATATTGGAAAAATTAATATAGTTATTTCATTGTCATATATGTACATCCTGGCAATTATTGGAACTATAATGCTTGTTCAGGGAGTTACAGAAATTGATAGAGCAAGAAGAAAAATTGTTGTTAGAAAAAAACTTCACTCTCATTATTGGATACACGGTTTACCATTTAGAATGAGATTTAAAAAATCTAAATTATATGAAAGTGCCTTTACTCCAATAATTATTGGTTTGGTTGTTGGATTTATAGCCGCAATAATGGGTGTAGGTGGTGCATTTATTTTGGTGCCCGCAATGATTTACATAATTGGAATGCCAACAAAACTTATTCCAGGAACATCTTTATTTGTAACAATTTTTGTTAGTGCAATTGTTACAGTCCTTCATGCTTTTAACTATGGTTCAATTGATCTTTTACTTGTAATGATATTAATTTGTGGTTCTATTTTAGGTGTTCAGGTAGGTCAAAAAATTGGAGAAAAAGTTGATAGTTCAGAATTTAAAACTATTTTAGCTATTCTATTATTATTAGTAGGGATAGCCATAGCTTACGACGCATTTTTTGCAGAAAAAACACTGGAAGTTGTAAATAACAATGGCGCTAAAAATTTAAGTCCTTTTGCAAAATTTATAAAAGATATATCTATAAATGTTCCTGTGCTTTATGGAATGATGTCAATTCTACTAGCTCTTGTTTTGGGAGTTGGTGCAGCAATATTAAGAAGATTTTTTTCTAACTTAAGAAAAAATAAACAATCTGTTAAAACTAAATAATTAATTTTTAAGCACTTCTAAATAGTTTAGTCATAATAAACTCTTTATGGCCCAGAACTTCGGCACAAGTTAAACGACCACTAGCAGCTCTGATAGTTGTTTTAATCAACTCATCACCAGCTTGATCCATGTTCATTTCTCTTTTTAAGATTTTTGATACATCAAGATCAATATGCTCTTTCATATTTACAGCAGTACTTGGGTTTCCAGTTAATTTAACTACAGGCTCAATTGCATTACCTATAATATTACCTTGACCAGTTGGAAAGAGATGAATATTAAAACCAGCTGCAGCTTGTAAAGTTAAACACTCTCCAGCAGCAGAGGAAGTATCCATAAAATACAATCCTGGGCCTTTTTTAGGTTCCTCGGCAGGAGTTAATACATCAATAAATTTTCTTGATCCAATTTTTTGAAAATTACCAAAAGCTTTTTCTTCAATCGTAGTTAAGCCTCCAGCTATATTTCCAGCCGTAGGTTGGCTTTCTGAAAGATCGTTTGTAGCTTCTTTCAGAATGAAATCATTATAATCACTCCAAGTTTTCATGAATTTTTTTTGAGCTTCAGGTGTTGAACCTCTTGTTGCACAAACTTTTTCAGCACCAGTTAACTCTGAGGTTTCACCAAAACAAAGATGAACTCCTAAAGGCTCTAATTTATCCATTAAATTTCCAACTGCTGGGTTAGCAGCCATTCCTGATGTTGTATCAGACTCTCCACATTTAACTGATATCCATAAATCACTTAAAGGACATTCTTCTCTTTGTTTTTCTGATGCCCACTGAGAAAATTCTTGAGCTTTTTTAGAAGCGGTCATTATTGTTTTAATATCTCCAGCTCCTTCAATACTAAATCCTTCAACAGGTTTTCCAGTAGTAGCTATCGCATCAACAATTCTTTTAGTCCATTTAGGTTCAATACCTATTACAACACAAGCAGCTACATTTGGATTTTTTCCAGTACCTATCATTGTATCAAAAAATAATTCTAGATCAGCACCAAACTGTAATCTTCCATAAGCATGAGGTATAGCAAAAGTACCTTTTATATTATTAGCAACGGCTTCAGCACAAGCATTTGAAATGTCATCAACTGGCAGAATTACAACGTGGTTTCTAGTACCAACTCTCCCATTTTCTCTTTTATAACCTAAAAAACTTTTTGGAATTTCCATATTGTTACCACTTCTTAGTTTTTACATTATGAACATGTACATGTTCGCCCTTTTTAATATCTTTAACAACTTTTCCAATATCGTGACCATATTTTAAAATTGTATCTCCTTCTTTAAAATCAATCATTGCAATTTTGTGTCCTAATGGAATTTCATTTTTAGATTGAATTTTAACAGATTTATCATTTTCCATAATCCAGCAATTACATTCTTGATTAGGGGTTATTTTTTCAATAACTACAACCCCTACATTGTCTTTTTCATCATGAATTATTATATCTGTATTAGCCATAGCGACGATTTCTTTGTTTGAAATTTCTTTGATCTTATATATTAATCATGACCTTAAACAAATAAAAATTTTTTATATAGAAAGAATTTATATGACCAAAATGAATACAGAAGAGGCATTTGTAAAAGTTCTTCAAATGCATGGAATAGAACATGCCTTTGGAATAATTGGTTCAGCATTTATGCCTATTTCTGATTTGTTTCCTAAAGCAGGTATTACTTTTTGGGATGTTGCACATGAAACCAATGGTGGTTTGATAGCGGATGGTTACACTAGAGCCACTGGTAAAATGTCTATGGTTATTGCTCAAAATGGACCAGGTATAACGGGACTTGTTACTCCAATTAAAACAGCTTACTGGAACCATACACCATTACTTTTAGTTACACCACAAGCAGCAAACAAGACTATGGGACAAGGTGGATTTCAAGAAGTTGAACAGATGAATTTATTTAAAGACATGGTTTGTTATCAAGAAGAAGTTAGAGACCCTTCTAGAATGGCAGAAGTATTAAATAGAGTGATTGAAAAAGCAATTAGAGGATCTGCACCAGCGCAAATTAATGTTCCAAGAGATTATTGGACTCAAGTTATTGATATTGAGCTTCCACCAATTGTAAGGCTAGAAAGACAAGGTGGGGGATCAGATGCGATAAATAAAGCTGCGAAATTATTATCTGAAGCTAAATTTCCCGTAATTTTGTCCGGGGCAGGTGTTGTTATTGGAGGAGCTATAGAAGATTGTAAAAAACTTGCAGAAAAATTAGACTCTCCTGTTTGTAGTGGATATCAACACAACGATAGTTTTCCTGGAAGTCATCCTTTAGCAGTTGGCCCATTAGGATACAACGGTTCAAAAGCAGCAATGCAATTAATTTCAAAGGCAGATGTTGTGCTTGCACTTGGTACAAGACTAAATCCATTTTCTACATTGCCTGGATATGGTTTAGATTACTGGCCTAAAGAAGCAAAAATTATTCAAGTAGATATGAATTCAGACAGAATAGGCTTAACAAAAAAAGTCACAGTTGGAATTTGTGGAGATGCCAAGCTTGTTTCTCAACAAATTTTAGAAAAATTATCTTCAAATGCAGGTGATAAAGGAAGAGAAGAGAGAAAAAATTTAATACACCAAACAAAATCAGCCTGGTTACAAACACTAACAAGTTTAGATCATGAAGATGATGATCCAGGAACAGTTTGGAATAAAGAAGCAAGAGAAAGAGATAGTGATAGAATGTCACCAAGACAAGCTTGGAGAGCGATACAAGCTGGAATGCCAGAGGATGTTATTATTTCTTCTGACATAGGTAATAACTGCGCAATAGGTAATGCTTATCCTACATTTGAAAAAGGAAGAAAATATTTAGCACCAGGTTTGTTTGGTCCATGTGGTTATGGTTTTCCTTCAATATTAGGAGCAAAAATTGGATGTCCAGATACACCAGTAATTGGTTTTGCGGGTGATGGAGCTTTTGGAATAAGTATGAATGAAATGAGTTCATGTGCAAGAAAAGAGTGGCCAAAAATAACAATGGTTATTTTTAGAAACTATCAATGGGGCGCAGAAAAAAGAAATTCAATACTTTGGTTTGATGATAATTTTGTTGGAACAGAACTAGATCCTGAATTAAGCTATGCAAAAGTTGCGAATGCATGTGGATTAAAAGGAGTTACTGTTAAAACAATGGAAGAAACAACAAAAGCTATTAAACAATCATGTGAAGATCAAAAAAAAGGAATAACAACATTTATCGAAGTTATTCTTAATCAAGAACTAGGCGAGCCTTTTAGAAGAGATGCTATGAAAAAACCAGTTGAGGTTGCTGGCATAAATAAAAAGGATATGAAGCCACAAAAATCAGCAATAAATTAAATTATCTATATTGAATTAGTTTCAGTATAATCTTAATTCAATGAAAATTCTTAATGATAATTCGTGCGGATGGCTAACTAATTTGCAACCACGAAAAAATTTTAAAATATTAAATAAAAATCATAAATGTGATTATTTAATCGTTGGAGCAGGTTACACAGGTTTATCAGCAGCAAGAAAACTATCAGAAATAAATTCAAGTAAAAAAATTATTATTGTTGATGCTCAATTAGCAGGAGAAGGATCAAGCTCTCGTAATTCTGGATATTTAGTTGATACAACTTTAAATGACGGTTTTACTTCAAATAAAGATATTAATAATTATAAAACGAAAGTTAAAATATATAATTTAGGAATTATAGCTGTTAAAAATTTTATAAAACAATATCAAGTTGACTGTGATTGGAATGAATGTGGTAAATATTTTGCATCATCAATCATCAATGATTTATCAACAGCTAATAAATTTAGTGAACTTTTATCAACATTAAATTTTAATAACAAAATTTTAAATCAGGAAGATCTAGAAAATAAATTAGGCACAAGTTTTTATAAAATTGCAGTTTTTACAGAAGGTGGAATATTGATTAACCCTGCAAAACTAGTTCGTGCAATGCTAGATGTATTACCAAAAAATATTGAATTGTATGAAAATAGTCCATTAATTAAATGGAATAAAAATAATAATTTAATTGATTGTCAATTTGAAAAAAATTCAATTCAAACAAATAAGATTATTTTTTGTACCAATGGATTTTTAAAATCTCTAAATATAAAAAAAAATTTTAATTTTCCATTAACTCTCACTGCTAGCATGACAAGGCCTTTAGATGATGAAGAATTTGAATCTATTGGTAAACCAAAGGAATGGGGAGTTTTACCAATAAGACCCATGGGCGCTACAATTCGTTTTACTAAGGATAGAAGATTATTAATAAGAAATACTGCTGAAATGAAAAATCCTAATTCAATGTCTAAATATGAACTAGAGAAAAGGAAATATGTACATTTAAAAGGTTTAATTAAAAGATTCCCAACTTTAAAAACTAATTTAATAGAAGATAGCTGGTCTGGAATTGTCTCGAGAAGTAGAAATAGTTCACAAATTTTTGAAATGATTGAAAAAAATATTTATGTTGCTGGTTGCTATAATGGTTCTGGAATAGGTGTTGGAACATTATTTGGTGAACAAATAGCAATTTTGGCCTCTGATCAACAATCTAATGAAATTGAAATAATAAATAAAAGAGTTAAACCAAATTGGTTACCACCCAGTCCTATTTTAAATTTTGGTGTTCAAGCAAGATTATTTTTTGAAAGATTAAGAGCAAAATCAGAAATATAATTAAATACTTTCAACACACATTGAAATACCCATACCCCCACCTATACAAAGTGTAGCTAAGCCTTTTTTATATTTTCTTTTTTGCATTTCGTGTACTAGCGTTACTAGTATTCTTGCACCTGATGCTCCTATTGGATGTCCAAGAGCAATTGCACCACCATTTACATTTACTATATCTTCTTTAAGTCCAAGTTCTTTTATTACTGCGATAGACTGTGCAGCAAAGGCTTCATTAGATTCAACTAAATCTAAATCCTTTATATTCCAACCGGCTTTTTTTAATGCTAATTTAGAAGCAGGTATTGGGCCAGTTCCCATTAATTTTGGATCAACTCCACTTTGTGACCATGAAACAATTTTAGCAATTGGCTTTAAACCTTTATCTTTTGAGGTTTTATAATTCATTAAAGTTACTGCAGCAGCACCATCATTTAATCCTGATGCATTTCCTGCAGTTACAGTACCATTTTCTTTAAAAACTGTTTTTAAATTTAATAATTTTTCTAAATTTGTGTCTGATCTTGGATATTCATCTTTATCAAAGATTTTTTGATCTTTTAATTTTATTGGAATTATTTCTTCTTTAAATTTATTTTCACTAATTGCTTTTATTGCTTTTTTTTGCGAGTTTAATGCAAAATTATCCTGATCATTTCTAGTTATTTGATATTTTTCTGCAACATTTTCAGCAGTTACTCCCATATGATAATCATTGTATGCATCTATTAATCCATCAATAAGCATTGAATCTTTTAATTTTTCCTCACTTAAATTTTTTTCCATTCTATAATTTAAGTAATGTGGAGAATTAGTCATACTTTCTTGACCTCCTGCAATAACAATGTTTGTGTCATTTAGTTTTAAAGAATTAAAACCTAAGGTTACCGCAGCCAATCCAGAGCCACATACTTGATTAATTGTTGTTGCAGTTTTATCTTTATCTATCCCCGAATTAATTGCTGCTTGTCTAGCTGGATTTTGACCACATCCAGTTTGCAATACTTGCCCTAAAATAACTGTATCCACTTCTGATCCATTAAGATTGGAGTGTTCCATACATTTTTTAACAACTGCAGTTCCAAGTTCTGTTGCTTTGTGATCTTTTAAACTTCCTTGAAACGAACCAATTGCAGTTCTAAAAGCCGATGTTATTACAATATCTTTATCACTGTTCATAATTATTCATTACACAATTATTAGTATATAATATAGTTATTAATTTTAAGATGAATAAAAAAATACTAAATTACATAATATTTATAATTATCGCTTCAATTTTATTATATTTTGCTAGACATAATTATAGAGATTTCAATATTAATAAAGCAATCTCTGCCTGTGTTTTAGCTAAAAAACAAAACACAACTAATTTTGATAAAGATTTAGTGAAAAAACAATGTGAAGAAGATATTAGAAAAAGTCTTAATTAAAGAATAACCAAATCTAATTTTTGCTTACCTAAACGTTCATTTCCATTATCAGTAACAAGATATGTTTCACCTAAGTTCATTGCTAATTGATTTTCAGAGTCCATTAAAATCATATGCATAAAAAATATATTACCAGGCTTTATTAAATAAGGATTACCAGTATAAAGCATTGGCCAATCCATCCAATTTGGAGAAAAAGTATTTCCTAAAGAATACCCACAAGCATTCATTCTTGATTTATTATACCCAAGATCATCAAAAGTTTTTGCGTGTACGTCAAAAACTTCACCTACATTATTTCCTGGTTTTAATTTATTTTCACAATTTTTTAATGCTTCAAGGCATGCATCATGCATTTTATGATGTTTAGAGTCTGCTTTACCAATAGGCATAGTTCTGAACATTGCTGAATGATAATGTCTATAAGTACCAGCCCATTCAATACTTAATTGATCTGTGTTTTGTAATATTTTTTTCTCTGCTTGATACCTACAAAGTAAAGCATTATCTCCTGAACCAATTATAAATTCATTTGCAGGATAGTCTCCGCCTCCTTCAAATATAATTCTATTCATTTCAGCTAATATTTTAGACTCACTAACTCCAGCTTTCGCATGTTTCCAAGCTTCATCCAAAGCTTTGTCTGCAAGCTCAGCAGCTTTTCTCACATAAACGATTTCTTCTTTTGATTTTACTACTCTTAATTTAGTAATTAATTCTGATTGATCTTCTATTGAACAGTAATTTTCTAAAGATTTATTTAATCTTAGTGCATTTCTTCCTGTAAGCCCGTAAGCTTCATATTCAATTCCTAGCTTTTTTCCTTTTAGATTTAATTCGTCTAAAATAATTTTAAGATCATTAGTTGGATTTGATCCATCTTTATCAATCCATATTCTTATATCTTCTATATTGGATGTATTTTGTGCTTGTCTTAAGTCAGGCGCCCTAGTTAACAATAGAACATTTCCTTTTTGATCTAGGATTAAAGTTTGAAAAAAAACATAACCAAATGTGTCATAACCAGTTAACCAATACATAGACTCTTGTCTAAACATAAGAAGAGCATCTATATTTTGTTCTTTCATTGATTTTAAAACTTTTGATTTTCTTGATGAAAATTCTTCTTTTGAAAAATGAAGACCCATTAGTTTATATCCAAAACAGTTGCTGGATCTAGTCTTGTTCCAAACCAATT
Organism: uncultured Pelagibacteraceae bacterium; assembly: GCA_902577625.1. GTDB lineage: Bacteria > Pseudomonadota > Alphaproteobacteria > Pelagibacterales > Pelagibacteraceae > Pelagibacter. The sequence goes on from CACGZX010000005.1 coordinate 40,474, forward strand.
TAATCTTATATCTAAATGTGGACCTGTTGATCTACCACTTGAACCAACTGTCCCAATAACATCTCCTTGTTTTACGATATCACCTTTTTCAACAAAGATTTCATCCAAATGCATATATAAAGTTGAGATTCCATGTCCGTGATCAAAAATTAAAGTTGCACCTGTAAAATATAAATCGTTTTCTGCCAATGTAACAATACCATCAGCCATAGCTTTTATTGGTGTTCCAAGATCACCAGCAAAATCAATTCCATAATGTGGCCATCGCGGTTTGCCATTTAATATTCTTTGGCTTCCATAGACACCAGTAATTATTGCATTTTCTAGTGGTAAAATAAACTTATCCTTAAAAAAATCTAAATCAGAATTTATCTCTCTTGCTTTAGCGATAAGTTTATTTTCATTTTTAATTCTTTCATAGACTTCTTCAGGAGGAGTTACTTTTTTTTCTTCAAGTCCATCAATTCTTTGGATGTTATATTTTCTTTTTTGAACTTTTTTAATAATTTTATTTGTATTTCCATCTTTTTTAATTTTGATTACAACGTCGTACTTTCTTTCTCTATCCAATCCAAAAGCAAAATATCCATCTTTGGAAACTTTTACTTTTATTTTATCTATGGTGACAGTAGAATTTGGATCAGTTTTACCTATAATGTAATGTCCTTGTATAAATTTACCATTAAACTCAACAGCATAAGATTTAAACGAAATAAAAAAAATTAATAAAAAAAATTTAATTATTTTGCAGTCCATCCGCCATCTACTAATATAGAAGTTCCATGAATCATTGAAGCAGCGTCAGATGCTAAAAAAACAACAGTAGATGCTATTTCTGACATTTCTGCAAATCTACCAAGTGGAATGTTATTTAAAGTTTCTTTTTTAAATTTTTTGTTTTTAAGAAATTTTTTTGTCATTGGGGTAACAACAAATGTTGGTGCCACTGCATTAACTCTTATATTGTATTTTGCTAGGTCTACAGCCATACCTTTTGTTAGACCTTCTAAGCCCCATTTATTCATATTATAGACACTTCTTATTGGCCCTCCTACATGCCCCATTTGAGAAGACATATTAATAATTGACCCCCCAACTTTCTTACGATTTTTTAATTTCATCATTTTGATTGCACATAATTGGGCAATATTAAATGTAGCTATAGTATTAACCCTAACAAGATATTCCATATTTTTTGTTTTAACTTTCGTAAAGTGTTCAGGGATATTATTTCCAGCATTATTAACCAAAACATCAATTCTTGTTTGTTTGTTTATTATAGTTTTGATTTCATTATAATTTGTAACATCACATGCATAAGATTTACATTTTACTTTTAATTTTTTTACAATTTTTGAAACAGCATCAAGGTCTTTTTTTGTTCGACTAACGATAATCAAATTACAGCCTGCTTCTGCAAGAGCAATCGCACAAGCTCTACCCAAACCTTTGCCGGCTCCTGTTACAAGAGCATATTTATTTTTTAAATTATATTTTTTTAAATACATTTTTATAAGAATAGTTTTAAATCAGTATAGATCAATTCAATTGCCACTGCTAGTATTGCAAATAATCCAATCCAACCTATCCAAGTATATTTTTTAATCCATCCAGATATTAAAGTTGCAGCAGTTGCCATTAAAGCTATAGATAAAACTAGACCAAAAACAAGAAGCCCATAATGATCTTTTGCAGCACCCGCAACTCCTAATACATTATCAAGACTCATTGTAAAATCTGCAATTAAAACTGTCCATATCGCTTTCCAAAAACTAGAATTATCTACTTTTATTTTTTCATTATCTGTCGAGGATTTTTTAATTACATCAGTATAAAGTTTGTAGCAGATATATAACAGCGCTAGACCACCAACTAATCTTAATCCTGTTATTTGTAATAAATATGCTGTTAACAGAGTTAGTATAATTCTTAAAATTACAGCTGCACCAATTCCCCAAAAAATAATTTTTTTTCTTTGATCAGGAGGGAATTTTGAAGCGACCATTCCAATTATAATGGCATTGTCACCAGCTAAAACTAAATCAATAAATACTATTTGGGAAAAGATAATTATTTCTTCATTCATGATTTACTCTCTCCTAATATCATGTCAGAGGCTTTTTCTGCAATCATTATAGTTGGTGCATTAGTATTTCCAGATGTAATGTTTGGCATTATAGAAGCGTCTACGACTCTAAGATTTTTTATCCCATGAACATGTAATTTGTCATTAACAACAGAATTTTCATCATTTCCCATTTTACAAGTTCCTACTGGATGAAAAATTGTTTGTGAATGTTCACTGGCAGCTTTCACTAATTCTTCATCATCCACAATATTAGCTCCGGGTCTATATTCTTCAGGTTCATATTTTTTAAAAGTTTCAGTATTTAACATTATTTTTCTCACAATTTTTAAAGCCTTAGCAGCTACATCTCTATCATCATGTGTTGAAAGATAGTTCATTTTAATTTTTGGATTATCTCTACTGTCTTTACTGGTTATGTTAATTTCACCTCTACTAGTTGGTCTAACATTTGCTATTGTAGGTGTGATCCCTTCAAAATCGTGCATTTTAGTTGCACCCAATATATCAGTGCTAATTGGCTGAACATGAAATTGAAGATTAGGTGTGGCTCTAGAAGAATCACTTTTTAAAAAACCACAAACTTGGCTTGCACCCATAGTCATGGGACCACTTTGTTTAAAAATATACTCTAAGCCAATTAATAAATTTCCAAATAAACTATTTATCTTTTTGTTTAATGATTTTAAATTTTTTACTTTGTAAACAGGCCTAAACATAAGATGATCTTGTAAATTTTTACCAACACCGCCCAATTCATTAACTATATTTATGCCATGTTTTTTTAATTTTTCTTTATCACCAATTCCTGAAACTTGTAGAATATGAGGTGAACCTATCGATCCGGCTGACAAAATAACCTCTTTATTTGCAGTTACACTATTTATTTTGTGTCCAACATAATAATTCACACCTACAGCTTTTTTACCTTGAAAATTTATTTTTTCTACATGCGCATTTACAATAATTTTTAAATTTGCTCTATTTTTAACTGGGTTAAGATATCCCTTTGCCGCACTACATCTTAATTTTAATAATTTTTTGTAGCTTGTCGTAAACTGAAAGTATCCAACACCAAAATTATCTCCTGTATTAAAATCATTAGTTCTGGGTATACCTATTTCTTCAGCAGCATTTTGAAATTCTTCTAACATTTTTAAGTTAATTCTTTTATTCGAAACTGTTATTGGACCACTATTGTTATGAAATTCACTTTTACCCATCTCGTTATTTTCTGATTTTAAAAAATATGGAAGTACATCGTCCCAGCCCCAACCAGTATTACCTTGCTGTCTCCAGTTATTATAATCATTACTTTGTCCTCTAATCCAAATCAGTCCATTTATTGAAGAACTACCACCTAAAGTTTTACCTCTAGGGTACCTAATAGATCTATTATTCATAGTTTCATCTTTTTCTGTTTTAAAACACCAATCAACTTTTGGATTATGCATGGTTTTGTAATATCCAACTGGAATATGTATCCAAGGATAACTATCTTTGCCTCCAGCTTCTAAAAGTAGGACCTTGTTTTTAGGATTGTCAGATAATCTATTAGCCAAAACACAACCTGCAGATCCTGCTCCAATTATTATAAAATCAAAATTATCCATTAGTTTAGAATGCTTATAAAGGTTAAAATCAAAAATTCCAGCATTACCAGCAATAATAGCGACAAGATTTTATATATTTCTACTTGTTTTAAATTTTTATTTTTGAGACACTTCATTTTTAAAAAAAACAATAAGAGGGAAATTATAATGAAAAAAATCATTTCAATGATATTTGCTGTTTCTTTAGTTCTTGGTTTTACAACTAGTGCTAATGCAGCAAAAACATTAAAGTGCCAAACTGTTATCAGTGCTAAAGCTGATGAAGTTGTAATGTTAAAAGACTTCACAGATACTGTTACTGCACTAACAAGTGGGTCACTAAAATTTGAAATCATGCCTGCTGGAACAGTAGTTGGAGTTAAAGAAACTCTAGATGCTGTAGACAAAGGTTTGATAGACTGCGGTTTCGCTTGGACACACTATTGGTCAGGCGATCATCCAGCTGCTATGCTATTTGGTTCGCCAGTAGCTGGTGGTGGAGTTGGTATCGACAATATAGCATTCTTATCATGGTTCCAATACGGTGGTGGTAAAGAGTTATATGATAGATTATGGAAAGAAATGGGAAGAGACATAAAGGGATTTATGCTTCAACCAGTTGGACCAGAAGCTTTAGGTTGGTTTCCAAAGCCAATTAAAAATATGGCTGACTTTAGAAAATATAAGTTTAGAACTCCTCCGGGAATTCCAGGACAAACTTATAAAGACATCGGTATAGCATCTGTAGCTATGGGAGGTGGAGATATTCTACCTGCATTACAAGCTGGAACAATTGATGCAGCTGAGTGGTGTTGTCCAAAACCAGATCTAGTATTTGGTTTCCAAAAAGTTCTTAAGCACTATTACTTACAAGGTTTACACCAAGTTGTAGTAAATGCTGACTTTTACATGACTGGTAAAACTTATAATAGTTTAAGCGCTCATGAGAAAAAATCATTAGAAGTAGCAGCAAACGCTTCATTAGCTAAATCTTTAAGCTATAGAATTTATGAAAATGGAAAAGCACTTGCTGAATTAACTAATAAGCATGGTGTTATATTAGAAGATACTCCTTCTGATTATTTCACAGAATATATGGCAGCCGCAAAAGCAACTTTAAATAAAAATGCAAAAGAAAATGCATTCTTTAATGAAGTTTACACTTCTATGAAGAACTTTGCAGATATTGCTGTTCCATTCTGGAGTGGTGCTCAAATGTCAAATGCTAAGCTAGGAATGGCTCACGCAGCGACATTGAAGTAGAAGTAATAAGATAAAAAAATATATAAAAGCGGACTTAAATTAAATTATAAGTCCGCTTTTTTTTTAAGGAAATTATGGCAGAAGAACCAGGTAAACTAGATATTTCAGATGAAATGATTGCTGAGAGAAGAGGTGGCTCGGGTAAAATGCCTGATGACATGCCTAAATGGATGGCTAAATCCATTACTTCAATTGATAAATTTAGCAAAGTAATTGGTAATATTGTTTGTTGGATTTTAATGCCACTTATTTTAGCAATGACCTACGAAGTTATTGCAAGAAAATTGTTTTTAGCTCCTACAATTTGGGCATACGATATTAGTAGATTTCTTTATGGAGCTTTATTTATGTTGGGTGCTGGTTATGCACTATCAAAAGGAGTTCATATTAGAGCAGACTTCTTATACAGAAATTTTAAAGTAAAGAATCAAGGCTTAATAGATTTTGTTTTATATATAGTATTTTATTTTCCAGGTTTAATTGTCTTTCTTTATATGACAACTGGTTTTCTTCAAGAATCAATAATGCGTGGAGAAAGAGGAATGGATACAACATGGATGCCATATATGTGGCCTATTAAATCATGTTTATGGTTTGGTATTGTTTTCTTATTAGTACAAGGAGTTTCAGAATT